>JAURYI010000076.1 GCA_030654015.1 Methylococcales bacterium | reverse complement strand
GAGTAAGGCCGGATCTTTCAACATAGCAGCGTCTTCCGGTGTGGCGATCAGTAACAATTTGTTTGATGGCGGTTCAATAAGCGGGACAAACGCTGTTACGGGAAACCCTCTTTTTGGCAGTATCGCCAATGCTAATTTTCGTCTTCAGGCAACGTCTCCCGCTATCAACGCCGGAACATCAACGGGCGCGCCAACGATAGACTTTGATTTAAAAGCAAGGGCAACAGACGGACAAGTTGACATCGGCGCTTTTGAGTATGGTTCATCAACCACTTCTCCATTAACCATTTCTGACACCACTCCTCCGTCAGTCCCTCAGAATCTTGCAGCAACGCCCACTAACTCGTCAACCGTCACTCTCTCATGGAGCGCATCAACTGACAATGTGAGTGTTGCCGGTTACAAAGTTTATAGAGACAATACAGAAATTGGCACGAGTGCTGTACCCAGCTTTACTGATACTTCTATTGTAAAAGGAACAACCTATAATTACACAATCAAAGCCTACGATAGTGCTGGCAATCTATCTGTTTCAAGCAACACGGCTAATGTTCAGACGTTACAACAGGCGATAAATATAAGCTCATATTATGTGAACAATATAACGTCTAGTGGTGCTACTGTTAATTGGACTACCAATGCTCCCTCAAGTGGTCGTATTTATTATGGAACTAGTGCAGCTAATTTGAACTTGTCCGCCATTTTTAGCGGCCTAAGTACCAGTCATTCAGTGAATCTTACTGGACTGATTCGGCGCACTAGTTATTATTACCAAATTATTGTCAAAGATAGTGCAGGTGCTACCGTCACCTCTACTATTTTTAACTTCAAAACAGCTACAAAATAAGAAGCGATGGGGTCTGTATTTTCATGGGGCATTTTTTGTGCAGTAAAAATAAGGGCTTCCCGGTAATTGTGTCGTGTCTGTCTTTGCACTTTGTTTTTATACCCATTACTGGGTATAAAAACAAAGTGCAAAGACGAATGAGGCTTCCGCAGACATTAATCTCGTAATTTTACTGATCGCCTTGAATTGGGGGTATCCTAGATAAGCGTTACCTATTTCAAAAAATCACTATTTAACAGTTATAATCAGTCACACGAAATTATTTACACTCTTCACTTTTAAGTTGAAACCCCTTTAGCTGGAGATAAATTGGCGTAGGGCGTCGATCAGCTTGTCTCGTGATCCTGTCTCAATAATTGAGCCGCCGTCTGATCCAATGCTTTTAGATATTGCTTCTGCTAATTCGTCATCTGAATAGATAATGTGAATCCCTGGGCGATCCTCCAGCCATTTGGCTGTGGCGAATTGATGGTTATTGGTCACTTCGTAAAGTTCTGGTTGACGCGGCACCATAACCAACGGTTTGTTATACTCCATAGCGGCAAGTATAGTTCCTATCCCGGCATGAGAAACTACCACATCGCAAGCGGCGATGTGATCCCGATAGTCGGGTGGGCTAATCATCGCGTAGTACTCCATATTTGAAGGGCGCAAACTGGTTTCGCCAATCTGGGCATGGACCTGTGCCTCGGGATGCTCCTTCGCCCAGGCATCCATTGCACACACCAGGCGATCAAAAGGCAACATTGATCCCACTGTCACAAACACCTTCACAGGATGCTCCCCAGATAGGTCGGACCATCGGCATCAGCCAGATGGGGCCATTGAGTCAGCCAGAGGTCTGCGAATTTTTTAGCCATTCTGCCAGAAAGGGACATCTCTTCTACATTAGCGATGCTATCAATCCAAACTGTTCGTGTGCCGAGCATCTTACCTAGAAGCAGCGCAAGCATACCTGGAAGAGCTCCGGTTGTTATCACGATCGCAGGCCTTTCCTTGATCAAAATGAACAATAGTTTACCGATCAACAATGGAATTGATATTCTGTTATACAAGCGACTCACATCAAGCACTCTATAGAATCGGTGCGGATCAACATCTGAGCGGTAAAATGGCTTTACCCCAACAAATACAACATCGTGCCCATTAAATACTTCTCTCAGTCGCATCAGTTCGGTCCAGTGGCCACCTCCAGAAGCAACAGCTAATATCTTTTTCATGATTTACATCCTTCTTGATTGATATACAGAGAGGTGACGGAATAGGTGCACGTACGATATTTAGCAATATTCATACGCCAAGTACCTCGTCATACACACGGGCTACGCCCTCTGCCATGCTGCGATCCGAGAAATGCTCTACTTGCACTCTGTAGGCATCCTCACGCATACTGCTCCAGTCGTACTTGCCATCCATCAGATCAGTCAGAGCACCGATTAGGCTGTCCACCTCGCCAGCAGGCACTACCAAACCGGTGCGTCCGTGATCAAGTACTTCTGAAATACCTTCCACATCTGACGCTACCACTGGAGCCCCGGAAGCCATGGCTTCCAGTATCACCATCGGCATGCCTTCTCCAAAAAGACTGGGTAGGACAAATATATCCATTTTCGTGAACTCAGCGTTTATGTCCTGGGTAAAGCCGATCCAGTCGATTGCAAGATTTACACCCAAGCGCACGGCCAGAGCCTTAATAGCAGTCTCATATTCGGGTGTCTCAAAAGGACCAACTGCACGCAGGCGCACCAGTCGTCCCGTTTGACGCAATTTCGCTAATGCCTCTATCAACACCTCGACTCCCTTGCGTGGTCGAAACAATGCCACACAACCAATCACCCATTCCGGACCGGGCGCGGGTCGAGCAGGCAAGGATCCAAATATTGGCACTCCATTGGCTACCATGGTAATCCTTTGCGGTGGCCAGCCTTGGCTTCTTAGATATTTAGTAAGACTTTGTGAGACCGCTATCAGCTGTGCAACACCGGTCAGACTCAAGCGTTCCATGATCGAATTCATTCGATTACCCCAAGCTTTTTCCGTGTCTCGTGCCGTAGGGCTGTGTATGTGATGCACCATAGGCACGCCGGTCAACCAGGCCACCACCCGTCCCACCATAGCAGCGCGCGGGCTATGGGTATGCAATAAGGCATAGCCGTCGCGTTTTACGATGCGCGCAATTTCCCACGCAGGCGCTAGGTCGAACTTCGACTTCATAGGCGTCTCGAATAGCGGTACGGTGGAGTTTCGACACGCTGAAAATTTGCCCCGCTTTAAACAGGCAAATCCAACATCGTAGTCGTAATCAGGCAGCCGCAATGCCAGCACATCCTGGACACGTTCAGCACCGGAAAAAAACTCGCCGCTAATGATATGAAGAACCCGTATTTTTTCTTTGTTTGTATTCATCTTTGAATCTCAGTACGTATTGGCCTGGCCCTGCAACCAGATGCATTGTGGGTAAAAAACAAGGAGCCGCCTCTTTAACTCTATCTTTGTGACGTTTATATACAAATAGCTGCAAAACAAAGAATTGTGGAGTGTAAGAAAGCCCCCGTTGGCACTACATATGTATTACTATCTGATGTTACGCACCGACTACGAATTATTAATAACTTATGGTTATTTTTTGCTTTGTAAGTTAGTAATTTTTGGTTTTCCTGCGTAACATCAGTTATTTAATTTCATATGCAGAAATAGGCTGATTGGGGTCTGTAATCTTCTTAAGAAAGCCAGGTACAGCAGCGGTAGTATAAAAATGCCAAGCAAGGATAGAAAGTAGCGCATTTGCGGCGTCACGTTTTTTCTTCCACAGCACTAGAAATACCAGACCCCAAAGTAACGTGACAGATGTTAGCAATGCTTTATGTGGTTCAATGCCAACACTGGCTTGCACCCATGAAAAGAAAAAGGCTGTAAGGTAAACTGTAGGTGCTGCAAAAACAAACCAAGCGTGCTTAATACTTGCCCGCCACCAAGGTCTTCCTATCGCGTTGTGCAAGAATACTCCATATGCCTGCATACGCCCGTTATGCCATAGGCGGAAAATCATTTCAAGCCCTGATTCGTTATGACCAGTATGTCTAACAGCTGGCACAGGCAGTCGTACTAAATGCCATCCAGTAGCCATCAAACGTATTCCCAAATCACCCTCTTCGCAAGCTTTCAGCCAACGGTTGGCTAAATAGTCAACGGAGGCTATTGCGTTACGCCGGAATAGTCCACCACCACCGAGATGATCCACAAGCACCGTATCATTAAGAGAAGAGTAGTGCTCCGCACGACGTCTGTCATCAGGTGTGATTTTACGAGTATCAATAATCAATCCGCCGACGCCAGCAACCGCTGGGTTGTTTTCCAAATATTCAAGCGCACGCGCAATAAATCCCGGCTGTAGTTCCATGTCTGCGTCAAGTACGTAAATAAAATCACCTCGTGCATATTGGTAACCAAGTTGCACAGCCGCACCGCATCCTCTGTCTTCAATTCGTTCAAACTGTATTATTCGAATAGGATATTGGCGTGCAATAGCCACTGTATTATCCGTTGACAGTGAATCGACCAGTATTATCTCTCCTCCAAGAGCTTGAGCTTCAGAAACGGCAGCATTGAGACAAGCAGCAATATGACTCTCTTCGTTGAGAGCCTTAATAAGGATAGTCAGACAAGGCTTACTAGAGACTGACATCATAATATTTTATAAGTAAGTTGGTTGAAAAAAATTAATATGTTGTGTTTAAAACATAAAAAATCGTTCTACGTTCTATATGTTCTGGGATAAATGATTATTTATTTTGAAATGCCGCAATTTGCCTCGGCCCATGATTGGATGCACACTCTAATCGAAATGTCCAAGAATGGTAAGTTAGAGTTTTACCAATCACGTGTTCGTTGAAGCCGCCAATTTTCCCAGTGACTTACAAAGGCTGGTGAGACAGTAAGGCACATTATCAAACTGACCCACCATCTTCTTGAGATCCATCCGTTACGCCATGTACTAATTAATTGTATGAACGCATGATAACGTCGCCCTTCCATTAATGTATTGCGTGCTGATGTGACTTTACTCTCTGTAACTAATCTAAGCGCTGAATTCCGATGCTTGTCTGGAAATTGTCGATCAAGTGCTCGTTGCTCAAGGCGAAGATAACAGGCAGACATCACTGATGAACGTGGCTCATTGATTGCACAAAGGCTACCAGCCACTTCCATTCTATAACCAACAAGCGGTGCCGGGCAATATGCAAGAGGCGTTTTTTCGGCTAGCCTAAACCACAGATCCTGATCTTCCGCCCATTGCTCACCTACCGGGAAATAAGGCTTGAACTGGGTCAAGTGTAATCGTCTAATGGCGACTGAGTTGGTGACGAATAGTGAACCAAATCGCCAGCGATAGAAAAAATTGTCAATTAACTCGACAGTATGGGTATTGCCTGGATCCCAAGACATCTGCGGTTGATTAAGGATTCTCATACATTTATAGGAAGTAGCAAAAAATGCTATTTCCGGATATCGTAATGCCATTGAAACAATAGTTTCAATGTACGTGGGTAAGTACCAGTCATCTGCATCCAGAAAACACACAAGATCGCCTTTTGCTAATTCAATACCCTGATTTCTCGCACATGAAACACCGCTGTTGGCTTGTTGAATGAGTTTAATCCGGTGATCAGGAATGGCTTGAACTACCGAAGCACCATCATCAGTTGATCCGTCATCGACCACAATGACTTCAAAATTCTGATGACTTTGGTTAAGTATGGATTGAATAGCTGCTGTAATAAAGTATGCCTTGTTATACAGAGGAATAATAACTGAGCAGAACATTAGTTGTGACCTCTGGAGAAAATAAGTGATTGGTAAGTCGTTAGGTTTTTTTGGATACGATCAGATTTGAATTGAGCACCAATAATCATCAAGAGCAGTATATGGGTGAGCGCATCGGAATCAAAACGACCAGTTACGGATAACGAAACTTCACTCATGGATCGAAATGAAAGCATCAAGAAGATAGCAAGTGTTAATCCCTGGCTTGATTTTGCGGTTTTCAATGTAAACCAGAATAATGTCGCTGCATAGATTAATAATCCTGCTACACCCACAATCCCCGCGCTAGCAAGCGTTTGATAAAACTGACTATGCGCAGTAACTGCCGAAGGTATCCCAATTTTTGCTCGATATGCTGTATCCCAGATAGTTAATCCATAGCCAAAAATAGGACTATGGCGCCATTCATTTAATGCAACTTCCCAGATCATGGTTCGCCCTGTCATTGTCATAAGATCAGCACCCGTGCGTGTAGAAAAAAACGAATTAATTCCCCCTCCTATATCGCTAAACATAACCAATCCCGAAATAATACTGGCCGTTATCATAACTATAAGGGTAAAAATCGCCGGAAGGATAGGTTTTTTAAAATCGAAAAAACGTTGTTTTACAAAATCACCATATTTGAAATATCCCATACAGAACACGGATATAATAAAACAAATCCAACTGGTTTTTGACTGGGCTAATACCAAGCTCGAATAGCCGATTATCCAGCCTAAAAAGTTGAGCCAACGACTGGAAAAAGGTTTGTTCCACAGACATAGTAGAAATAAAACGATAATTATACCCAAAGAGTTAGGGTGATTAGCTAGTCCGGCATAACGGTATGTTAATCCTGGAATAAGCCCCTCAAGATAATTATTGTTAAATATTAACTCAGGGTTCCAGGGTATAAATCCTGCACTGATTACCAGGAAAATAAAAAAAATATTACGGGCCGAATGAATAGATATTTCTTCTTCCCCTTGAGCGAACAATAGAGAGGCGGTACCTACTAAGACTAAGTACACATAAAAGTGTTCAAACGACGGATGAGCACTGAAAAGTGCAGCGGTGAACACGTTGGTAAAGAAGAAAAACAAGAATGCGATGATCAGTAGTGTCGGAGTATTGGGTTTACTCCCGTAATGCATTAATCGACTGGCTATACGTTGACATGCTGCAAAAAGGATAAGAGCCGAACTGATGCGGGCGATCCATATAACATAGGACGAAGGCCCCGGACTGATGGCGCTAGGATCGGTATACACAAACATATTTCGCCCCTCGCTTATGATTGTGAGCATATTAACAAAGGTTGATGTATAAAATATGTATGGCAAGAATCCTTCCTTGCTGTAAACCACTTGTATAAATCCCTTCATTAAACAGAATGCTGCGGCAATGGCAGCAAAAAAGGCTGCTAACAGTAATATTGAAGTTAACAAAAATTCAGTCATTTTTCCACCGCCACTAATTTTCTTGATCCGGATTTGGTATTGTTGCTTAATGCTAAAGATAGTCGCGGACTAAACCGGCCCAACATCTCGATCACCTCATTTCCAAGCAAGCGCGGAAAAATAAATACGGTTGCTAATAAAATAAGGCTTCCAAAAAAAACTCCTCCAAGAAGTGGAAGTAAATGGGGAGTGACTGCGGAAAAATTAATGTTGATGCCAGCAAAAGTATACGCAATGGGGCCAAGTTTAATAGCGATATAACTATTTCCAAGAATACCAAGTTTAATGCCGCTAAAAGTACTGGCTGCTGTAAGGCTCATTGTGATAATACCACGAACAGCAAAATTGAATAAATCCATAGCGGAAATATTTAAACGACGACAGGCAGCGGTAGTGATAACGGCAGCCCGGATGAAAAGGAGGCCGCCAGTGATCAACGCAACTATCATAATGCCTTGGTTAGCGAAGTTATAGAAGGCATATCCCGCTATTGCCAGAATCGGTAATTGCAATAAGCTTTCAAAGTGTTTTCGACCTGTATTCCACAAAATGGGAGTGGACATGCTCCACGTGATGTAGGCGGGCATGCACAGTGCCAAAATAGTCAATACCGTCGCAGAGGACTCCCATGCCGAGCCATATAAAAAACCAACTAAGTCCTGGGCAATTATTGCAAAAAGAATAAAAAGCGGGGCAATAAGTATCCACACTGTCGCAATAACCGGAAGGTAAGCTCGACGCAAACGATCCGGTTCCGATTGAAGACGGGCGCCTGCAGTAAAAAATGCAGGTTGAAATGCGCCAATAAATAGATTGTTGGGTGTATTAGAGAGGTTATAGCCTACGGTGTAAAGCCCTACTGCATGAGAATCAAGAAAGCGTCCTAAGAAAATACGATCCATATTATTGAGCAGCCAGTTACAGAGATTTGTTAAAAATACGGTGATACCAACTCCGGACATGAATTTAGCTCCGCTATACCAAAATAAAGGCTTTATTGAATGTGGATGTCGAATAAAGGTTATTACCAACATGATAAAAGATTGCGTAAGCCATGCTGCAACAAGGGACCAAACGCCAGCGCCCTGATAAGCCAGCGGGATGCCAATGCCAAGATAGCCAATGCTATAACTGATGATTTGAATGATATTAATCCAGCGGAAATCGAGGTTACGTCTGAGTAGATTACTGGCTGGTGCGGTAATGGCGCTGAATACACACGCTAAGCTTAGCCAGCGAACAATAGGGTCGACTCGCGGTTCATTAAAATAGTCTGCAACAAAGGGGGATAGTAAATACAGTCCGATAGCAATCATAATGCCGGTAATAAGCTGCCAAGTGAAGACGAAACGAATATCCTCTTCGACTAAGTCTTGAATTTGAATTAATCCCCAGGCAAATCCAAAATTGGAAAAAAAATTGCTAAAAGTGAGCACTATAGTGCCCATAGCAAATAATCCGTAGTTTTCGGGTCCCAAAATTCTAGCTAAGACGATTTGTGCGCCCAACGATAAGCCATACTGGGCTATGCTTCCAAGCGCGCTCCATTTTACGGCGCTTACACTTTGTTTGTTAATATCGGGAGAAATAGTTTTCATGGCAGGTTTAATAGTGATAGTTTTTGTAAAATCTTTAAGCTAATAACAAGAGTTGTTATCAAACTATACGAATAGGATGAGCCAAATATTTCAGTCTGATTTGTCCACAAACAGCACCCCAACAAAAAAGCATTCTTTTTGCCTGGCCCCAGTGAGTTAGATAATCTGTAAGCTTCTGTAATTAATAACATATGGTTCTTCTATTTTGATGGCGGAGAGGTCGAAATAGGGGATCCGTAACTCTACGTCCACAGCAGAAAAATTGCTTAACGAAATTGACTTGAAAGCGTCAGGAAACATTCATTCCTATTAAAATACCCGAGATGTTCAGTGCCAGACCATCTGAACTTTGCAAGCTAGTTCAATGATAACAAATAACCAATCAAAGCGAATAAGTCCAAGTAATCTTGCTCGATT
This sequence comes from Methylococcales bacterium, assembly GCA_030654015.1. Taxonomy (GTDB): domain Bacteria; phylum Pseudomonadota; class Gammaproteobacteria; order Methylococcales; family Methylomonadaceae; genus UBA4132. Next base: position 81,958 of record JAURYI010000076.1, on the reverse strand, counting down.
GGGTTTGGTATAAGCATACAGAGAACAAAAACAGCAACAAGCTAGTGTTATGTTTCTGAATGCTCTCCCTATTTAAGCAATAAGGAAACATCCCGTTGGGATGAAGCCAACGATTGGGAAGGGGTATACATTTCCACCCCATCCCAATCCCAATCCGCGCCCAGATAAAGCAACATCGCTTCGTTTGTTGCTGGGGGGGGCTCCTTTCGACCTAAAGGTCGAGGTTTAAACCAACAAGGAAGATTGATTAAGATATTATTTATCCTCAATTGCTTTATCCATGCAAGCTATTAATTTTTCAGCCAGGGCTTTGACATGCGGCTCTTTGCATATCTCAAGATGCGCTCCGGTAATCTGTTGAACTTCCAGCCTGTCACCCAGAAGTGTTTGCCATGCTTGTTCTGGAAGGGCATAGCTAGAAAACGCACTATCCCACTCGAATCCTTGAAATAGCGTCACCCGACCGTTATAACTTTTCGGTTGAAAATCATAGCGACAAGCATCGTCAGGTGCTGATGTATAAATATGAGGCCAGAAATCTGCGCCATATTTGTTAGCTGTTGTCAGGTCGGTGATTTTATTATTGACTCTTGTCAAGAGCCGACGTGGGTTTTGCCTAAGTAACTTATGGATCTTTCGATGGAAGGGCTGTGATAGCTTTTCCCGGGTCAGGTACGTATCCAACAAGCCCACAAAGTTCACTTGATGTCCATTTACAACTAATTGACAGGCTATTTCATAGGCAATTAAACCACCAAAGGAAAACCCCATAAAATAGTAGGGGCCTCGTGGCTGCACCTGTTGCATCTCTTCAATATAGTGGCTGGCAAGCTCCTTCAGTTGCGGTAGTTGGACGGAACGATTACTGTTCTCTGCGGCCATGCCATATCGTAGAAAATAGAGCGGCTGCTCCTTACCCAAATAATGGGGTAAATCTACGAGCGATATTGTATGAATTGCAAATAGGGGGGGGCGTGATCCTTGCGTCTGAATTGGGACGAGGGAATACCATGAAGGTTGCGATTTGCCTGACGATATTATCCTTCCCAGTTTTTCAACCGTTGGAAATTGATAAATTGTACCCAAAGGTAAGTTGGTATCGAATTGTTTATTAACATCGACAACCATCTTTGTCGCTAACAAAGAATGTCCACCCAGCGTGAAGAAATTATCATAAATTCCGACACGATCAATGGCTAATAGGTTGCCCCATATCTCAGCCAGTCGCGTCTCCACCTGATTGCGTGGAGCAATAAAAGCGACATCCAGATCCTGTTTATTCATATCCGGTATCGGCAGAGCCTTTCGGTCGATCTTACCATTTTGCGTAGTTGGTAAGGCATCAAGAAATACAAAGGCCGAAGGTATCATGAACTCAGGTAACTTTGACTTAAGAAAGTCTTGCAGCTCCGAAGGAATTGGCGTTGAATCACTTTTAGGCACCATATAAGCTGCCAGCTTTTTATCTCCAGGAACGAGCTCGTAAACACCCACAACCACTTCACGTAATTGTGAATGCTGGCGCAACGTCGACTCGATTTCACCTAGTTCGATGCGAAAGCCCCGAACTTTGGTTTGGAAGTCATTGCGGCCTAAGAATTCAATGGTGCCATCGGCTAACCATCGCGCCAGGTCGCCAGTTTTGTACATCTGAGCATCAGCTTCCGGGATGAACGGGTCACGCACAAAGCGCTCCGCCGTTAGTTCCGGTTGATTCATATAGCCACGCCCGACCGGCATTCCGCCTATATGGATTTCTCCGGCCACGCCAATCGGCACCAGTTGCTGGTGGGCGTCCAATATGTAAATGCGAGTGTTGGCAATTGGCCTTCCGATTGGCACTGCGCGGTTACAATATCTATCTTGCTCAAGATCAGGAGACATTCGGTGATAAGTAATCATGCCGGTGCACTCAGTTGGCCCATAGCCGTTGACAAACTCAGGCCGCGGTTCTGGCAGCTCCAGTAATCTGGAAGGTTGTATCGGTTCTCCACCAAAGATCACATGCCGCAATCCGCCGAGTTCTCCATTAGTGCTGGCCGCGATCAGTGCATAAAACGCGCTAGGCGTCAGATTGATCAAACTGATGCGCTCCCTTGCAACCAATGTCACAATTGCTTGCGGGTCAAAGGGCTCACCGGCCAAAACCAAGCGTGCGCCAACGAGTAGGGGGCCGAAAATATTTCTTTGTGTCAGGTCGTAACTATGCGATGTCACTACCAAAACGGCATCATCGCACGATAAATTAAACTCACTGATATACCAAGGAAGCAGGTTCTGCAGGCCGCGATGCAAAGCTCCAACGCCTTTCGGTTTACCTGTGGAACCAGAGGTGTAGAGTACATTGGCCAGATTCTCAGGCATAAGTCCAACACTGCTGTGGTCTGGGTTAGTCTCCGGCTTGCTTACCCATGAAGGGATCTTGGCCGACAGATCAATCACCGATAAAAATTTGCTGACATCTTCAAACAGCATCTTAAACTTGCCTTGTGTCAGCAAGGCCATCGGGGCACTGTCTTCGAGCATGAACGTCAAACGTTCCTTGGGATAAGCAGGATCAAGTGGCAAATAGGCCCCTCCGGCCTTAAGGATACCCAGCAATCCAACCACCATATCCAGGGATCGTTCAAGGCAAATACCTACCAACGCCTCCGGTTTCACCCCAATGTCTCGCAGATGGTGGGCCAGTTGATTGGCGCGGGCGTTAAGTTCGCCGTAAGTCAGTTGATGTTCTTCATAGACCACTGCCACAGCTTCAGGGGATCGGGCAACTTGTTCTTCGAACAAATGATGAATAAAACGATTATGTGGAAATGTTACGGTAGTGCTATTCCACTCCGTCAACAGTTGCTGGCGATTAGACTCAGTCAGCAGGGGTAATTCCGATAGGCACGTCTCCGGCTGAGTGACGATACCTTGGAGTAAGGTCTGAAAATGCCCGATTAGGCGGCTTATGGTCGCGGCCTCGAACAAGTCGGTGGCGTATTCCATCACGCCTGTTAGACCATGCGGAGTTTCCAACAGTTCTAAGGTAAGGTCGAGTTGCGTCGCTCCGGTACCGACCTGTAAAAACTCTGGGGTAATTGCATTTAACTGCGATTTGTCGTCGGAAACATTCCGAAGCGAGAACATGACTTGAAACAGCGGATTGTGACTGCATTCGCATTGCGGATGGAGTGCCTCGACCAGTTTTTTAAACGGTATATCCTGATTGGCGTAAGCTCCAAGTGCAATTTCTTGCACCTGCGCCAGCAGATCACGGAAACTTGGGTTGCCTGAAAGATCAGCGCGCAACAGCAGGGTGTTGACAAATAAGCCGAGCGAGTCTTCAAGCTCTAAATCGGTACGCCCCGCAGACGGCGTACCGATTACAATGTCGTCCTGGCCGCTGTAGCGGTGCAGCAGTACTTGAAAAGCCGTCGCCAGTGTTGTGAATAAGGTCGCGCCTTCGCGCCGACTCAGGTCTTTTAGTCCCTCAGTCAAGCCGGGTGGCAAACTGAATTGCTGCGTTTCAGCTCGGAATGACTGTAGCGCCGAGCGGGGCCTATCGGTAGGCAAGTCCAGTATGGGTATATTCGCCAATTGCAACTTCCAGTAATCCAGCTGCCGTTTCATGGTTTCAATCATTTCTGGTTTTAACTCCGTCCATTCTAGAAGCTGTTTAGTGACAGGTTTTTGAGGCAATGCAGACTTAGATAATAGCGGCATAAACCTAAAAAAACTGAGTGATACAATACAAATATGTCTAGCATAGAAGCTTTGTCTTTTTTAAACAATTAGTGTAATTACCTATCAAAGAAACCTGATATTGAGCTGAATGTCTTATATAAATACGATATGGAGTCGTGGATGACAGTCTTTTTAAAGCCAATGATCAATGATAGTAAAACCCGAGAATCTATGTTTAGTCGTACATGCGTTATGTTGACTCTTAAAAAGCCGCCTTTAAGTTAATTCCGGCCGATTTGGTTTCGTAAGAGGCAAGCGGGTTATTAGAATCGCGTTTTTCGTAGTTCAGTATAGGGCCAATACTGATGCTTTCCAATGGGTGATACATCACATTTAAGCCGATGTTGCTGACGTTGTCTGTTTGTTGCTCAGTGCTAATGTTGTTGCTGAGAGAGCCGCCCAGATACTGTTGCTGTTGGTAGGACATGGGCAAGTTTAGGGCGATTTTTGGGCTGGCCTGCCAGCTGAGGTTAAACCACATGCCTTGAGTTAGCACAAAGCTGGCAAAAAAGTTCTCGGCTTGATAAATGTCACGTCTTGCCGATAGCTCTAATAATGTTTTGTCACTGACTCGCCAGTTTAGATTAAGATGAGCGATGATGTCGGCAAAATCGAGGCTACTGAAATTGGCAAAGTTTTGGTGTGTATAGCCGACCAGTCCATCAATACGAGTTTTACTGTTAGCATGCCAATCCGCAGTCACGGCATAGTTCATTCGCGTGTAGGCGTTATCCTGGGTGCTGGCGGAAGTTAATTGGCGCTGCGGATACTTGCCGTCGGTTGCGAGTATTCGCAACCCCAAAGTGCTTTCGGTAGGGCTTAGGTACTGCAGGTTGAGCTCGGCATTATCTTCAGTATTATTGCTAATTTGTCGATTTTCATCGTCAAACTGCCGATCTTCTCTAAAGAGACCAAATTTAACCTTGCCGTTGGGGTGAAACAGGTATCCACCGTTGGCAAAGTAACGTTGGTTATTTCGCAGGTTGTTTATTAGGCCGCCCAATTGGGCAAAAGTACCCAATATTTGCGTGTTGGAGTACCCGATTTCGCCATCTAAATTATTCCCTACTTGCCAGTTCCATTGGGCCAGAGTGTCCCAGCCAGTGTAATCCAGGCTGGTGAAGTTTTGGAACCAGTTCTGGTTGACATTAGCTTTGATAATGAGGTGCTGTCTGCTGATTCTCCAGTCTATATCAAATCCGGCTGAAACCTGCTTAATAAAATCACTTTTATCGCTTTGACCGGTAACTGACACCGGATCGACATTATCGGATAGCCGTAAAAAATTGCTGTCGTATAGTAGGTTGGAGGCAACATAGGGTCTGATGGTATCGTCTGGCGATGCTACGGCATAACTTTTATTAGGCAATATCCCACTTACCAGCATCATGTAACAGGGTAATAAGTAGCGATTTCTGATCGCATTATTTTTGCTTAATTTCATAATTAATGATGATGATGATTTGTTAACAATCTATAAAAAACATAACGTTACTATAGATTGTTAATATAGTTTATTTGATGTAATTAAGCAATCAGGTTTGATCTTTAGTTTTTAGTATCTGATGTTACGCACCGACTACGAATTATCAATAACTTATGGTCATTTTTTGCTTTGTAAGTTATTGATCTTTGGTTTTCCTGTGTAACATTAGTTAGTATTTAAAAATCTGTTAGAACAGCGCCAACGCATTGACTGCCCGTATCTTGCAATGCCTCTTTTAACAGCTGTAAATCATTCAATTTGGTTTTATGTTGTCGCGCCACTAAAAGGGCGCCGCCACAATGTGAGGCGATAATTTGCGCATCAATCCCCTGTTCTGCCGATGGAGTATCGATCAGAATTACATCAAACTGTGAGCGTAATTGATGTAAACAGGTTTTTAAGCCACGGCTAATTAATTCGACCGGATTGGGCGGTACTGTGCCCGCAGGCAAGACCGACAAATCCCGGAAACCTGGAATGCGTGTGACGCCAGTAAGATCAGCGCGACCGGCTAACACGTCCGATAAGCCGTAAACGTTGTGTAGCTTGAATAACGCATGTTGCTGTGGCTGTCGTAGATCTGCATCAATTAGCAAGGTGCGCTCACCAAGCTGGGAAAAAACAATCGCTAAATTGGCCGCTATGTTACTACGCCCTTCACCCTGACGAGGACTGACCAGCGCTAAGGTTTTATGGGCGTCAAGAAACCAGCGTAGCATGAGTTGTCCGCGTAAAGCTCGTAGCGCTTCCACTTGTGCACTAAAGGGCTGGTATGCTGCGATCAGTTCCCGGCTGAAATTCTCTTCACTTGCTCCTAAAAATGGGAAGTCAAACTGCTGAGATAGGGCTTCTTGAATATCGTCATCAGTGATCAATCCTAATGCTTTCGCTGCTTCGCCAAAGCGTATACCTTTCTGTTTTTGCAAAACGATAATGCGTTCGGCATCGCCAACACTAATTTTTCCCGCATCGAGAAACAAAGCCCCCATAGAAATAGGACTTTCAGTGTTGACCATTTTTTTGTTAATTATAGCGTCTACTGCGTGCATTTATGCGCTCCTTCAATGGTTGGATCGGCTATTGGGTATTGCCACGATTAAACAGATGGGGCATTCGCGTTGGCTTGGATGCCGATGTGGAAACAATGGCGAAAACAGGAATGGCCAATAACTCCGAAATATCAATAGCAGATCGCACCCGACGATCCATTATCTCACTCAACAACGCCGCGCCCACTCCTAACATGCCACCCAAAAAAACAGACAGAATCATGTTCAACTGCACATTGGGCTTGGCGTGTTTTTGTGGTGGAAGGGCTGGATTAAGGACAGCAATATTGGTTTGGCTGATTTCGCTTTCCATACGGGTTTGTACCGCTCGTTGCATGGCGGCATCGTATGCCCGCTGAGCGTTTTCCACCTCACGGTTATAAACCGCTATTTCATCATGCTGTTTTTTTAGCTGCAACACCTTGGCTTTTTGTTCGGCCAAAGCATTGGCCACTATTCTGTCGCGTTGGCTGGAAGATGCGAGTCCGCTGGTGATGCTGCTTAACACCATTTTAATTTCAGACTGGGTTTTTTGTCGCAGGCTATTCACTTCGGCTTTCGCTTGCTTGTACTGCGGGTGATTTATGTCAACTCGTTTGGACAATTCGGCAAAATTGGCTTCCGTTCGCGCTAACTCAGACTTAAGTGATTGAATTAAAGGGTTATTTAATACTTCCTGTAACGCTTCGGATGAACCGCCCTGTTTGATGGTAGTTATCAGTAAATCTTTTCTGGATTGCAATTCGCTGGTTTGAACCTGACTTTCCAGCAACTGCCGTGATAATTCAGACAGGCGAGAACTTTCCAGGTCAAGACGATCATCTGTCGCGACGATACCGTGTTGTTGTTGATAAGTAGACAGCACCGATTGCGCATGCTCGAGATGTTCTCGCAAGGTAGCCATTTGCAAGTCGAACCAGTCTGCAGTCAGTTTGGCTGGTTGGGACTGCAATTCGAGGCTGGTTTGTATATAGGCTTCGGCAAAGGCGTTGGCAATATTCGCGGCCGATTGCGGGTCGATAGAGGTAGCGTCAATCTGTATCTGGTTGCTTTCGCGTGATGGTCTGATGTCCAGGTTTTTTTTCAGCAATAAATCCGCAATCCAGTCATTAATGTTGCCAGTACTCTTGGCTTTTGCAAAGTCTTCCTGTATTTGTGGATCTTCGCTGAGCTTAAGCTTTTCCACTACTTTGCGCGCTACATTATGACTGGAAATTACATCGACCTGTGTTGCTATATACCCTGGCATCAGTTGTACCGGCAAGGTCAGTCCCGTCACCGGATCCACGCTACGCTGATCGACTACTATTGATGTTGTGGCTAGGTATTGTTTGGGTGACAATAAGCTCACTACCAAGGTTGTGAGCACCGTCACCATTAATACTGATAGTGCGACTGATTTGCGCGACCAGAGAATGTTAATAAATTGTTGAAAGTTCATGCTATTCCTTTGTCTTATTGATTTAATCTGAACAACCGGTTAGGGTGGTACAAGAACATATCCCGGTTTGCAACATGTTAAAACCAACGCTCACTAACATAAATCACATCATCTTTTAATACGGTATCTTTCAATTCCACATCAGATTCTTGTAAGGTGCCGTTTTCATCTTTACGTTTTATGACTATACCGTTTTCAGTGCCGCGTAGTGTCAGGCCGCCGCCGATTGATAAGGCTTTTAGTACTGTAATTCCCGGTTCAACACGATAACTACCCGGGCGCTGAACTTCGCCATAAATATAAAATAGCGGGGCTTTGGGTATGTATACCACATCGCCTTGGTGCATCTTAAATGGCGCGATACTTTCGGCGTCTTCTAGGTAAACGCGCAAATTCAGTTCCTGTCTTTGCGGCTTACCGTTAACTGTTCGGGTAACCACGGCTTTGTTGTCGCCCAATTCATCAATACCTCCAGCCATGGCGATTAAATCGACGATTGAGCTATCGGAATCCAGAGGATAGCGCCCCGGTGTTTTGACATTGCCCAGCACCGATACCTGTTGGCTGACATGCTCCAGCACAGTGACGCTGACTTGAGCTTCATGGATAAAACCGCCATTAATGAGACGCACTGCAATGGCTTCCTCCAACTCCATGCTCGATTTCCCGCTCGCATCAAGCTCGCCGATTAATGGAAAGTTAATTCGACCATCGGATGAAACGCGGGTTTCAGTTCTTAAATCCTCATGACCGTACACAGAGATACGCAAGACATCATCCGGGCCAATGTTGTTAGTGGCAATGCTTTGCTGCATAGGCAACAGTAGCAGTAAAACCACTAGCAACAGATAGCGATTACCTAAACGCTGAAATCTTTTGTTAGTATGCATTTTTATCCTTAATTACCACGGCAATAGTTTTAAATATGATCACTAAGTCGAGAAATAATGACCAGTTGCGCAGGTAATCGAGATCGTGATTAATCCGAGCCTGCATTTTTTCGAGAATATCTGTTTCTCCACGAAAACCGTTGACCTGAGCCCAGCCGGTGATTCCAGGCTTTACTTTATGCCTAATCATATATCCTTTAATTAAGCTGCGGTACATTTCATTGTGACTGACAGCATGTGGTCTCGGGCCAACAATGCTCATACACCCCTGCAACACATTGATAAACTGCGGTAACTCATCCAGAGATGTTTTTCGCAGAAAACTGCCAAACCGGGTAATTCTCGGATCATTTCGCGTTGCTTGGTTAACTTGCTCTCCGTCTTCCAGTACGGTCATGCTACGAAATTTATAAACCAGAATTTCTTTGCCGTCTAGTCCATAACGACGCTGTTTGAATAATATCGGACCGTGTGAGCTGAGTTTTACACCAATGGCAATTAACAGCATCAATGGAGCGATCAATAGCAAAATCGAGAGTGATAGCACTACATCGCTGATTCGTTTAATTTTACTGTTGATACCAACAAACGGGCTTTGGCACACAGCGACGATGGGAATGCCATTTATGTTGCTGATGTTAGCCTGAATTAGATCAAACAAAAATATATCCGGCACAAAGTAAATTGATGCGGTGGTATCGCGCAAATCATCGAGTAATGCCAAAATCCTCGGTTGTGCGGACATGGGTAAAGCGATATAAATATGCTGAACGTTATGGGCTTTAACAAATTCGGCAGCTGTTGCAATGCTGCCTAGTAGTTTTTCCGGTTGTTGTTGGCTTTTTTCTGAAAAGCGTTTCTGCCAACGATCATCAAAAAAACCCATGAAGTTGACTCCCAGAGACGGGTTTTGCTTAAATTTGTAGGCGAGTTCATTACTTAAGCGACTAAATCCGATAATGACTGCTCGGGACGCTTCATTCTGGGTAAATGACCATTGATGTCGAAATAAATTAACCATAGATTTCTTCCACAAGGGTTTTATGTTGGATTCAAAATCCATGGTATTTCCTAAACAATTCAAATTCCATGTCGAACTCTCTTTTCCTGTGTGGTAATGATCAATGCTGATAGGTGCGAGTGGGCGTACAGACGACAAACCCGTTTTAATAGATTCCATGGTAACTCCTAAAAAGGTTATGAAAAAATCGCCCTGCATAGGCCAGCTAATTTAAAATAGGTTTGGATTGCAATCTAAGCAACGGTTCCATTTCAGACATGATGCAAAATATCCTTATTTATCCTAAAAAAATCGATTGGAAGGATAGAAACGCTCATAGAATATATGAAGCAAATAATTTGTACAATTAGTAAAAACACCTAACGGCCGACATATGCTTGAGTTTTTTGGTTTGGCATGAACAACACGGAAGCGCTGAAGCTTTTTCCGGTTTTTTCGGAAAGAGGCTTATATTGGGTTTTGAGGGGATACAGGGATGATAAAATTTAGATTTCATCATCCCCTCAAAAATTAAAAACTTGAATATCGAATGGACTTTCATGACAATCATAATGCATTTAAACCCAGTATTTTAGCCAGTCGTCAATGTGTAACTTCTGATATAGGCGCTTGATCGGGGGAGATGCTAAGGTTGTACGAATAGAGGTCATCTGTCACAATAACGCCACATTGATGACTCATAAAAGGACAGCTCCATGGCTGAGATAACTGAAGTACCTAGCCCTTTTTGCGGTATCGGCACCGATGACCTGACTATTCAGGTTGATGGTGTACGGCTTAAGGTGGTTAAAAACGGCTGTACGGTTAATACGCCTGCTTTTGAGCAGGCCATTACCGATATTCGTCCAAGAGTCGATGGCAAGGAAGTCGGTCTGGATGTAGCCGTGACTAAGGCGGCAGCGTTATTAAAAGAGACTAATCAGCCGGTGATTGGCGGTTGTGCTACGGATGTGAACGGCATGCGGGCGTTGCTGGCCTTGGCTGATCGTAGCGGCGCGGTGGTCGATAATATGAGTTTTACCGGCGCACGCAATAATTTTCTGGCCTTGCAGGATTCCGGCTGGATGAATACCACGTTGGCGGAAGTCAAAAACCGCTGCGATTTGTTGCTGGTGGTTGGTGTCGATCTGGAAGGTTTTTCCCCACGCTTTTTTGAGCGTTATCTATGGAATGAAGAATCCATGTTTCTGGAAGATACCGGCAAGCGCGAGGTTATTTACCTAGGCAAAGCGCCTTCCGGTAACGCTTCCACTTCGCCTAGCGGCCAAAAAGCGTCGGTTTTTGAATGCGCAAATGAAGATTTGCCAGATGTAGTCGCGGTATTAAGGGCACTGGTCAAAGGTAACCCGATTCGGGTCGATTCAGTTAGCGGTATTGCGGTGGCCGATTTGCAGGCTATTGCCGACAAATTACTAGCGGCCTGCTACAGCGTCGTGACCTGGGCAGCCGGTGCGTTGGCCTACGCTCAGGCCGAATTAACGGTGCAGACTATTTCTGAAATGATTAAGGATATTAATAATCAAAATACCCGCAGTTCCGGCTTGCCGTTAGGCGGCAAAGAAGGCGATCAGACCGCTAATCAGGTTTGCGGGTGGACCACCGGTTATCCGGCGCGTACTCGTTTTTCCAGTGGCTATCCTGAATATGATCCCTTTTTGAATGACACCAATTTGTTGTTGGCCAATGGTGAGGCAGATGCTTTGGTATGGGTTCAGGCGTTTGATGCCAAAGCAGTTCCACCGGTAACCAGCTTGCCGACTATTGTACTGGGTCGTTCGGGGATGACCTTTGCCAAAGAGCCGGATGTTTTTATTCCTGTTGGTACGCCGGGTATTGATCATGCTGGTCATGCTTATCGTATGGATAGCGTGGTAGCGATACGCTTGAAAAAGTTACGCGAATCCGGTTTACCCAGTACGTTTGATGTACTGAATGCCATTGAACAAGCCTTGTAGGCAGAAAATTGCTTATGCATTTATTACTTCCTTGTAATTAGCAGAAATATGCTCTTCGGCAATTGCTTTTGCATTGCTCTACTACAGGCCATTGATGGCCTTATGCAATTTCTGTGCTCATTACATCCATGTAACTCGGAAAAATAGTATGTTGATAAAGTTAACAGGCGGAGCTGTTTATGATCCCGCAAGTGGGATTGATGGCGCAAAACAGGATATTTACATTCAGGACGGACGCATCGTCGACCAGCCCGTCGGCGATTTTAAAGTCGATAAAGAATGCGATTTGACAGGCAAAGTGGTGATGTCTGGCGCGATTGATATGCATACGCATATTGGCGGCGGTAAAGGCAACATTGCCAGAATCTTGTTACCGGAAGATCATCGTGCCGATCCTGTCGCTCGTACCGATATTACCCGTTCCGGCTGCGGTCATGCGATGCCCAGTACCTTTGTGACCGGCTATCGTTATGCAGAAATGGGTTATACCGCTGGTTTTGAGCCGGCAGTATTGCCGGTCAACGCGCGTCAGGCGCATATGGAAATGGCCGATATTCCGATTCTGGATAAGGGCGGTTATGTGTTGATGGGCAGTGATGATTATTTGCTGCGCATGTTGACCGCCAAAAAAGACCAGAAAGCCATTAATGACTATGTGGCTTGGACGATGCAAGCAGCAAAAGCGATCGGCGTTAAAGTCGTTAATCCCGGCGGTATCAGCGCGTTTAAATTTAACCAGCGCAAACTGGATTTGGATGAGCAAAACAGCCATTACGGCGTGACTCCGCGTGATATTCTGCGGGTATTGGCGACAGCCGTTAAGGAGCTGGGTATTACTCATCCCTTGCATGTGCATGGCTGTAATCTGGGCGTGCCCGGCAATGTCGACACTACGCTGGACACCATTCAGGGCATAGGTGGTTTGCCGATGCACCTAACCCACATTCAGTTCCACAGTTACGGTACTGAAGGCGATTTCAAGTTTTCGTCGGGCGCCGCAGCGATTGCCGAAGCGGTCAATAAAAATAAAAACATCACTATCGATGTCGGGCAGATTCTGTTCGGTCAAACGGTAACAGCTTCCGGCGACAACATGCGCCAACATGCCAATCATAAACATGCCAGTCCGAATAAATGGGTGACCATGGATATTGAATGTGATGCGGGTTGTGGTGTTGTGCCGTTCAAATACAAAGATAAGAATTTTGTCAATGCGCTGCAATGGGCAATTGGTTTGGAAACCTTCCTACTAGTTGATGATCCTTGGCGTATTTTTCTGACTACCGATCATCCCAATGGTGCGCCGTTTACCAGTTATCCGCATTTGATACGCTTGCTGATGGATAGAAGTTTCCGTAACGAGGTGTTATCCACGATTCATCCTGAAGCGCAAAAAATGACCACCTTGGCATCAATTGAGCGCGAATACAGCTTGCAGGAGATTGCGATTATGACTCGTGCCGGAGCCGCCAGGCTGATTGGCTTGCAAGATCGCGGCGGTTTGGGCGCTGGTAATTGGGCGGATATTACCGTTTATACTGACAACGCTGACAGGCAGAAGATGTTTGAAAAACCGGATTATGTGTTCAAGGACGGTGAGCTGGTGGTGGTTGACGGCAAGGTCATTCATACCAAATGGGGAACTACTCATGTCGTTAAGCCTGACTGGGATGCCTCGGTGGAAAAGGATTTGCAGAAATATTTTGATCGGTTTATGACCATGAAACTCGGTAATTTTAAAATCAGTGATGATGAAATAACGGAAGATGGGCGCGGCAGTCTGACGGTGCATCCGCTTAAAGGAGATGTGGCATGATCATTAACGGTGTAGCTATAGACGCAACCTTTGCCGAGGCTTTTCCGATGAAAGCCACGCGTGCCATCATCACCGCACAAAATGAAAAATGGGCGATGATTTCAGCCCAAGCCATGACCGGTTTTGCCACGTCGGTGATTGCCTGTGGCTGTGAGGCGGGGATTGAGCGGGTTCTTGATCCTTCAGAAACCCCGGATGGTCGACCCGGCGTATCCATTATGATTTTTGCGATGGGCGGTAAAGGCTTGGCCAAGCAGCTTGAAACGCGGGCAGGGCAGTGCGTATTAACCTCGCCGACTTCGGCCTTGTTTGCAGGCATTGATGGCGGAACCAGAATCGCTTTAGGTAAAAATCTGCGTTATTTTGGTGACGGCTTTCAGGTGGCTAAACTGATCGACGGCAAACGTTATTGGCGCATCCCTGTAATGGATGGCGAGTTTTTAACCGAAGCGACTACCGGTCAAGTCGATGCAATCGGCGGAGGCAACTTTCTGGTGTTGGCTGAATCGCAACCGCAAGCGCTAGCGGCCTGCGAGGCGGCGATTGAAGAAATGCGTAAAATTCCCAATGTGATCATGCCTTTCCCCGGCGGTGTGGTGCGTTCCGGTTCCAAGGTCGGTTCAAAATATGCGGCTTTAGGCGCGTCAACCAATGACGCCTTCTGTCCGACTTTAAAAGGCATGACCAAAACCGACCTGTCGCCGGAAATCGAATCGGTCATGGAAATCGTTATCGACGGTTTAACCAAAGAAGATATAGCTAAAGTTATGCGTGTGGGTATTCAGGCGGTTTGTGATTTGGGCTCGAAGAATGGCATCAAGCGCATTAGTGCGGGTAATTACGGTGGCAAGTTGGGGCCGTTCCACTTTCACTTACAGGAGATTATGGCATGAGCGCTTTAACCTTTACGCTGAAACAACGACTGGATCAGCGCGTGGATATGTCTCCGCTGGTTTGCCAGAAACTGGTTGATTTGGAGCTTGCTGAAATTGCAGCGCTCACCTTGCAGAATGGCAAGCGTAAAATCCGCGTCGATGAGTTATTCGGTATTACCGGTTCTGATACACAAAACATCGTGATAAAGAACAGTTTTGGCAAGCTTGATTTTATCGGCAAGGAACTGGATGGCGGACGCATAACAGTCGAAGGCGATGCGGGTGCTTATTTGGGTTTGGGCATGAAGTCCGGCGAGATTCAAGTGTCGGGGGATGTCGGGCTTTATGCGGCCTGCGAAATGAAAAAAGGTTTGCTAAAAATTAACGGTAATGCCGGTGATTTTTTGGGTGCGGCTTTGCCCGGGAACAAAATGGGCATGAAAGGCGGAACGATTCTGGTTAGGGGTAATGTCGGTGAGCGTGCCGGTGACCACATGCGGCGCGGTAATATCCTGGTGGAGGGCAATGTCGGTGATTACTGCGGCTCCAGAATGACGGCGGGCACTATTGCAGTCATGGGGCAGACCGGCAGATATTTGGGTTTTGCGATGCGCCGGGGCACGTTGTTGTTATGGAATCAACCACAGGCGTCGGCACGGTTTAATGATTGCGGGGCGCATACCTTGGCATTTTTACCGATATTGTTTGCCTCATTTAGCAAGCTTGATTCCAAATTTTCAGACAGTTCTGCGGCCTTTAACCGGGTGCAACGTTATGCTGGCGATATGTCGGAAATGGGGCGTGGCGAAGTATTGGTTAAAATAGGCTGAAAACTTAAATCATCCGGCTTATTTGATACGGTTAAAAAAAGCCCCGTTAAATCGGGGCTTTTTTGTAGGAGGATGGGCTAGATTTTTCCGTCCAAGCCCATCTGGAAATATTTGTGGATGATTTTATCCTGATTGTCCAGCAGCCAATCGATATCAGGCGTGTTATTCATGGCCTTATGAATGGCTTGTGCCATGGCTTTACGGTGGATGTCGAAAAGAATCTGGTGATCCAAATTATCATCTGTAGCGACGCTAGGATTTAACCAGACCGAGCAGATAATGCCCAAGTCATTGGCTTTTTCTTTTGGGATATCGCCGGCACGCACGGCATCGAGTACGCCGTTAGCAATAGCTGCTTGAACTGTACCCATTAGAATATTGGTGTAGCGGCTGTTGTTGACCGTTACCTTGCTGATCATTAGTGTTACGGGGCGCACTTGAATGTCTGTATTTAACAGAGCAAAGACTTTGGAGTGGCCTTTAGCTTGATTGCCGGTCAATGTTGCCAATGCAATACCGACCGGACCATCAAGTTCACCGATAATAATTTCAGGTTCTGCTGCAGTACCTGCTGGGCCACCTGCAACCAAGGCTTCACCGGTGCGGAATATAATTCTTTCGCTCATAACTTTAAAAACTCCAAATTAAAAATAGAGAAAAACGTAGAATAACATAATTTAGATTATTCCTGAGTAGAGTTATGGCTTCGATATTAACAGTAAGTAATCATAGTCGTGATGTTGTTGGGTTAAAGTATGTGTATCCGGTGGTTTCCAGGCGAGCAGGCGGCTTGTCAATCGGCATTAATTTTAATACCAATAATGCCTGTAATTGGCGCTGTATTTATTGTCAGGTACCTGATCTTAAGGTGGGTGCGGCCCCGAAAATGGACTTTAGGTTGCTGGAGCAAGAGTTGAGGTACTTTCTTGATGATGTACTTAACGGTGATTTTTATCAGCGCTTTCAGGTCGATGAAGATAAACGGATCATTAAGGATATTGCCATATCCGGAAATGGTGAACCGACCAGTTTAAAGGATTTTGATACGGCTGTGGCTCTAATTGGTAGGGTGGCGACAGAGGTCGGGATTTTGCCGCAGAGTAAGTTTGTGTTGATTACCAATGGTAGCTTGATACATCGTCCTAATGTTCAGGGTGGCCTGAAGAAATTACAGGAATATGGTGGAGAAGTCTGGTTTAAGTTGGATAGTGCTACGGAAGAGGGTAGAGCTCTAACGAATAATGCGGGGCAGAGCTGTCAGGCGAGCGTCGATAATCTGTTGATTTCGGCAAAGCTGTGTTCAACAAAACTACAAACCTGTTTATTGGATTACGATAAACAGGGCTTGTCCCCGAAGGAAAAGAATGCCTTTCTTGATTTGCTCAGAGGCATTAAAGCAAAGGGCTGCGTACTGAAGGGTGTGATGTTGTATACGCTTGCAAGGCAATCGCTCCAGCCGGAATCCGGTCGGTTGGAAGGGTTATCGCTGGAGACGCTGAATGCATTCGCTGATGAAATCAGGCTCTTGGGTTTTGATGTTTCAGTGTGTTAGTGAGGGATGTGTTAGGCTTTTATGTTAAGCAAAGATCCTGTCATCTCTTTATCGGCTTGAAGTAATTTAACGGCGGCCGAAGTTTCCAGTTCAGCCTCTTTTAAGCTGAGTACGGGTTTGATAATGTCACTGGAATTGAACTCTGAGCTGCCGACTTCATTATTTTGGATGGGTAGCTTTGCAATCTCTTGAGCCGCACCCGCTGATTTATGTTGGGCGGTATTGATTAGATTAACTGCGCTGGTAGTTAGTGATATGTTCATGTCGCACCTCTGTACATTAAATTAGCTTCAAGCTAATACTACATCTATGTGAGTAATATGCAAAGATTGAATAAAAGTGGAGCTGTGAGTAATAGAGCATTGTTGTTAACAGTAAATGATTATTGAGAATAATAAATTTAAAGCTTGTTGTCTGTGTATAATTACGGATATAATTGCAAGTTCGTTCAAAGTGCGAATGTGGCGGAACTGGTAGACGCGCTGGATTTAGGTTCCAGTAGGTTATCCTGTGAGAGTTCGAGTCTCTCCATTCGCACCACCCAATTCATTTAAGAGTCAGCGACTCATCGCTGACTTTTCAGATTTCATGAGCCGTTTACCGGTGTTCTATAAAATTCTTATTTTAAATTTAGCTGAGGTAAAGAAATGCAAGTTTCTGTCGAGAAGACATCAGAATTAAGCAGAAAAATGACTGTTTGCGTGCCTGAAGAAGTTGTTCAGGAAAAAATGGCGGCACGTTTAAAGTCGTTGGCACGCGAAGTTAAGATTGATGGCTTTCGCCCGGGTAAAGTACCCCAACATGTCATTAAGAAAATGTATGGAGAACGGGTTCGCGGTGAAATAGCCGGGGATCTGATTCAAGCTACTTATTACGAGGCACTGAAGGAGCAGGATTTGAAACCTGCCGGCTATCCGCATATTCAGCCAGAAGATGAAGCCGAAGGTTTCAAATACATCGCCGAGTTTGAGGTCTATCCTGAAATATCACTAGAAGGTGTTGAGCAAATTGAGGTGTCGAAGCCTGTTGCTATCGTTCAAGATGTTGATGTTGACAGCATGATTGAGAAACTGAGAGCCCAAAAGAAAAGTTGGTCTGTTGTCACGCGTCCATCTCAGGAAAATGATCTCGTGACCATTAGTTTTTCAGGGACTTCCGAAGGCGAGAACTTTACGGACGGAAAAGTAGAGAATTATCCTGTTGAAATTGGCGCGAAACAAATGATTCCAGGTTTTGAAGAAAACCTGATCGGTCTGGCGGCGGGTGCTAATAAAGCCTTTGAGGTAACTTTTCCAGAAGAATACGGCAATGAGAAGTTGACCGGTAAAGTGGCTGAGTTTGAAGTTGAGGTCATTAGCGTTGAAGAGCCAATATTGCCGGAAATTGACGATGCTTTTATTAAAGCATACGGTATTGAGGGTTCGGTAGAGGCTTTCCGTGAAGATATTAAAAGTAACTTGGAGGGTGAGCTTGAGCAGGCATTGCACGCTAAGCTTAAAAATGCAGTGATGGACGCTTTGTATGAAAAAATCCAGATCCTTGTGCCAAATGCATTAGTCGATCAGGAAGTCGAAAGTATGATGAAACCGTACATCGAGAATGCTAAAAGACAGAAAATGAAGCCGGAAGATGTGAAGCTGCCAAGAGATTTATTTGAAGAGCGGGCAAAGCGTCGAGTGGCGCTTGGACTTATCTTGGGTGAAATTATTGATAAAAATAACATCAAGCTGGACGATAATAAAGTACGTTCTACTATTGAAGATATGGCAAAAAGCTATGAACGTCCTAGTGACGTTATAGCGTGGTATTATTCTGATGAAAGCCGATTGAACGATGTACGGCAGATGGTTTTGGAAAATCAGACCATCAATTGGCTGGTTGCTCAAGCAAAAGTGTCGGATGAAGCTATAAGTTTTAGTGATGCGATGAGTAAGCATGGTCAAGGGGTTTAAATGCATAACCAGTACATAAAAAATCAAGTGATTGCTCCAGAAGCAGCGGGTGGGTTGGTTCCTATCGTTATTGAACAAACTGCTCGAGGTGAGCGTTCTTTTGATATTTATTCAAGATTATTGAAAGAACGCGTCATTTTTCTGGTGGGGCAGGTTGAAGATTATTCTGCTAATCTAATTGTCGCCCAGTTGCTTTTTTTAGAATCGGAAAATCCTGATAAAGACATTCATTTATATATCAATTCGCCAGGTGGATCGGTGACTGCTGGCATGTCAATTTATGACACTATGCAGTTTATTAAGCCTGATGTCAGTACTATGTGTATTGGACAAGCTGCCAGTATGGGAGCACTGCTTCTGACGGGTGGAGCAAAAGGCAAGCGGTATTGTTTACCTCACTCAAGAATGATGATTCATCAGCCATTGGGCGGTTTTCAGGGGCAGGCTTCCGATTTTGATATTCATGCCAAAGAAATTTTGTCAATCAGAGAAAAGTTGAATAAAATTCTTTCTGATCATACCGGCCAACCGATAGAAAAGGTTCGGCAGGACACGGATAGGGATAACTTTTTAAGTGCAAATGATTCTGTTAAGTATGGTTTGATTGATCAAGTATTATCGAGCCGAACGGTTGTTGCTGAGAAATAACGGTTGGTATTTTTTTGTATTTCGCTATATTCTTTATTCCATCAAAAGTAAAAAAACATCATCTCTGGATGGTTGCGGGAGTCTAATTTATGAGTAATGACAAGAATAGCAAAGATGATGACAAACTGCTTTATTGTTCTTTTTGCGGTAAAAGTCAGCATGAGGTCAGAAAGCTTATTGCTGGGCCATCGGTTTATGTCTGTGATGAATGTGTAGATCTTTGCAATGACATTATAAAAGACGAATTACAGGATGAATCTTCTTTTTCTTTTGGTGGCGGTGAGTTGCCCAAGCCAAAAGAGATAAAAGAAGAGCTTGATAGCTATGTTATCGGGCAGGAAAATGCGAAAAAGATTTTGGCAGTAGCTGTTTATAATCACTATAAACGCCTACGTAGTAAGTCTAAAAAAGATAGCGTTGAATTGGCAAAAAGTAATATTTTGTTGATTGGACCTACCGGTTCAGGGAAAACTTTGCTGGCTGAGACTTTAGCTCGATTACTGGATGTGCCGTTTACTATTGCTGATGCAACTACGTTGACAGAAGCGGGTTATGTCGGTGAAGACGTAGAAAATATTATTCAGAAGATTCTGCAAAAATGTGATTATGATGTAGAGAAGGCTGAAACCGGTATTGTTTATATTGATGAAATCGATAAGATTTCCAGGAAATCAGATAACCCGTCAATTACTCGAGATGTTTCAGGTGAGGGCGTTCAGCAGGCTTTGTTGAAGCTGATTGAAGGAACTATTGCTTCGGTTCCGCCTCAAGGCGGGCGCAAACATCCCCAGCAGGAATTTTTGCAAGTTAATACGGCTAATATTCTATTTATAGTAGGCGGTGCTTTTGCCGGCTTGGATCGAGTTATTAAAGATCGCTCCGAAAAAGGCGGAATAGGTTTCTCAGCTGAAATAAAAACCAAAGATGAGACTAGAAATATTGGGCAACTGTTTGCCGAAGTCGAGGCTGAAGATCTGATTAAATACGGCTTGATTCCTGAATTTGTGGGTCGTCTTCCTGTTATTGCTACCTTAGAAGAGCTGGACGAGAAGGCTTTGGTGCAAATATTGACCGAGCCTAAAAATGCGCTAATCAAGCAATATAAGCATTTATTTGAAATGGAAGGCGCTGAACTGGAATTTCGGGATGACTCTCTGATTGCAATTGCTCGCAAAGCGATGGAGCGAAAAACAGGGGCGAGAGGGCTAAGAACTATCGTCGAAAATGTTCTGCTGAACACCATGTATGAGTTGCCGTCTGCGGATAATATTTCCAAGGTTGTTGTCGATGGTGGTGTTATTTCAGGTGAGTCAGAGCCTATTTTGGTTTATGAAACCGAAAAGAAAAAGGCTTCTGCGGAGTCTTAAAGATTATTGATGGATGATAAAGGGAGCTTTTATTTTTTAAAGCTCCCTTTTTTTGTGCTGTAGATAATCAAAGGTACTATTTTTAGGTGGCATCCTTGCTATTCTAATTAACGACCCCATAATCTCTTTTTCAAGAAAATTGTTATAAGGTTCCATTTATGGAAACGCACAAAATGACAGAGTTACAACAAATAAATGTACTGATTCCAGTTTTGCCGCTCAGAGATGTCGTGGTTTATCCGCACATGGTCATTCCCTTGTTTGTCGGTAGGGAAAGATCGATTGATGCTTTGGATGCTGCGATGAAGGACAACAAACAAATATTGTTGGTTGCGCAAAAAGAAGCAGAAGTTGATGATCCCGATGTTGCTGATCTTTATGAGGTAGGGACTCTGGCTAATATCCTGCAAATGCTTAAGTTGCCGGATGGAACGGTCAAGGTTTTGGTTGAAGGGGTTCAGCGCAGCAAAGTATTGCACTATAAGGAGACAGAAAGCTATTTTTCTGCGGTCGTAACGGAAATTTTCGACGTTTTAAAGCTAACCGAGCAAGAGCAGGATGTGTTGCAGCGGACGGTCATTAATTCGTTTGATCAATACGTTAAGCTCAATAATAAGATTCCGCCAGAAGTGTTGAATTCGTTAGCAGGCATTGATGATCCAAGCCGGCTTGCCGATACGATGGCGGCTCATATGACTTTAAAGGTTAATGAAAAACAGGCTATCCTTGAAACGGCAGATATTGAAAAGCGCCTTGAAGATTTAATGACCTTAATGGAAGGAGAGGTTGATCTTCTGGAGATGGAGAAAAGAATTCGCGTGCGCGTTAAGCAGCAAATGGAAAAGAATCAAAGGGAATACTATCTGAATGAACAGATGAAAGCGATTCAAAAAGAATTAGGGGATATGGATGAAGTGCCTAATGAAATTGAAGCGTTGGCGAAGAAGATTGAAGATGCGGGTATGTCTAAGGAAGCTAAAGCAAAAGCGGATGCTGAGCTTAATAAGCTTAAACAGATGTCACCTATGTCAGCTGAGGCAACCGTGGTGCGTAATTATATTGACTGGATGGTCAATGTGCCATGGAAGAAAAAAACTAAAGTAAGGCATGATCTAAAGGTTGCTGAGCAGGTTTTAGAGGCCGAGCACTATGGTTTAGATAAGGTTAAAGAGCGTATTCTTGAGTATCTTGCTGTTCAGCAGCGAGTAAAACAACTCAAAGGGCCGATTTTGTGTTTGGTAGGACCTCCAGGCGTAGGAAAAACCTCGCTAGGCGAGTCTATTGCCAGGGCAACTAATCGCAAATACGTGCGTATGTCCTTGGGCGGAGTGCGTGACGAGGCGGAAATTCGTGGTCATCGTCGGACTTATATAGGCTCTATGCCGGGTAAGATTTTGCAGAATCTGGCTAAAGTGAAAACACGCAATCCTATGTTTTTGCTAGATGAAATCGACAAAATGGCGGCTGATTTTCGAGGTGATCCGGCGTCGGCTTTATTAGAAGTCCTGGATCCCGAGCAGAACCACACTTTTTCAGATCATTATCTGGAAGTGGATTTTGACTTGTCTGATGTGATGTTTGTTGCGACCGCAAATACTATGAACATTCCCCCAGCATTGTTGGATAGAATGGAAGTTATACGCATTGCCGGCTACACGGAAGACGAAAAAATCAATATCGCAATTCGGTATTTAGTTCCGAAACAAGTTAAAAATAACGGTCTTAAAGAGCGGGAAATTCAGATTACAGAAGACGCGGTCAGGGATATGATTCGTTATTACTCTCGCGAAGCCGGTGTTCGGAGTCTTGAGCGGGAAATTTCGAAAATTTGTCGTAAAGTAGTGAAAGATTTATTGTTGAAACCAAGAAAAGCCAAGGTCGTGGTGAATCCTGAAAATTTGGATAATTATTTGGGCGTTAAGCGTTTTCATTACGGTCTTGCTGAAGAGAAGGATCAGATTGGACAAGTTACCGGCTTGGCCTGGACCGAAGTGGGGGGCGAATTATTGACCATTGAAACCGCAGTAATCCCCGGAAAAGGTAAGCATTCGGCAACGGGTAAGCTCGGCGATGTGATGAAGGAGTCAATTGAAGCGGCAATGACGGTGGTCAGGAGTCGTTCAGAAATACTGGGTATCGATAATGAGCTGTTTCAGAAGAACGATATACATATTCATGTGCCTGAGGGTGCTACACCAAAAGATGGTCCGAGTGCCGGTGTGGGTATGTGTACGGCCATTATTTCAGCCTTGACCAAGATACCGGTTCGAGCTTGTGTGGCCATGACCGGTGAAATTACCTTGCGAGGGGAGGTATTGCCTATTGGGGGCTTGAAAGAAAAGCTTCTGGCCGCTCATCGCGGCGGTATAACAACAGTTTTGATACCTGCTGAGAATGAAAAAGATTTAGTTGAAATACCGGAAAACATCAAGCAGAACTTGATAATAAAGCCGGTTCATTGGATAGATGAGGTATTGGAAGTTGCTTTACAATATATGCCAGTTCCGTTTGAAAAAAAAGAAGTGGAAGAGTCAGGAAAAAATGAAACTGAAGCCGTTAAAATAGTAAATCAGGGTTTAACAGCGCATTAGGCAATTTGCGGTTTTGCCAGAAAAAATGGCAAAACCGCAAAAATCATGGCCTCCAGGGTGGTTAATGCTTGACACTACGTAAGTGCAGTTGTTATAAATACCCGAGTTTTTTGTGTCGCTGACCATGGATGCATAAAAATTATCATGCGGGTCTTGTAGAATATAATTTTAAAAAATGACTTCCTAAGGGGGAATAATGAATAAATCGGAACTTATTGACGCTATAGCAGAGTCTGCTGAATTGACTAAAGCGGATGCGGGTCGTGCATTAGATGGCTTTATTGGTGCAGTTACAAAAGCATTAAGCAGCGGTGATTCAGTCGCTTTAGTTGGCTTTGGAACCTATGCGGTAAAGGACAGAGCTGAACGCAAAGGACGTAATCCACAAACTGGGGCTGAGATTACTATTAAGGCTGCAAAAATTCCTTCATTTAAAGCTGGTAAATCTTTAAAAGATGCTGTAAACTAGGATTTCTTTAGTCGGGTGCTTAGCTCAGCCGGGAGAGCATCGCCCTTACAAGGCGAGGGTCGGGGGTTCGAACCCCTCAGCACCCACCAGACTTTGGAGTGGTAGTTCAGTTGGTTAGAATACCGGCCTGTCACGCCGGTGGTCGCGGGTTCGAGCCCCGTCCACTCCGCCAAATCAAAAAGCCCCGAATCGTTGACTGGTTCGGGGTTTTTTTTTGCTTAAAATCATACAAGTTCAGGTAGAGCGATATGCTGACAAAAATTAGAGAGAAAGCGCATGGTATTTTTGCGCAAGTGTTGTTGTTAGGTATGTGTGTACTCTTTGGCTTATGGGGTATCGAAAGCTACACGGATAGCAGCAAAGAAACAGCCGTCGCCTCAGTGGGTGATAAAGATTTTTATCAACGCGATGTGAATAAAGCCTATGAGCAGTACAGCCAACAATTTCAAGGCATGGGTATTGATGAACAGAGCCTGAAAAATCAAGCCTTGGAAAAACTCATCAGTGATGAAGTATTGCTGCAATATGTTCGCAAGCAAGGTCTGGTTGCTACTGATGAGGGTACACGCGACTTTATCAAGACATTACCGTACTTCCAAGTTAATGGACAGTTTAGCGAGGCGCAATATAAAGCCCTGCTCAATTCGCAAAGAATGACCTCTGCCGAGTTTGTCAACCGCATCAAAAACGCCATTATAATGGAGCAGTTGCAAGGCAGCATTATCAACAGCAGTTTTGCGACTGATTACGATGTGGAAAGTTTTTTCAAAATTCAAAATCAACAGCGTGATGCGGATTATCTAACTGTTGCCCTGCCTGTATTAACCGAGCAGCCTTCAGATGCGGATATTTCCAGTTACTATCAACAGCATCAAGAAAAATTCCAGATACCCGAACAGCTGTCTGTGGAATATGTTGAATTGTCATTGCCTGAATTAGCCAGCAAAGTAGCCGTTTCCGATGACAAACTGAAAGCGTTCTATGACGAGCAGAAAGACACCTACACCACCCCTGAACGTCGCAAAATCAGTCATATTCTGTTCATGGTCAATGACAAAATTGATGACAAAACCGCTTTGGAAAAAGCCGTTAAAGCGCAACAGGAATTAGCCGCTAAAGACTTTGCTACCGTAGCCAAAGAAATGTCTGAGGATAAATTAACCGCAAAAACAGGCGGCGATTTAGGCTTATTCAATGTAGGCGCGATGGAAAAACCGCTGGAAGATGCGGCGACCGCATTAAAATTGAATGAAGTATCCAAGCCCGTTAAATCAAAATTCGGCTACCATTTAATTAAAGTCACCGAACTATCAGCGGGCGATATTAAACCGTTCGATAGCGTCAAAGACGAAGTAACCAAAAGCTATCAAAAGGCACAGGCAGAAACCAGTTTCTATGAAGCGGGTGAAACCTTGACCAGCATGAGTTTTGAACATCCTGACAGCTTGCAAGCGGTTGCGGATACCTTAGGATTGACCATTAAAAAATCCAACCTGTTCACCAAAGACAAAGGTGACGGTATTGCCGCAGAAGACAAAATTCGCGGCTCGGCATTTGCGGAAGAGGTCTTACAAGGCAACAACAGCACACCGATTGAAGTAGGTTCGGATCGTTTAGTGGTATTACGTCAGTTGGAACACAAAGAAGCTGCCGCACGCGAACTGAAAGACGTGAAAGCCGACATCATCGCCGCTTTACAAGCCGATAAAGCCAAAGTACTGGCTATCAGCAAAGCAAAAGAAATTGCCGCCCGTTTACAGGCGGGTGAAGCGATGCAAGCGGTTGCAACTGAGCAGAAACTGGACATCAAAAAAGTCACTGGATTATCACGCAACAAGCCGCAATTACCTGAACAGTTTGCCGATGCTATTTTTAAAGCGGCAAAACCCGCAGGTGATAAGCCCAGCGTAGTGATTGTGCCAATGCCCACGGGTGAACAGGTTATCGTCAGTATCAACAAAGTCACTGCTGGTGTGATGAGTGACGACGATAAGAAAAAACTGGAACTGGCAAAAAAGAATATTGCCCACGCCTTCGGTCAAACCGAATTTAACGCAGTGGTTAATAGCTTACAATCCAGTGCTGATATAAAAATCACACCGAAAGCCACAGCAGAACAAGCTGCTGAGTAGCAAACTGTAGGGTGAGCAACGATTTTTTTGCCCACCGCTTTTATCAGCAAAGGGCAGGTAAACGTCAATGTTTACCTGCCCTGCTCTTCTATCACATAAAGCCCTCCCCCATTGCCACCACTTAGCCTCTATATTCATATTCCTTGGTGTATTAAAAAATGTCCGTATTGTGACTTTAATTCCCATGCCATAAAAACCGACACGCCAGAAGCGCGTTATATTGATGCCTTACTGCTCGATTTAGCCACCGATATAGAACGTTATGCAATCACTCGACCGATACACAGTATTTTTATCGGCGGCGGCACACCCAGTTTATTTTCCGCTGAATCGCTGAATCGTTTATTGCGTGGTGTAGAGCAACAGGTAACACTGAAAGAAAATATCGAAATAACCCTAGAAGCCAATCCCGGCACTTTTGAAAGTCAAAAATTCGCCGATTATCGCGCCTTGGGTATCAACCGCCTATCCATCGGCGTACAAACTTTTAACGACACACTCTTAACCAAACTGGGACGCGTACATTCCGCAGGCGAAGCCCAGCGTGCCGCTGAAATCGCCCATCAAGCAGGTTTTGACAATTTTAATATCGACCTGATGTTCGGCTTGCCCGATGATGATTTTGATAGCATCAACGATATAAAAACCGCCATCAGCCTGCAACCTGCGCACATTTCCTTTTATCAACTCACCCTAGAACCCAACACCTATTTTCACAAATTTCCGCCGCAACTACCTGATGACGACCGTATTTTTGCCATGCAGCAACGCTGTCAACAACAACTGGCAGAGTATGGTTATCAACAATATGAAATATCGGCTTACGGTCGAACAGGGCGGCAATGCCAACATAACCTCAACTACTGGCGATTCGGGGATTATTTAGGCATAGGTGCAGGTGCACACGGCAAAATCAGCCATCAGTTACCGCAATCCATTACCCGCAGTTTTAAAGCCAAAAGCCCAGAACAGTATTTGCAGGGTCCGCAGAATAACGGCGGCAGTGAAATAGTCGTCAGTAGCGAACTGCCGCTAGAATTCATTATGAATAATTTGCGGCTGAAACAAGGCTTTACAGTGGAAAACTACCAAACTACCACAGGCTTATTGATTGATACACTAGAACCCGCTTTATCCGATTGCTTAAAACAACAGTTAATTATTCAGCAAGATGGTTATTATCGCTGTTCAGAACAAGGCTGGAATTTTTTGGATAGTATCTTAGAAAAGTTTATCCAAACGAATTAAAGGTAGCGTATTAATTTACTTTCAGAGTCATTAGTATCGCAGTCCTTCCCAAGTAAAACCTTATAGTACGCCGAAAAATTGAGCTACAATTAAAACCAACTCAATTTGTCAGGAATCAATAATGGCTATCAGCGTGTTCGACATTTTTAAAATAGGCATAGGCCCTTCAAGCTCGCACATGGTCGGGCCGATGCGTGCTGCAATGACATTTGCAACCACGTTAGAACAAACAGGTATCCTTGAGAAAGTCGATAAAATTACCGTTGAATTATTCGGCTCTTTGGGGGCGACAGGTAAGGGGCATGGTAGCGACAAAGCCGTGATGCTTGGCTTGGAAGGTGAAGCACCCGACCTGATTGATCCAAGCATTATTCCAGCCAGACTGGAACACATCCGCCAAACAGGGCAAATCCAATTATTAAAACGCTGGTCAGTGCGTTTCGAGGAAAAAGCCCATCTGCTGTTTCACCGCAAAGTATTGCCTTACCACTCCAATGGTATGCGCTTTAGCGTGTTTGATAACAACGGCAATGAATTGATGCAGAAAGATTATTACTCGGTCGGCGGTGGTTTTGTGGTCACCGAAGACACCGCTGCTACTGATCGTTTGACGGATGATGACACTTGTTTGCCCTATCATTTTAAATCTGGTGATGCCCTGCTGAAACTATGTGCCATTCATAATAAGTCAATCAGCACCTTAATGCTGAGTAACGAAAAAGCATGGTTGAGTGAAAGAGAAGTGCGTAACAATCTGCTGCATATCTGGCAAGTTATGCAAGACTGCGTAGAAACAGGCTTGCATCAAGAAGGTACTTTGCCGGGCGGCATGAAAGTCAAACGCCGCGCCGCCAATATCTATAAACAACTCATTGGCGAGATTGCCCCGCAAACCGCAGGTGTACCCGTCGGTACACTGGATTGGGTTAATCTTTTTGCCTTGGCGGTGAGCGAGGAAAATGCCATCGGCGGGCGCGTCGTTACCGCACCTACCAACGGTGCGGCGGGTATTATTCCTGCGGTATTGCATTATTACTGGCGATTTTGTGAAGGCGCGAATGAAGAAGGTGTCATTCGCTTCTTATTAACTGCCGCTGCAATTGCCATCTTGTACAAAGAAAATGCCTCATTATCGGGTGCGGAAGTCGGCTGTCAGGGTGAAATCGGCGTTGCCTGCTCAATGGCGGCGGGTGCGTTAGCCGAAGTATTAGGCGGCACACCGCAACAAGTCGAAAATGCCGCCGAGATTGGCATGGAACATAATTTGGGTTTAACCTGCGATCCCGTCGGCGGCTTGGTACAAGTCCCCTGCATCGAACGCAATGCAATGGGATCAGTAAAAGCCATCAACGCGGCACGCATTGCGTTACGCGGGGATGGAACGCATTTTGTTTCGCTGGATAAAGTCATCAAAACCATGCGCGAAACGGGTGCGGACATGAAAACCAAATACAAAGAAACCTCACGCGGCGGTTTAGCGGTGAATGTTATCGAATGTTAAGCGCGTAGCAAAAATGTCAGACACAAAAAAGGCAGCCTAGGCTGCCTTTTTTTATTACTCGATAAAGCGAATGAATTAAAGTTTTTCTTTAATACGCGCTGCTTTACCAGTCAAGTCACGCAAGTAGTACAATTTAGCACGACGAACATCACCACGACGTTTAACTTTAATTTCGCTAATCATTGGGCTGTGTGTTTGGAAAACACGTTCAACGCCTGTGCCGTGAGAAATTTTTCTAACGGTGAAAGCAGAATTTAAACCGCGATTACGTTTTGCAATCACAACGCCTTCAAACGCCTGAATTCTTTCGCGCTCGCCTTCTTTTACTTTAACTTGTACAACAACAGTATCGCCTGAATTAAAATCAGGGATTTGTTTCATTTGTGCTTGTTCTAATACATCAATAATATTCATTACCACACCTTTTAACATCAACTTTGAATTGTTCCAGCAGTTGCTTTTGCTCTGCATTTAACGTTTTTTTTTCTAATAAATCGGGTCGTCTCTGCCACGTTCGCCCCAAAGCTTGTTTCATGCGCCAGCGTTCTATATCGGCATGATTACCACTCATTAACACCGCTGGCACAGTGTGTCCTGCTATCTCTTCTGGTCTGGTAAAGTGCGGGCAGTCCAGCAAACCATCGGAGTAAGAATCTTGTTCGGCAGATTGTTCATCGCCGAGTACATCGGGCAATAACCGTGTTATTGCATCAATGACTATTAACGCGGCTAATTCGCCACCGCTGATGACATAATCGCCAATAGACCATTCTTCATCGCAATCCAAGTCAACAAAGCGTTCATCAATACCTTCATAACGACCTGCGACTAAAATAAGTTGCGAATCGTGAGCAATGCTCGATAACAAGGCTTGAGTAATCGGCTGTCCTTGAGGACTTAAATACACCACTTTGGTATTGGTGTAGCCTGCTTGTTTTGCGGCATTAACCGCATCATGCAAAGGCTGGTATTTCATTACCATGCCAGGCCCGCCGCCATAAGGGCGATCATCAACCGTTTTGTGCTTGTCGTGGGTATAATCACGAGGATTCCAGACTGACAAACTCGTTATGCCGCGTTCCAGTGCTTTACCTGTCACACCGACACTGGCTGCCGCCGTTATCATGTCGGGAAACAAGCTGATTACGTCAAAGCGCATAAGGCTCTTTAAAAATCAGCATCCCAATCGACAATCATTTTAGCGGCGTTCAAATCAATACTGACTACGGTTTTTCCCTGTAAAAACGGAATGCACCGTTCGCGTTCACCCTGAACAATAATGACATCATTAGCCCCTGTTTCCAGTAAGCCGGTAATGACACCAAACGCAACGCCCTCAGTATTCTCAACCTGTAAGTCGATCAAATCAGACCAGTAATATTCGTTACTAGCGGCTTTGGGCAATTGTTCTGGGCTGATAAAAATATCCCAACCCATCAGGCTTGCCGCTTCATCTCTGTCCTGAATCCCTTCAAGTTGCGCAACAACGGCTTTACCTTGCAGGTTTCCAGTGATTACTTTAAGCGTTTTGGTCTCGCCCGCTTTTTTCAGCATCCACGGCGAGTAACGAAGAATATTCGCTCTATCATCGGTATAGGAAAAAACTTTTACCCAGCCTTTGATACCGAAAACGCCGGAAATTTTTCCAACGTGTATATGCTGTTGTTCAGTCAAGCAGATTACGCAGCAGCTTTTTGAGCAACTTTAATCAACTGTGCAACGCGCTCAGAAGTTTGTGCGCCGTTAGCTTTCCAATAGGCAACGCGCTCGCTGTCTAAACGTAATTTTTCTTCATTGCCACGCGCTAATGGGTTGAAAAAACCAACGCGTTCAATATAACGACCATCACGACCGCTACGGCTATCAGTTACAACAATTTGGTAAAACGGGCGGTTTTTTGCACCACCTCTGGAAAGACGAATGGTAACCATCTGGTATCCTCAAAAAAACATTTGGTATTGTTAATCCACCTATTCTACGCGATTTTATTGATAAGTGAAGAATAAATTAAAAAAAATCAAGTACATCGCGTAAAAATGGCTTAAATCGGCAAGAAATTTATTTTCTCAGACTGCCCATGTTGCTTTTTATGCCGCGCATCATGTTCGCCATATTGCCCGATTTCATTTTTTTCATCATTTTTTGCATCATCAAAAACTGTTTCAGCATACGATTAACATCGTGTAATTCCTGACCACAACCTGCGGCGATACGTTTTTTACGATTGCCTTTAATCAAATCAGGAAATCGTCTTTCCTGTTTGGTCATGGAATTAATTACCGCAATTTGTCGCGCCAAGGCTTTGTCATTGACTTTGTCACGCATTTCTTGCGACACATTACCGACACCCGGCAATTTGTCCAGCATGGCACTTACGCCGCCCATGCTTTCCATTTGTTGCAACTGTTCACGAAAATCGTTCATATCAAAACTTTGCCCTTTTTTGATTTTTTGGGCAAATTTTTCCGCTTTTTCACGGTCAACTTTTTGTTCAATCGTTTCAATCAAGCTGAGCATATCGCCCATGCCTAAAATACGCGACGCGATACGATCAGGATGGAACGGCTCTAAAGCATCGGGTTTTTCGCCCATACCGATAAATTTAATCGGTTTACCTGTGATATGACGAATAGACAATGCCGCCCCGCCACGCGCATCACCATCGGCTTTAGTCAGAATTACACCCGTCAACGGCAGGGCATCATTAAAGGCTTTAGCGGTAATCGCGGCATCCTGCCCCGTCATGCTATCAACCACAAACAGCGTTTCAATTGGGTTAATCGCGGCGTGCAGGGCTTTAATTTCGCCCATCATTTCATCATCAATATGCAGACGACCTGCGGTGTCGATGATGATGACATCCAGAAATTTTCGTTTCGCCGCATCAATAGCAGCCAGCGCAATATCGACAGGTTTTTGGCTTAAATCGCTCTCAAAAAAAA
This sequence comes from Methylococcales bacterium, assembly GCA_030654015.1. Classification (GTDB taxonomy): domain Bacteria; phylum Pseudomonadota; class Gammaproteobacteria; order Methylococcales; family Methylomonadaceae; genus UBA4132. The sequence goes on along the minus strand of JAURYI010000076.1, from coordinate 50,464 downwards.
CTAAATCCAAATCTTCCGCTAATACTTGCAACTGTTTAATCGCCGCAGGGCGATACACGTCCGCACTGACCACGCCGACTTTTTTCTTTTTATTCTTTTTTAACCACAAGCCCAATTTAGCAACGGTGGTAGTTTTACCAGCCCCTTGCAAACCCGCCATTAAAATCACCGCAGGCGGCACTGCACGAAGATTAATATCTTCATTCGCCACGCCCATCATTTTAACCAGCTCAGCTTGAACCAGTTTAATCATGGACTGACCGGGAGTCAGACTGCTTTGAACTTGCTGCCCTAGCGCACCTTCTTTGACACGTTCAATAAAGTCCGTTACCACAGGTAGCGATACGTCGGCTTCTAGTAAAGCTGTGCGTACTTCGCCTAAGGTGTCCTTAATATTGTCTTCAGTCAGGCGACCTTGACCCTTCAGTTTTTTAAGCGTACTACTTAATTTATCGGTTAAATTATCAAACATATCTACGTCTTCATTGTTGATAGTGAGGAACACCAGCTCATATAAATGCGCTAGGACTATTTAACCGTCTATATTACCATAGCCATTGAGACCTTTGCACACCCGCAAAGCGATTAAGTCAACTCCACGTCTCTTGCACACAGCCCATAAAACACACTCATGAATGCGACTGCACTTGCCATTATTTCCATTTGCGCCTACTTAGGCAGCACCCTGCTCATTGTTACGCATATTCATCAGCATATTCAGCGCAGCACCCTGTATTTAGCGTGGGCGGCGGTGCTGACACACAGTAGCTATACTGTTTTGGCGTGGTTACAACATGACGGATTCAGCTTTAGTTTTTTCAATACAGGCTCGTTGATTGCCCTGATTGTCGCCTTGTTATTGCTGATTGCCGCACTCAATAAACCTGTGGAAAAATTAGGGCTGGCAGTGTTACCGATTGCCGCGCTGATGCTCGCCTTAGATTTGAATTTTGATGACAAACTGCATTTGTTACAAGCGTATAACTGGCAAATGAGTACCCACATATTGACCTCAATCATTGCTTTCAGCCTGTTAAACATTGCCGCCTTACAAGCCATCCTGCTCGCCATTCAAGACCAACAACTGAAAAGCCACCCACCCAAACGCTTTATACAATCCCTGCCGCCGTTGCAAACCATGGAAACCTTATTATTTCAAATGCTCGGTGTCGGCGTATTTTTTCTCAGCATCTCCTTAATCAGCGGCTTTATGTTTGTGGAAAACTTATTTGCCCAGCACCTAGTCCACAAAACCGTATTATCCATCTTGGCATGGATAATTTTTTCCAGCCTGTTACTAGGTCGCACCCGCTACGGATGGCGCGGACAACTCGCTATCCAATGGACGTTAATCGGCTTCGTCTCGCTGTTATTAGCGTATTTTGGCAGTAAGCTGGTGCTGGAATTGATATTGCATCGGTAGATTAGGGTACGCACACGGCTTATCCTGTAAACTAGCTTCGTTAGCTTTATATTCTCAAACCTCCAGTTTTTCTGGAGATTTTCAACTTCTTCGGGTGGTGACAAATGACTGAAAATGTACAAATTGCTTTAATTGTTGTGGGTAGTATTACTGTTGTACTGGTAGCTGGGTTGTGGATGTTCAAAGACAGGCTAGATATATTTAATTTCTCAGCTAGTAAAAAACAAATAAGTGCAAAAATGGAACGCCATCAAGACACTGCTGATAATGTTTCTCGCAATACTTTATCTGGCGATGAAAATGAAATTGATGTTAGAAAAGATAATGTGACTTTGGAAGATAATCTTTTGGAAGGTAACAAAAATAAAATAAGTGTGAATACCAATACGACAAAATCTAACCGCAACGGCTAAATTGGAAAATTAAAACATGAGTATTGCCAATTACACAGAACATCGCGCAGCGTTTAGTGCATTATTAAAAGAAGATTGTGATAAGCCGATTTTATTGTTTAAAGGCGAATCAAGTATGGGGAAAAGCACATTGATACGGCATTGCCGAACCCAAATTGATAATAATATTATTCATGTTTTAGTTGATTTACGCAGCACTACCAACGTTCTGCAAATTTTTTACAAATTGACAGAGTGTTTACCCGCAGAGCAGCTTGATAATTTCAAGCGGCAAGTAGATGACTTAAATAGACGATTCAATATCAATATCAACATCAATGGTAATACACTGAAAGGTGATAATAATACGCTTAATGTAGAGTTAAACGCCTTATTTGAGAACACCACCCTAGAACAACGTGCCGACCGTTATACAGCTTTAACCAAAGCATGGACAAAGGAAATAAACAATCTCAATAGTTTGTGCATTTTGCTGATTGACGTATATGAAAAAGCCAGTAGTGAAATCAAATTATGGATAGACGGCGACCTTTTAAATTGCGCTGCCAAATCTGGGCAATTGCGTGTGATGATTGCAGGGCAGAACGTGCCAGAAAGTCTTGAATGGGAACATTGTTGCGATTTTAAAGAATTAATTGGTGTGCATGATGCGGCAGAATGGATACCTGTTGTTGGTGCAATGGGGCGCAAAGCACCAGAGGAACCGCTATTAACGTATTTAGCCGCAGGGTGCAGTATCTTCAAAGGCAATCCAGACAAGATTGTTCAATGGATAAAAGCCAACTTCCCCGTTTCTACACAGCTAGAAGCTATTCATGTAGAGCAAAAAAATGAGCGATAAATCCACAGATTTTTTAACCAAACTACAAAACGCTAACGAATCTGAGCGTGATTGGTTAATCATGGAAATGAGTTTGCAAAACCTCAGCGAAACCTTACAACAAGCGGTGTGGGCTGCGGCAATTCCACACTGGTTTGACCGCGATTTTCTGAATGCCATCTTAGCGAATCCATTAAAAGACAGCGATTTTGAAACGTTAAAAGAACTATCTTTTGTAGAAGTATTTCCAGAACGCGGTTTTAATGTTCATGAACGCAGTCGCAAATTGTTATTAGATAAATTATGGACAACTAACAAAGCCCGTTATCAAAGACTCAGCAAACGAGCGGCGGCTTATTGTAAAAAACAAGACCAAAGCATTACAGCTTGGCGCGTAGAGACGCTTTATCATGGTTTATTGGCTAACAATCTAAATGCTAAAGAAAATTTTATTATTCAAGGTGTAGATTGGCTGAATAGCTTTCAATACGATAAGTTAGAAAACTTAACTCAAATACTTTTAGGTGCCGTAAATAGTGGGTTTATCACAGGGGAAGCTGCGGCTAGAGTGGCATTTATGCAAGCACGCTTAGATATTCTTTATAGCCGATATTCATCAGCACAAAGTTTTTTACAGCAAGCTTTACAACAAAAAACTAATGAAATTTTAACGGCACATTGTATTCAATACCTAGGTGATGTGCATTACCATTTATCCGAACATGAACAAGCACGAGACTGTTACCGACGCGCTTTAATTCGTTATCAAAAAATCAAAAATATTCGTGGAGAAGAAGCGAATTGTATTCAATCTCTTGGTGATGTGCATTTGTCTTTAGCCGAATATAAACAGGCGGGGAACTGTTATCAAAAAGCTTTATCAATTTATAAACAGTTTGAAAATGGTCGAGTAGGCGAAGCGAGTTGTATTCAAGGCTTTGGTGATATACATAAATATTTAGCTGAATACGAACAAGCGCAGGATTATTATTCACAAGCGTTGCTGATTTATCAACAAATTAAAAGTCGTTTAGGTGAGGCAAATTGTTTTAGATGTTTAGGGCAATTGCAGGGCGCACAATCGCAAACAGGATTAGCAATTATCACCTTACAACAAGCCGCACAGATTTATGAACAAATCGGTGTTAAATCTGGTGAGGCTAATTGTTTTGATGATTTAGCAACTATTTATCAACAACAAAAGCAATTTGCAGAGGCATTGGTGATGGAGAATAAGGCAATAAAAATTTTCCCTGATGAAGTAGGTTTTTATCAAAACCGTGCTTTTATACATACAAAAATGGATGATTACGAAAAAGCCGAAGCCGATATAAAACAAGCTGAAACAATGGGTAAAGACCCAGCTTATACCTTGTTACACAAAGCCACACTCGCCCTTTGGCAACAACAACCCACGCAAGCTGTAACACTTTGCCAACAAACACTGGCACAACGTCCAGCAGATGGTAATGTCCGCGCCATGTTTGCTTTAACGTTACTTGCTGATGGACAAGCACCAGTCGCTGACAAAGAACTGAAAGAGGCTTTAACCACGATTTATCAACAACACGATATTGATAGTTTGTTGGATGACTTGGATAAACTAGCCCGCATCTACGGACAATCACCGGAAATTGAAGCATTGCGTGAGCAAGTCTTAACCAAAGAAAAGCCCTTACTCACACAAAATACGACTTAAACTTTCGCTGCCGCTTTTATAACTTTAACCAATCCTTATACTCAGCTAAGGTCATAATCGGTGGTGTGTGAAAACTGGATTGAATGGCGAGAATATCGGCATCGCCTGTGACTAATACTTCAGCTTGTCCGACTACCGCTAAAATTAAAAATTTTTGATCGTCGGGGTTACGAATGAGCGGTAAGTCGTGTAGGGTACGCTGTGCGTACCTTTCCATAATTAGCGATTTAACGGACGCACAGCGCACCCTACTTAACTGCCAATATCCCGCGATTCAGAGTGAATACAGAAAAACCCACACAAAACCCTGATGAGCTAATCAGCTTTGCACCTGTTGCTCGTGCCGATGCGCGGGTATTAATCCTCGGTTCTATGCCCAGTACACTGTCATTGGCGCAGCATCAGTATTATGCGCATCCGCGTAATGCGTTCTGGAAAGTAATGGCACAGTTGTTTGGTTTTAATGCGGATATGGCTTATGCCGATAGATTGCTGGCGTTACAACAACATAAACTTGCTCTGTGGGATGTGATTCAACGGTGTGAACGTGAGGGCAGTTTGGACAGTCGTATTAGTAATGCGTCCATTATCAGCAATGATTTTGCAGTTTTTTTTGCCGAACATCGGCACATACAACATATTTTTTTCAACGGCAGTTGTGCGTATCAGGAATACCATAAACGTGTTAAGCCGACGCTTGCCCAGCAATGGCAGATGGTGGCGTGTACGCGCTTGCCGTCTACCAGTCCTGCGATGGCAAGTTTAACGGTTGAGCAAAAACTCAGCGCGTGGTCAGCGATAAAACACGTTGTGGAAAATTGACATCAACAGAGCCGCTCAATATAGTGGGGTTATCAATAAGTTCTTAGCAATAAATCAGGATGTATTGCTGAACACTGGAGGTCAGGCTTCGCCTGACTTGCAAGCGTAGCTTGCACTCCAAACACACGCAAACTTATTACTACATACTTAATAACTAGATGATTCCCCTTATGAATAGCCTACAAAAAACCATCGACATCACGCCTTATCTCGCCGAAGACATCGGCACAGGCGACATTACCGCCGCGATTATTCCAGAAGCCACTTATGCCGAAGCGGAAGTGATTACGCGTGAAGACATGGTGCTGTGCGGTCAGGCGTGGTTTGATGCGGTGTTTAAACAATTGAATCCTGATATTCAGATTGACTGGCAGGTTCAGGACGGCGACAACGTAGCTAAAAATACCTTGCTGTGTAAACTCCAAGGTTCTGCCAGAGCGTTATTGACAGGTGAGCGCACCGCGTTAAATTTATTACAAACCTTATCAGCAACGGCAACCGTTGCCAGACAATATGCTGAGGAGGTACAAGGTACAAGGTGCAAAGTATTGGATACCCGTAAAACTATTCCCGCCCTGCGTGATGCGCAAAAATACGCGGTGAAGTGCGGCGGCTGTTATAACCACCGTATCGGCTTGTATGACGGCGTGTTAATCAAAGAAAATCACATTATGGCGGCAGGTTCGATTGCTAAAGCGGTACAGACCGCGCGTGAACTCAGCACCGTGGCGGTGGAAGTGGAGGTTGAATCGCTTGACCAATTACAGGAAGCACTCGCCGCCGCGCCCGACCGTATAATGCTCGATAATTTTAGTCTGGACGATTTACGCACCGCCGTTGCCTTAACACAAGGTAGCGTAGAACTGGAGGCTTCGGGTAATATTGATTTAACCAATATCCGCACCATTGCCGACACAGGCGTGGATTTTATTTCCATAGGCGCGTTGACCAAACACATCAAAGCGGTGGATTTATCAATGCGCATCAAACTGGCGTTTCAATCATGAATGAGTTATTTAAGCAGTTGACGCACGGCGTGTATGTGGTCGCCGTCAGTGACGGCGTACATCACAACGCATTCACTGCCGCGTGGGTGATGCAGGTATCGTTTGATCCGCCGTTATTGGCAATCAGCATTAACCCCGAGCATTATTCTTACAGCCTGTTGCAAGAAGGCGGCGTGTGTACCGTCAATGTGTTGGGAGAACATCAAATGCGCATTGCCGAGCATTTTGGTCGTTCACACGATAAAGACAAAATGGCAGGCTTTGTGTGGCAACAAGGTTTATCGACCGCGCCCGTATTGGCGGACGCGCTGGCGTATTTTGATTGTCAGGTCAGTCATGATACCGAAGCGGGCGATCATAAAATCGTGGTGTGCAACGTGATTGCAGGGGCGATTCTTAATCAAGGCAAACCGTTGTTGTACAACCAAACAGGCGACATGGATGGTAGTGATGAACTGTATGCCTAGCCCAAACCTGCGAGGTTTTTAAAACCTCGCAGGTTTATGTCGCCATCCCGTGATAAAATCCTCATATTTTTAACACCCTACAGCGAATTCACACCGTGTCCACATCCTTAGACGAACTTCTTGCGCAAGCCTTACAAGCCCTTGCGACTGCCACCGACCTTATGCAGCTTGATGCCGTGCGCGTGCATTATTTAGGCAAAAAAGGCTTATTTACCGACCAGATGAAAGAACTGGGCAAACTTGATCCTGAACAACGCCGCACCGTCGGTCAGGTCATCAATCAAGCCAAAGACCGCTTGCAAAGTGAACTGGAAGCCAAAAAAACCGCACTGGAATCCGCCGCGCTCAGCGCACGTTTAGCCAGTGAACGCATTGATGTCACGCTCGCAGGTCGCGGACAGGCGGTTGCAGGTTTGCATCCTGTCACCACCACGTTACGCCGCATCAACAAAATTTTTGCCAGTGTCGGTTTTAATGTCGTTGAAGGCCCTGAAATTGAAGATGATTATCACAATTTTGAAGCCTTAAACATTCCCGCGCATCACCCAGCCCGCGCCATGCACGACACGTTTTATTTTGACGCGCATCGGGTGTTAAGAACCCACACTTCGCCCGTGCAGATTCGCGTCATGGAATCGGAAACACCGCCGTTAAAAGTCATTGCCCCCGGCCGTGTGTATCGTTGTGATTCCGATATTACTCACACGCCGATGTTCCACCAAGTGGAAGGCTTTTTAGTCGATACCGATGTCAGTTTTGCCGATTTAAAAGGCGTGGTGTATGAATTTTTACGCGCGTTTTTTGAAAAAGATATTCAAGTGCGTTTTCGTCCCTCGTATTTTCCGTTCACCGAACCGTCTGCCGAAGTGGATATTGAATGCGTGATGTGTGGCGGCGAAGGTTGTCGCGTGTGCAGTCACACGGGCTGGCTGGAAGTGATGGGTTGCGGCATGATTCACCCTGAAGTGTTTAAATCCGTGGGTATCGACAGCGAACAATACAGCGGTTTTGCCTTTGGTATGGGTGTGGAACGCTTGGCGATGCTGCGCTACGGCATTAATGATTTACGGTTATTTTTTGAAAATGACCTGAAATTTTTACAACAATTTAACTAACAGGGAAGTCATCATGAAAATCAGTGAAACATGGTTAAGAACGTATGTAAATCCAGCCGTCACGACCGATGAATTGGTCGCGCAATTAACAATGGCAGGCTTGGAAGTTGATTCCGTAGAACCAGCGGCGGCAGTATTCAGCGGTGTCGTGGTCGGTGAAGTTATCGACATGGAAAAACACCCAGACGCGGATAAATTGCGCGTGTGCCGTGTCAATGTCGGTGAAGCAGAACCTCTGCAAATTGTTTGCGGCGCGGCGAATGTGCGCGTGGGTTTGAAAATTCCAGCGGCGTTATGCGGCGCGGTATTACCCCAAGATTTTAAAATCAAAAAATCCAAATTGCGCGGCGTGGAATCGTTTGGAATGCTGTGTTCTGAAAAAGAACTCGGACTTGCCGCCGATGCCAACGGTTTGATGGAACTGGCAGATGACGCACCTGTCGGCGTGGATATTCGTGACTATTTATCGCTCAATGATTCGATTATTGAAGTCGATTTAACGCCGAATCGTGCCGATTGCTTAAGCGTGGAAGGTATTGCGCGTGAAGTTGCGGTATTAAATGAAATGGACTGGACAGCAACGCAGTTTGATAACAGCGCGGTTGCTCATGCTGAATCATTAACCGTCAGTGTAAACGCCCCCGAAGCCTGCCCGCGTTATTTAGGTCGTTTAATCAAAGGCGTTAATCCACAAGCCGAAACGCCGTTATGGATGCAGGAACGTCTACGCCGTTCAGGTGTGCGCAGTTTAGGCGCAGTAGTTGATGTCACTAACTATGTGTTAATCGAATTAGGGCAACCGCTACACGCCTTTGATGCCGCTAAATTATCAGGCGGTATCACCGTGCGTTATGCGCAAGCCGATGAAGAGTTGGCGTTATTAAACGGGCAAACCATCAAACTCGATACTGAATCGTTAGTCATTGCTGACGATAATCAAGCTCTCGCCTTAGCGGGTGTCATGGGCGGCAGTGAATCAGCGGTGAGCGACAGCACGTCAGACATTTTCTTAGAATGCGCGTTTTTCACCCCGCAAACCATCGCAGGCAAAGCGCGTTCTTTCGGTTTGCATACTGATTCCTCACACCGTTTTGAACGCGGCGTGGATTTCACTTTGCAAGCCCGCGCTATCGAACGTGCGACGCAACTGATTGTCGATATTGCAGGTGGCAGCGTCGGTGCAATTACCGAAGTCACTACAGAAGCGACATTACCCAACCGTGATGCTGTATTGTTAAGAAAACAACGTCTGGAAAAAACCTTAGGTATTGCCATTGCCGATGAGCGCGTGGTGTCGATTTTTCAACGCTTGGGTCTGGCTGTAGAAACCCTAGCCGACGGCTGGAAAGTCAAACCCACAGGCTTTCGTTTTGACATTGCTATCGAAGCCGATTTAATCGAAGAAATCGCTCGCATTGTGGGCTATAACAACTTGCCTAACAGCAGTTTACTCATGCGCTCTTCATTAGGTTTAGCCACTGAAAGCGTGTTAGAACTCGACCGAGTCAAAGATTTATTCGTTGATAGAGGCTATCAAGAAGCCATCACCTACAGCTTTGTCGATGAAGACATTCAACAAACCATCGCGCCGAATGATGAAGTAGTACGCTTAAAAAATCCCATTTCTGCTGATATGGCAGTGATGCGCACCACCTTATGGTGTGGCTTAATCAAAGCAGCATTACACAACACCAACCGCCAACAAAACCGCGTGCGTTTATTTGAAACAGGCTTGCGTTTCGTGCAAAGAGACGGCGAAACCCAGCAGGAAAAAATGCTCGCAGGTTTAGCCTTAGGCAGCGCGTACACCGAACAATGGGGCGAAAAAACCCGCAAAGTCGATTTCTTTGATGTTAAAGCTGACGTAGAAGCCTTATTCGGTTTAACTGGTTGTGAAGTGCAGTTTGTACCCGCAGAACAAACCGCCCTGCACCCGTACCAAACCGCTGAAATACGCAACAAAGACGGGCAAAGTATCGGCTGGTTAGGGATGCTGCATCCTAATCTGGAAAAACAACTGGGCTTTGACAGCCAAGTATTTTTATTTGAACTGGCACAAGATTTAGTGTTGAATAAAACCCCTGCTAAATTCAAATCGCTGTCCAAATACCCATCAGTACGCCGCGATTTAGCTTTGTTGGTCAATGACGACATCACCGCCAACCAGTTGATTGACTGCATTAAAAACAGCAATGAACCTATGCTGCAAGATGTGGTCGTATTTGACATATATCGCGGCAAAGGCGTAGCAGAAGGCTGTAAAAGTGTGGCATTGAGCATAACCCTACAAAATGACGTGCAAACCCTTACAGATTCAGAAATAGATGCTATAGTTAGCACGTTGTTAGACACATTGACCCAGAAAACGGGCGCAAAATTGAGAGATTGATTCATGGCATTAACAAAAGCAGATTTTGCGGAAACCTTGTTTGACGAGCTAGGCTTAAACAAACGCGAAGCAAAAGACATGGTGGAGTTCTTTTTTGAAGAAATCAAAAGCTCCCTAGAACAAGGAAAGCAAGTAAAAATCTCTGGGTTTGGTAAATTCGAACTGCGCGACAAAAGCAGTCGGCCGGGAAGAAATCCAAAAACAGGCGAAGAAATACCCATTACAGCACGGCGTGTGGTAACATTCCGTTCAGGTCAAAAACTAAAAGCCCGAGTAGAAGCGTATGTTGGATCCGAGTAATAATGATTTGCCCGTCATTCCCGCAAAACGGTATTTCACCATTGGTGAAGTCAGTGAATTGTGCGGAGTCAAGCCTCATGTACTGCGCTATTGGGAGCAAGAATTCACCGAACTCAGCCCCATAAAAAGACGCGGTAATCGCCGCTATTATCAGCGTCATGATGTGCTGATGATACGGCAAATTCGTTCACTACTCTACGAACAAGGCTACACCATCGGCGGCGCACGAGCGCATTTAAGCAGTGATGACAACAAAGACAATGCCACCATCACCAAACAGCTTATTCATCAAATGGTCGCCGATCTCGAAGATATTTTAGAATTACTAAAATAAGCTACAAAAACAGGGCGGATGCTGTATAATCCGCCCTCTTGCTTTACCAGAGATTGTGTTCACAATCTCATTCAATAAAATCACCAAAAAAATAATCGGAGCGTAGCGCAGCTTGGTAGCGCACTTGTCTGGGGGACAAGGGGTCGCAGGTTCAAATCCTGTCGTTCCGACCAATAAAATCAATAAGTTATGAAATTAAGATTTTAGCAAAAACTCAAAATAGCGGTTTCGGGATAGCAATCGGGATAGCATTTGAAAGTTATTGACTGCATATCGAAAAAATCAAATTACCTGCAATCATTGCCGCTATTCTGGCGCGTTGATGACAGGCTTAACCAAACTTGTTTTTTCCTGTGCAGAACAGCACGTTTTTTATCGACTCAGATAATTAAGGTTTAATACCGTTGGTGCATGAATAAAATATGTACCAATGCGTGTACCAGAATTTAAACACTGGTACAAAAAAACTATGTAGCCTTACAGTGGCGCGGCTTTAGTTTTCTAATGTACATACTTGACTAGAATGTACAGTGTAAAATCACGCATTTGTACAGAACAACACCGTTCTTTTTATAGCGTTGGATAATTCGGGTTAGCACGCTCTTTTATGATACCGAAAAACTCTTTTATAGTGCCGAAAGTTAGCCGCCTTTTATTATCGGGAAAAACTCTTTTTAAGGGGTGAAAGTTAGCCGCCCTTTTTAATGCGACTCAGATAATTCAGGCAAGGGCTAAATAATGCGATTCTAGCCGCGTTTAGCCCTTACCACTGCTTACCCCTTCCAGATAATGCGATAACTCCCAACAAGCCGCCACTAAATGCCTAGGCTGTTGGTCTTCGGGTAATTTGTTCAATGCAATAATAGCGCGTAGTCCGTGCGACATAATACGCCGCTCATTGCGATAAATAGCCCGCTGGTAGCCCTTACAGGCGTTCATTGAGCTGGTAGCCTTACCCTGTTCTGTTTTCGCGCCTGTGGATTGTTTCCACGGTTGCCAGTCTTTAATTTTCGCCGCTTGCTTTGCCCGCGCTTCTGGATCTGTCCACCGCTTAGCCTGTGCTTCTAAAATTGTCATTAATACCTCTTAGAACCTGTTCAAAATCTTCGTAGTAACAAAGCCAAAAAAGCCAGATTGACGAATTGCAGACTGGTGTTGAGTAATCGTTCCGTATTTTTCCAAAGCCTTCGACACTTTTCCAGCCAAGCAAATGACCTTTCGACCACCCAGCGTTTGGGAATGACTGAAAAAGTAGGCAGTTCAGAGCGTTTGACGACGTGTACCTCCGCTCCGATCAGTGTCAAGACGGCATCCGCAAAGGGCTGTCCTGTATAGCCGCCATCTGTCAGTAGGATCGAAACGGCTGATAAATTCTCAGCGTGTTGTCCGATGGCGTTTAATGCCCCCTGACGGTCAGTTACGTCAGCGGTGGTTACCGCTATCGCATGAGGTAAGCCCTGTGTATCGACCAGAATATGCCGCTTGATGCCAGAGACTTTCTTGCCTGCATCATAGCCTTTGTGTTTTGCGCAATCGGTATTTTTCACACTTTGGCCATCAACGATGCAAAAGCTTGTTTTGACGTTGCGTCCCTGTTTAGTACGCGCTACGCCAACCTGATTTTTTTAATGCCTGTTCTAGCAGGCTGTCTTTGTCTTCTGGTTTCTCACTCCACAGCGAAAAATAATGATGCACTGTCCGCCATTTCGGAAAATCACTCGGTAGCATCCGCCATTGACAACCACTTTTCAGCAGGTACAGCACCGCACAAAACACATCGTACAAATCAACTTGACGCGGCCGCGTCTTCTTTCTCGCACTTTCCAATAGTTCACGAATCTGTTCAAACTGGTCTCGACTAATGTCACTGGGATAACTTTTTCTCATCCCGCTATTATCACTTAGTTAACGTAAATTTTGAACAGGTTCTTAGTGCGCCGTTATGACCAGCAACAACAGCGGTTGATTTGGTGTACAAGCCTTATTCATCTATCCGTTAAATGCCTTGATTAACAGCCAGCGCGACCGCTTATGCTCGTGGACACACGCCTTTGAGGACAATATTCGCTTTTGTTTATACAACGGCAACACCGAGGAAAAAGTCGCCACCCCTTTTCAAAACGAAACCCCGTTGGAATATATGCTGGTACGCCAAGTGGACGCGCCCATTCTGCAAAAATCACAAGGGCAGTTACGCTGGATTATTATTGATGAAGCGCACAGCTATCTAGGTTCACAAGCGGCGGAATTGTCGTTGTTCGCCGCGTGTTACACAGTTTCGGCGTGAATGCCGATGATGTGCGCTTTGTTGCCACGTCTGCAACCATTGGCGATAAAGACAACGGCGTTTTACAAAAATATTTAGCAGGCATAGACATTTACAGAGTGACGGTGATAGGCGGCAAACGCGCCATTCCCGATTTACCCAAAAACATCACGCAAAATTATTCAGCGTCGAGTTTGCCAGACTTGCAAGCAATCAGTGACGACAAAACCCGTTATTATGCCTTAGCCACACACCCCACTAGTTTAAGCCTACGCGAACAATTTACCTGTGACGGCACACCCAAAACTTTAACCCAGTTAAGCGATACCCTGAATACCTCGGAACAAGATACTTTGGCATGGTTAGCAGTTAAGCGAACCGCAACCGATAACATGGCAGGACATGATTAACGAACTGCAAAATCAGCCAGACCTTGCTAACTTTATGTTTGATTATTATCACAGTCTTAATCGTGAGGTGTTTGCAGACAGGCGCACGCTTGCCACCATGTTGATGCTGCGTGTGTTTTACAATCGCCCCAAACGCGCCAACAGCCTTGAAACATTAGGTTTAGTGTCAGTCCAGTATCCCGCTTTAAAACAACTTACCCAAGTCCCGCAAGAATGGCTAAAACTTGAGTTATCACTGAATGAATGGCGAGACTTTCTAAAAATCTGTTTAGATTTTTATGTGCGTGGCGCGTTTGTCAGTGTGCCGTTGGATTGGAAAAATTGGCTAGGTATGACCATACACCCGCGTGCGATTTTAGCCCAAGTTACTGAGTTCTTTTTTAAAACACGTTGCCGAACAGACAAACAACTTAAAACTGACCAGCGGCTGGTTTTTTATCGACACTGTGCAGGATTTTTGCGCATGGTTAGAATCATCTGCTGACCATAAAGCTCTAGGCAAAGGCTTAAGAGCCTTGATTAAAGGCAGTGGCTTACACGGCAAGCACACCGCGACGCTGTTAAAAAACGCGGTCGAGGCAATTACAAACGTAACGGATAAATGGCTGACTGAATATGAACCTTCACAACAAGAACACGCCACGCTAACTGCCGCTAATTTAACCGACCCCTACGCAAAACGGGTAAAACGCGATTTAGAACGACTAACAGGCGAATACTTGTTAAGCGATTTAGCCACACGCGGCTTTTTGCCCAGCTATGGTTTTCCAGCTGGTATTGCCAGTTTTAATTTATACAGTATTGATGATTACAAACACTCAAAACGGGAAGACAAACAACGCGATGATAATCTGTCGATAAGCCGCGCTAAACCGACTCGTGATTTATCGATTGCGATTCGAGAATACGCGCCCAGTAATGACATTGTGTTAAATGGACTGGTGTATCGCAGTGCAGGTTTAACCTTGAATTGGCACACACCCAGCGGTCAAATGCGGGAAACGCAAAAGCTGATGAAAATAGGACGTTGTAACAAGTGCGGTGCGATGAAACACAGCTTTGGTAGTCAATTTCCTAAAATCTGTCAGTGCGGCGCGGCATTTTCACCGATAGAATGCCGTGAATTTATTGAACCTGCTGGTTTCGCAGTCGATTTTCACAGTACGCCGACCACCGATGTGTCTATGCAGCACTATGTTCCCGTACAAGAACCTTGGGTGACAGCTAACAGTGAACTTTGTCATGAAACATTTGGCAGTTATCGCGTTGACACGCAAGGCAGTATTTTTTATCACAGTTCAGGTGAAGAAGGATTCGGTTACGCCTTGTGCTGGTGTTGCGGACGGGCAGAATCCATGACACAAGATGACAAACTGCCCGATGTTTTTTCAAAACCGCATCAAAAATTACGCGGCAGTTTTGGTGCTGGTAGTAAATTGGAAAAATTCTGTGATGGCAACGAAAAGAATTTTTCCATTAAACGCAATCTGCATTTGGGTTATGTAGATAACACCGATGTCTTGGAACTGTATTTAAAACACCCTAACGATGAATATCTGAATCACAACAACGAAACCGATGCACAAATCGCGTGGACATTAGCCATGGTATTGCGCCAAGCCTTAGCCGATTGTTCGCAAGCCGTAGCGGCTATTGTTATTTACGATGTGTGCAGTGGCGGCGGCTTTTCCTGTGCCGCGCCGCCTTTTTTTGCAGATATGTTTGTTAAGGCGCGGGGATATTTGCATTGCAGTTGTGCAGGTGTGTGTCAAAACTGTTTGTTAGGTTTTGATACCCGTTTTTGTTTGCAGCACTTAAACCGTCAAGCGGCAGAGCAGTTTTTACAGGGCTGAATTGAATATGCCAGTTTCGATCGCCATTATTTTATCTATCACTGCACGGTGAATTTTAAAGCATCCAATACAACCTGCTCATTCGCGCCCGTTCGAGTGGCGTTTTCACTGAGATGCCGCCGCCATAAGCGTGCGCCGTATTCGCCATGAAACAAGCCCAAAATATGCCGTGTGATGCTGTTTAAACGCACCTGATTACTCGATGCTAGCTGTTGTTGTATGTAAGGAATTAATGACTCGACTACTTGGTGACGCGACACGGGTGGATAAGTCGCACCGTACAGCCGCTGATCGACTTCGGCTAATAAATAGGGATTGTGATAAATCTCGCGCCCAAGCATCACACCATCAACCTGTTCCAGCATGGTTTCGGCTTGTTCCAAGGTGGTAATGCCGCCGTTAATAATAATGTTCAGGTGTGGAAACTGTTGTTTCAGCGCGTACACCACATCGTAACGTAACGGCGGCACATCACGGTTTTGTTTCGGTGATAAGCCGCTGAGCCACGCTTTACGCGCATGAACAATAAACGTAGCACACCCTGCTTTGGCTATGGTGTCGATAAAATGCACTAATTCTTCATAAGAGTCGCGGTCATCAATACCGATGCGTGATTTAACCGTGACAGGAATGTTTACCGCCTGATTCATTGCCGCTACACAGTCGGCCACTAACTCAGGTTCTGCCATTAAACACGCGCCAAAACGTCCATTCTGTACACGGTCACTGGGGCAACCGACATTCAAATTCACTTCGTCATAGCCGTAGTCTTCTGCCATCTTGGCACACAATGCCAAGTCCCGCGCATTGCTACCGCCTAGTTGAAATGCCACAGGATTTTCTGCACGGTCACACTGTAAAAAGCGGTGCGCATCGCCATGAATCAACGCGCCAGTGGTCACCATTTCGCTGTATAACAAACTGTGCCGTGATAATAAGCGATGGAAATAACGACAGCGTGAGTCAGTCCAATCGAGCATCGGGGCAACGGAAAACCGATGCGCTGGTAAGTGTGCAGGTAACGATTCTAACGGGTTCAACATGGTTTTATGAGTAATTTAAGACTGTTTGCACAGGGTATAAGTGAAATTAAGACGTGGGAAATACTAACATCATTATTTTGTATGGCATCTTTCTATACATTAATAAGCGATTTTAATTTATTCATCATGGGAAGTGCTAAAAATAAGTGCTTAGCACCTGCGTGACACAAATTCTGTATTACGCCTTGTTATTAGTAATTGTTATGTTATAACATAACAATTACTTCAACTCTGACTACTCATACTCTCTATGTCCTCTACGCTACTGCCTGTTACTGTTCTATCTGGTTTTTTAGGCGCGGGTAAAACCACGTTACTCAATCATATTCTTGCCAATCGTGACGGTTTAAAAATCGCCGTTATTGTCAATGATATGAGCGAAATCAATATTGATGCCGCGCTGGTCAAAAATGAAATGACTTTAAATCGCACCGAAGAAAAATTGATTGAAATGAGCAACGGCTGTATTTGCTGCAACTTGCGTGAAGATTTACTCATTGAAGTGGCGCAATTGGCAAAAGAACGGCGGTTTGATTATTTATTAATTGAATCCACAGGCATTGCCGAACCATTACCGATTGCCGAAACCTTTACCTTTCGTGATGAAGACGGGGTGAGTTTATCGGATATTGCCCGTTTGGATACGCTGGTGACTGTGGTTGATGCGGTTAATTTTATGCGCGATTATTTAGAAGCCCAATCGCTGAAAGACATCAACGCTGAATTAGGCGAAGAAGACGAACGCAATATTGCCGATTTATTAGTAGAGCAAATTGAATTCAGTAATGTGCTGTTAATTTCCAAAGTCGATTTAATCAGCCGTGATGAGCTGGACAACTTAACCGCGATTTTAACCAATCTTAATCGAGACGCGCTGATTATTCCGATGGTAATGGGCAACGCACCCTTAGCCGAACTGCTGAATACCCAGCGGTTTGATTTTGCCAAAGCAGAACAGGCGGCAGGTTGGTTGCAAGAATTACGCGGTACGCACATCCCTGAAACCGAAGAATACGGCATCAGCAGCTTTATTTATCAAGCACGCCGTCCGTTTCATCCAGCCCGTTTTTATGATTATCTGCACCGTGATGACTGGGAAAACGGCACGTTATTGCGCTCGAAAGGCTTCTTTTGGTTAGCATCACGCCCTGATTGGGTCGGTTCGTGGTCACAAGCAGGCGGCACGATGCAGCACGGTTGCGCGGGTCGCTGGTGGGCTTCTGTACCCGAAAGCGAATGGTCGCCTGAACACGCCGCTGATATACGCGCTAACTGGCAAGCACCGTTTGGTGATTGCCGACAGGAACTGGTCTTTATCGGGCAGAATATCAATCAGGATCAAGCCATTGCACAATTGAACGCCTGTTTATTGACCGATGCCGAATTAGCGGCGGGTGTAGCGGTTTGGCAAAGCTATCGTGATGATTTTCCTGTGTGGTTTATGGAAGAAATCGAAGGATACAATATGAAATACACCTTCATTGACACACTAACAAGTCCGTTGAAGCATTTTAATGTCTACACAGCGGCGACTTTGGTTGTGATTCATGCGTCATCAACCGCTTCTCGCAGTTGACATGACACTTGCATTTGAGGTTTATGCGGGTGCAATTACCGCAAGTCTGCTGGTGAGTTTATGCTCGTTCAGTGGTTTATTCGTCTTATGGATACAACCCGAACGCTTACAACGCCTAATTCCGTACCTCGTTGCCTTAGCAGTGGGTGTGTTATTGGGTGATGCCTTTATTCATTTGATTCCCGATGCCGTTGCCCGTCAAGGTTCAGTGTCAACCGTGTGTTTAATGGTGTTGCTGGGCGTGGTTATTTTTTTCGTGCTGGAAAAAGTGGTGCGTTGGCGACATGACCATGATTTTGATTTTACCAATCCCGAAAAAAACGCCATTCGTCCGATGGCAAAAATGAATTTAGTCGGTGATGCCATTCATAATTTTGTCGATGGCATTTTAATCGCAGGGAGTTTTTTAGTTGATCCCGTGATTGGCGCAACCACTACATTTGCCATTATTGCTCACGAAATTCCGCAGGAAATCGGCGATGTCGGCGCGTTAATCTACGGCGGCTTTGCGCCGAAAAAAGCCGTTTTGTATAACTTTTATGGCTCGCTGAGTGTGGTGCTGGGTGCTGTTTTCACCCTTATACTCAGTCAAATAGCCGAATCATCGTTAGTGTTTTTACTGCCGATTGCCGCAGGCGGATTTATTTATATCGCCACCACCGACATGATGCCTGCATTGCATGAACATTCCACATTGCGCCACGTCTTTGGACAAACCGCCATTCTCGCGGCGGGTATCGGTTTTATGCAATCCATTGTCGTTGTTGAACAATTTTTACTTCCTTGAATTTTAAGCCATGAATACTTCACTCGCCCTTAACCTAGAACCCAGTTATTCATTCACTTATCTGTCTAAACACATAGCGGATTTAGCAGAAATTTACCGCCCTGAGATTAATTTGTGCGTGGTTGAACGCAGTATTTCCAGTGAAATAGAGACGTTTGTGACGCATTTATTATCAGCAGCACACACTATTAATGTCATTGAAACCATCAATGTGCAGTCATTTAATAGCCTCACGTTATTGCCGCAACACCTGCATTTGCAAGGTTACGAAGCCTTTTGTGCTGATATTGCACAGGTCATTGATATGTTCAGCGATTTATTTGAACTGGAAGCGATTGGCTTGCGCTTGGGAATTCTGGATAAAGCCATGTGTCCGCGCTTTCATATTGACCACGTTCCCTGTCGGTTAGTGTGTACTTACGGCGGTATCGGTACGCAATGGCTGGAAGATGCTTATGTTGACCGCAGTAAGTTAGGCAGTCGTTCAGGCGGCTTAAGTGATGAACAATCAGGCTTGATTTTAGATGCTGATGCCATCGGCACAATGCCCAATTATGCTATTGGTTTATTAAAAGGCACACGCTGGGAAGGCAACGAACAACACGGCGCGGTACACCGCTCACCGCATTTATCAGCAAAATCGCCACGCCGCTTATTGTTGACGCTGGATTTTGCTTAATCATTAAATAAACAAGAGGTTTTTATGTTGGATGAAAGTCGTTTTTCAGCTGTACCCGTAACCATTTTGACAGGCTTTTTAGGGTCTGGAAAAACCACGCTGTTAAATCGCATTTTGTCGGAGGAACATGGACAACGTATTGCGGTGATTGAAAATGAATTCGGTGAAGCAGGCATTGACAGTGATTTACTGATTCAAGGCGAAGAACAAATCGTGGAAATGAATAATGGCTGTATTTGCTGCACTGTGCGGGGCGATTTGGTGCGTATTCTGGGCGAGTTAGCCGAAAAACGTACCAACGGCGAACTGCATTTTGAACGGGTGATTATTGAAACCACAGGCTTGGCAGACCCTGCGCCTGTCGCACAAACCTTTTTTGTTGAACAAGACATTAGTGACTATTATCTGCTTGATGCGATTATTACCGTGGTTGATGCAAAACACGCACACCAGCAACTCGATGCCTGTCATGAAGCGGAAGAACAAGTGGGTTTTGCCGACCGTTTGTTATTATCGAAAACCGATTTAATATCTGCCGAAGACATTGCCACAGTAGAAGCCCGCTTACGCGCCATTAATGCGCGTGCGCCGATTGCTCACGTTCATTTTGGCAAAACGGCGATTGATGACATTCTCGATATTCGCGGCTTTAATCTGAACGCTATTTTAGACATTGAACCTGATTTTCTTGAGGATGTCAGTCACGAACACGATGATGAGATTAGCTCGTTTGTATATCGCCATCATCAACCCTTTAATGCCGCAAAAATTTTAGCATTCATGCACATCATGATTGGTGAGTTCGGCACTGATTTATTGCGCTACAAAGGCATTTTATATATTTCTGGCACAAAAGAACGCCTGATTTATCAAGGCGTGCATATGTTACTCACCGAAACACTGGGTTCAGCATGGCAATACCATGAAACGCCAGAATCAGTGTTGGTATTTATCGGGCGCAATCTGCCTAAACAATACATTTTAGATGCCTTAGACAGTTGTTTGGTGAATAAATGAAAACACGCTTAACAGGCGGTTGTGTGGTTGACCCCGCCCAACAGTTAAACTGCGCAGTGCAGGATATATGGTTTGAAAACGGACGCATTATCGCACCGCCTAGCGATGCAAGCCCCGATTATGATATTGATATATCGGGCAACATTGTCATGGCAGGGGCGATTGATATTCACAGCCATATTGCAGGCGGCAACGTCAATACTGCCCGTTTGTTATTGCCTGAACAACATCGAAATTTTATGGCTCGAAATCTCAATCATGCGTTCAGCACGGCTCGCTGGTCAAGTACCGAAATCGGCTATCGTTATGCACAAATGGGGTATACCACCGTGGTTGAACCCGCCATTTTGCCCGTCAATGCCTTAGACGCACATTTACAAATGGCGGATATTCCCATTATTGATACCGCTGGTTTAGCCATTTTGGGCAACGATGATTTTTTATTGCGCTTATTGCGTGCTAAAGCGGGTCAGAATCAAATCAATGACTATGTGGCATGGACGTTACACGCGACCAAATGTTTAGGGTTGAAAGTGATAAACGCAGGCGGCGCGAATGCCTTTAAAGCCAACGTTCGCAGCTTTGATTTAGATGATATTGTGCCTGATTACGGCGTAAGTTCACGGCACATTTTACAAACCCTGCAACGGGCGGCGTGTGATATTCAACTACCGCATCCTGTTCACGTCCATTGTAATAATTTAGGCATACCCAACAACGTAGATACCGCGATTGCAACAATGGAAGCCGCACAAGGTTTGCCGATGCACTTGGCGCATATTCAATTTTACGGTTACGGCAACGAAGGCAGTCGCGGTTTTTCATCGGCGGCAGCAAAATTGATTGATGGCTTTAATAAACACCGCAATATTACGATGGACGTAGGGCAAGTGTTATTTGGGCAAACCGTGACTATTTCGGGTGATGTGATTGCTCAATACAGTCGCCGACACGATGCCACACCTAATAAATGGGTGACGTGGGATGCTGAATGTCAAGGTAGCGGCGGCGTTGTGCCGTATCGTTATCAAGAAAAGAGCTTTGTGAACAGTTTGCAGTGGCTGATAGGCTTAGAACTGTTTTTATTGGCTGAAGATCCGTGGCGATTATTTTTTACCACCGACCATCCCAATGGTGCGCCGTTCACCCGTTATCCACAGTTACTTCGCTTACTGATGGATTATGACTATCGCTTGGAATGTATCGCGCAACTACATCCTGAAGCAGTGGCGATGAGTTTATTAAAAGACTTGAAAAAAGAATTTTCGCTCTATGAAATTGCCATTATGACCCGCACCGCCGCCGCAAAAATGTTGGGTTTAACAGACAGAGGGCATCTAAAAGCAGGTGCAATTGCCGATATTGCTGTTTATAAGCCGCAAGCGGATAAAGAAGCAATGTTCAGTCATGCAGATTTAGTATTTAAAAACGGTGACTTGGTGGTAAAAAACGGCGAGGTACAGACACGCCGCAACGGTACAACACAAACTATCCAAGCCCATTTTGAACCCCAGATTGAGCGCGATGTACAAGCCTATTACGACCGTTTTTATAACCTGAGTTTGCATAATTTTACTGTCGAAGATGTCAGTTTCCAACAACCCGACAGTGAACGATTCGTCAGTCATGCCTGTGGAAAACCTTATGAATCAAGCTAAAACCATCGAGCAAATTCCTGTTATTGTGATTAGCGGTTTTTTGGGGAGCGGTAAAACCACGCTGCTCAATTCATTGCTCAATCATTTGCCAAAAACGGCGGTGATTATCAACGAATTTGGTGTAACACCTATCGACCAACAATTACTCAAAAAACAGGGAATGCCTGTGGCAACCTTAGTCGGCGGTTGTTTATGTTGCCAAACCCGCGATGCACTGATGCCCATGTTAAAAAATTTACGCATGGCGTGGGAAGCCAATGTCGAAAAACCTTTTGATTGTGTGATTATCGAAACCAGTGGTGTGGCAAATCCTGAACCTGTGCTGGATATTTTATTAAGACAACGCTGGTTATCGGCCCGTTATCGGTTGCAAGGCTTAATTGCAACTGTATCAGCAACGATGAACGCGGATACTTTAAGGCGATTTCCACAGATTCATGCACAACTCGCGTGGGCGGATACCGTGGTGATAACGCATACCGATTTAGCGAATAATGCACAAATTTCCGACTTAACATCCACGCTAAAACAACTCGCACCTACGGCAAGCAAAATAAATGCCGTGCATGGCGCAGTGCTGCCGAGTTTGTTATTGGCATTCCCGCAAAAAAGTCGTTATACGCCTGACAATAATTCTGCTGATTTAACGGCGCACCGTTTTAAAAGTATCAGCCTGCAATTGGAACAGCGCGTTGCTCGGCGACATTTAGAAGCTGTTTTAAGTGAATTATTACAAACATACAGTGAACAGTTAGTGCGTTTAAAAGGCGTTGTTTATACCCTCGAACAGCCTGAGCCATTAATTATACAGGGCGCGAACGGACGCTTATACCCGCCTGTTGTGTTAGCCGCGAGAGAATCAGATGACACTATCGGACGATTAGTATTCATTACCGATGGCGATATTGTACCTTTGACGGAGGAATTAATGGCTCGCTTGCGGACTTAGCCATCGCTGTTACTGTTCACGACCGTACTGATATTTAAATTTCCGTTTTAACAAGCCCGCAGGATCATCGGGAATGCGGTTCAGCCATTGTTCATTGGCTTGTTGTTTTTCATCTTTTGCAGGTGCATCGCCTAGTTTGGCGGCTTGCTCAGTCGGTTTTTGCGCATCGTCTTTTTTCTGTTCGGCGGCTTGTTGCTGCTCTTGCTGCTTGGACTGTTCTTTTGACTTTACTTCTTCTTGTTTGGCTAAGTCCTCCTGCCCTTTTTCCTGCTTTCGCGCTTGCTGCTCTTCTTCAGGTTTCGTATTCTGATCTTCTTTCGCTTGCTGGTCTTGCTCAGATTTCTGGTTTTGCTGTTGATTTTGCTGGTCTTTATTGTCCGAACCTTGTTGTTTGCCCGATTTTTTTTCGTCAGAACCCTGCTCATCCTTACCGTCTTTTTTATCCTGCTTTTCTTGTTGCTGTTGTTCTTTTTGTTTTTCCAACTCTTTTTCTACAAGCTCTTTGTTAGATTTAGCATCTTCGTTATGAGGATTCAGCTTTAGTGCTTTCTCATACGCAGCTAAGGCTTCTTTCAGTTTTCCAGATTGTGCCAGTGCATTACCCTGA
Source organism: Methylococcales bacterium (assembly GCA_030654015.1). Lineage (GTDB taxonomy): Bacteria > Pseudomonadota > Gammaproteobacteria > Methylococcales > Methylomonadaceae > UBA4132. The sequence goes on along the minus strand of JAURYI010000076.1, from coordinate 26,830 downwards.
TTATAGAAATTATCGGACGTTTGCTTGCTCGCGCTTTGATAGGTTTTTAAGGCTTTATCATACTCGCCTGCTTTGTAATGCGCGGCGGCTTGCCAATCAGGATTTTCAAATTTTTCGGCGGCTTTGGTGTAGTCCTGTTGTTGATAGGCTTTGAGTGCTTGCTGGTCTGGACGTTGCCATAAATCCTGCCAATCGAAAGCGTAACTGTTTTTCGGTAACGGTAATAACAGTACGAACGCCACCATTAAAAAGCCTTTTCTGAAAAAAACAGCCGCTAATGGCAAGACCAGCAATAACAACCACGCGCCTTTATCATCCCATTGTTCCAGTTTCAAATTGCTGTCTTCTTTATTTTGCTGTTGTGCAGATTTATCAAACGTACTCAATAATACTTGTATGTCGCTATCATCAGCGGTAATGGTTTGATAACGACCATGCCCTGCTTGCGCTAATGCCGATAAATCAGCCACGTTTAATTTAGTTATCACAATTGAACCTTGCTCATCTTTCAAAAAACCGCCTTCGGGTAAAGCAATCGGTGCGCCGTCTTCTGTACCCACACCTAGAATGGATAATTGAAAGTTATCCATGTCTTTTACATCTGACAAGGCAACATTTAAATCAATCGCGTCAGTAACCAGCAATATCTGACCTGTTTGTAAGCCTGTTTGTTTAAACAGTGCAACAGCTTTTTCCAATACGGCGGCAGTATTATTGCCCTCGGTGGGCATAATATCAGTGGTTAACGCGGATAATTGACTGTCGATGGTGTTAATGTCATTGGTGAGCGGTGTCACAGTGAATGCCGCGCCTGAATACACCAGTAATGCAGTTTGCCCGTCTTTGCGTTGCTTTAAAATATCGGCGATTTTGTAGCGGGCAATCGTCAAGCGACTGGGTTTAATATCTGCGGCATCCATTGACGGCGATAAATTTAACGCTATCACTAACGCCGCTTCATTTCTAAATGCAGGTGACGGCAAGCGTTGCCACGTCGGGCCCGCTAAGGCAATAATAACCAGCAAAGTAGCGATAACGCCTGTTATCAACCATACGCGACTGTGATTAGCGGCGTTTTCTTCCAATAAAAAAGGTAGCAGTTCAGCATCACAACACGCCACCCAATTACCGCGACTGAGTTTATTGCGCCACAGAAAAAAAGCGATAACCATCATAGGTACTATCGCTAATAACCACAGCGGTCTTATAAAATGAAAGTCGGTTAGTTCCATGACCACCTCAGTTTTGAGCCACACAAAAATGTCACCAAGCCCAATGCCAACGCCATTGGGTAGATATACAATTCAGTGCGTGGACGAAAATATTGTTTATCTTTTTCCACAGGTTCCAGTTCATCCAAACGCATATAAATGTTATTCAATTCATCGGTATTTTTAGCGCGGTAATAATACCCGCCTGTGCTTTCAGCAATTTTTATCAAGGTTTTTTCATCCAAATCCAGCGAGGGATTCACTTTACGATTGCCGAATAGACTAGGCACAATCATTTCATCAGCACCCACGCCAATGGTATAAATTTTCAAGCCATTCGCCGCCGCTAATTCAGCCCCTTTTAAGGGTGAAATTTCTCCTGCGGTATTCGCACCATCAGTGAGCAGAATCAAGACATGACTGTCGGCGGGTTGATTTTTCAGTCGTTTAACCGCTAAGCCGATAGCGTCACCAATCGCGGTATTCTCACCCGCCAGACCAATCACCGATTCATCAAGCAGCGTCCGCACAGTTTTACGGTCGAAGGTCAACGGCGTTTGTAAATAGGCTTGCGTACCGAATAAAATCAAGCCGACTCTATCGCCCACGCGGCGATTAATAAAATCACTGGCAATGGCTTTAATGGCGGTCAATCTATCCACAGACTGCTTATTTAGCATAAAATCGGGGGCTTCCATACTTTTTGATAAATCCACCGCCATCATTAAATCGCGTCCGCTGACCGCTTGTTCAATCGGTTCACCCAGCCATTGCGGTCTGGCACAAGCAAGCACCAATAATACCCACGCAACCGCCGCCACCCATAGCGACCATGAATCGGTTTTTAGCACGCGCGGCGTTTCCAGTTCAGCCATGTCTTCCAAAAACGGTACTTTTAATGCCGCTTGTTCAATGGGTTGATGTGCGGGTAATAACCAGCGTATTAATACAGGTAACGGTAAGACGAGGAAAGCCCAGAGCCATTCAAAATGAATCATGATAATTTTTGCGCTTTCAGCCAGTCTTCACACAGGCTGATGAGTTGAGAAATTTCCTGTTCCGACGGTGCGGACGGGCGATAAGGTGCAGAGGCTAAACACTGCCCTGCCCCTTTAGTAAACGGTGAGCCTATTAACGAACTATCGAGAAACGCCAGCCACGCCTGCCCTGTTAAACCTGCGGTTTCTGCGCGTGGCGCGACACTCATCGCCACACGGCGCAATAAAGCAGATAGTTCGGCGAGTTTTTGTGCGTTATCCATCGGGCTGGCTTTAATAGTTATCAGCAGGATTTTCGCGCTTTTCAAGGCAGTTTTTCGGGTCAGACGACGATAAAGCCAATAGCTTAAGGCAATAAGCACAGGTATCAACACAATAACCAGCCACCAACCGATAGCGGGAGGAAACCAATGAATGGGGTCGGGTAAATGTAAGTCTTTAAGCGGAAGTTGGCTGGGTGGCATAGTTGGTTTTTAGTGATTTTTTGATAAATGCTATTGTGCTGCGTATCGCTTGTCGGTAAGTGCTATCCGCGAGCAGGTCATACTGGTGATTATATAGCGATTATGAGATTTGACTCATTAGCAATTTTTGTCATGTACAAAAATAACAAAGCTATGGCTACAGAAAGGTGAATAGTAAATTGCCATCCTTGGCGTGTGAATTCCAGTAACTAATATTCATTTAGCGGGTTGTTTATGCACTTTATGAGCGTGGACTATTGATACCCATGGCTTTACCTTCGGCAAATTCTCTAAATCTTTTGCTGTAGGTCAACTTGTTTATTTCCCAAGTTTTCTGCACGGTGGGTGCTTTTGCCCATAGTTTAAATAAATTACGCCATCCCTCATTATGAGGATGTTTAAAATATTCATCCACTTCAAAGTTCAACTCTAAAAAGACATTTTCCATTAACTGTATCAATGAGTTACAAAAATAAAAGGCGTTATGGAATTCGCTATAATTTGCAGGATGAGTATGACTGCTATTAGGAAACGTTAAACCAAGTTCCCCAGCCACGATTTTGTCCCACATTTCTCCACATAATTCAGCATCCAAAAATGCCAAATCCTGATCTTTACGAAGCCGTTCTAAAAGTTTATCCAAGGTTCTTGTATGTTTGGTAAAAGCATCAAAGCCGATGGGCAGCGGATACCAGCGGTTTTGTAAATCAATAAAAATTCCCTCGATAGATTTTGTACTATCAAGAGTGCCAAACGTCTCAAACGTTTCTTTACAAATATGTTCACCCAATTGTCGATAACTTTCAAATTGCGATTCACTAAACCACTGATCTGCGGTCGATTCATGCGGAAAATCGGGGTTTTGCAAGGAATAATGCAAGACATCGGTTGATTCATCACCTGTCAGCGATGATTTTAAATACACTAAAATACCATCTTCCTCTGGATAAATTCTCTTGTTATGGTCATCTGTCTGACTGTTTTTAGAGTATTCAATCGTTGCCACCGCACAATGACATTTACTTTTATTATTGGCATCGGGACGAATCTGCTCTACATCAATACTAATATTGACACCTAAATCGATGCGGCACTTTTCAATAGCATTTCCCAAACCTTCAAAAGCAAATTGACCGTCCTGCTCAGCATCAGAAGCAAGAATAAAACGACAACCACGATGCACCAGTTCGTAAATACCTAAGTTTTCAAAATGTCCACCATCGGATAAATAAATAAAATCTCTATCCTCATTTGTTTGACCAAATAATTCTAATAATAAATACCACAGCGGAAACATTGGACGCACTCTGTTTCTAGCTACATCAGAATTAGGCAGCCACTGCCCCAAACGCACATTAAAAACCGTCATTAAAAACGACATCGCAGGCGAAGAATGATAGCCGCTATTAGGACTTGCCGCCGCTCCAGATATTGCCATAGCCATCCCCAAACTAACTCCATCCCCGTATTTAAAATTGTCCTTCTTAGTTTCTTGATAACAATGACGTTGTCCATCATCAGATTTCTTATTGGTTTCCCTTATGCTATATCCACAATATTTGGGTGAAAAAATAAAAGAAGCCCCTTTGCGTTGTTGCCACGCTAATTGCTTTCCTGCGACCAAGTTTAATGTGCCATTAATAATAGGATACAGACCGTCAATATATTCTTTTCCCGTAGTGTCTTTTTTTAATAACTCATTGAGTTGAATATTGTCTTTTTCATCAAAACCAGTGAATACATTAGGATTTCTATCACCTTTTCTTGCGCCGCCTAAATAGCAACGAATTAAACGATTACGATAAAAATAATGGATAGAAAGTTTATTAATATCCAGAACAAGTCCTAGAGAAAGAGTCATTGCTAAACAAATAAAGAAAGCGTAAACAAGTCTGATAGTAATGTCGTTATTTTCTAAATTATTTAGACAATAAAAATAATCTTGATTACACGATGAGTAAAAGAATTTTACTAATAAATTCGCAATAAAAACAAATATCCCAATCACAAAAATATAAGGGGACACTTTCAGAAAAATTTCCAATGCTTTATTAGTCTGTTTTCCAACCGATGATGTTGTTTTTGAGCTTTGCGCCGCCAATAAACCTGCACCCGATTGTAATATCCACGCTAATGAAATAGTATTTCTTAGCCAACCATGAATTTCATTAACTAATAATGGGCTGTAAAAAGCCAATAAAAATGCACTTGCCCAACCTGCAATAAAAATCAATAGCCAAGCACCTAAACGGCTAAACCATTCCAGCTTTGGTGAATCTATAAATGTTTTACTCCCAAAACCAATGTAGAAAACCACTGCCAACATCACTAGAATTATTAGCAAAGGCGGTATCCATATCACACTGTGTGCAATATCAATCTCTGGTATTGCTGATGGATTGTAAAAAATAAACGCAAGCAACCAGATAACCGTTAATATCCACAACCCAGCACCAAAACGGCTTAGTAATTCTATGTTATTTTTCTTTATTTTCACCGTTTCCGATGAATTAATAGAAGGGCTTTCACTGCGTAAACCAATGTAGAAAAAAATACCCACCAGTACAAATAAAAGTGCAAGAATTAATAAGGGTGACTGTGGCATATCATGCGCTACAGTTGCACTATTGCTTAATAGAAAAAAACTACCGAATAATGCGCCACTAACAACGCAAACAATGCAATATAAACAAAAATTATTGCTGTCTTTCTTATCCAATATTGAAATATTATCTGTCTCCTTATCATCGTTTACTGATTTAAATGCAAAATAGCCAGCAGCAAGAAAGATTATTAATGATACAAAGCCGCCTAACCCCCTATAACTGCTTAAATTTTTTATAAAGTTTATGCCAAATATCTCGGTCAGATGCACGAATAATAGTAAAGATGTTAAAAAGAAAAATAATAATGTTAAATTTAAAATCCAATTACGCATATAGGTCGAAAAAACCGTCCAAGTATCCGCGTTGAACATACTTAAATTAGGCGTTAAGTAATTACTATAACTTCTTAAAAACCACATTGACTCATTGGGTTTTGAGGTAGCTTCTTGACAAGCATTGGCGATAATGTCGTCAATATTATTAGTTGAATTAATATCATGGTGATGATTATGGAGAAAAGCGGTCAGCCAGCTGCCTATATATCCGCCTCCAGAAACCGTCGAAAGATAATCAAAATGCTTGAGAATTTTTAAATCTGCTAATGCTTTTAATACGCCGAAGTTAAATGTCGCGCTTCGTATTCCACCACCAGAAAAGGCAAGACCTACATAGTCGCCATCGACTTGCGATGTTCCTAATCTGGCATTGTGTTTACGCGATTCATTAATAACATCTTGCTCTTCTTTAAGAACCTTATTGAATTTGTTCATACTGCTCTCCATATATTAATTTTGGATTGAGTTTGAGATTGGTCTTTATATTTATCATATAAATAAAAACCAAGAAGTCTTACGGAATTTGGCAGTGATAAACATTGAGTAATTGGAGTACAAACCTAGGTTTGTACTCCTCGCTATCAAAAATATAAACATCACTCAGTGTTTAGGACTACTGAAAAGTATTTTTGAATGGATGTTACCCCTTTGTTATTTTCACTTAGCAAAGGTGTAAGAAGCAATGACTTAGAATGGAGTATTAATGGATATAAAATGGGTATAAAAAATACCCGATGAGGATGTGATGGAGTCAAAAACAGGCTGTTTGACTCCTGTAATCACGCTATAAAACCAGCAACTGAAGGCTATCTTAGCCGTTGTATGGGTTCATCTGTTGTGCTGCATTGTATAAAGGTCATACGCCTCTTTTTTGCCAGTTGCTCTAATTGCTGTTGGCGGTGTTCAAAATGTTCATGATAACTTGCCAGACATTGCGTATCGTTGGTGTCAATGACCACATCACGACTGCCATCGGTAAAGCGGTAGTGACCTTTGGTTGGCAAATCCTGTTCCAGAGCATCATAAACAAACACCAATACCACGTCGCAATGTTGCGACAATTTAGTTAGATGTAGCTCCGCCGCGTCATTCATGCCGCGAAAATCGCTGATGATATACACCAGACTGCCCGGATGGGCGTGTTGCACCAAGCGAGCCAAGACGCGCTCCAAGGTGATTGTTGCGCTTTGAGTCGGCTCATCTTTATGCACCAGCATATTTAAAAACCGTAATACCGAGTGTCTGCCGTTTTGCGGTTTTAATTCGCTGCACTGTCCGTTGGAAAATAATTGCCCGCCGATGCGGTCACCTTGGTGTTGCGCCGCCCATGCCAGTAAACCTGCCAATTTAGCCGCTAATACCGATTTAAACACGCCGCGTGTAGCAAAGTGCATAGCGGTGCGGTTATCAACGGAAATGAACACGGGGCGTTCACGTTCTTCACGAAACACTTTGGTGTGGGTTTTACCTGTACGCGCGGTGACGCGCCAGTCTATGCTGCGAATATCATCCCCTGCCTGATACATTCGCGACTCTTCAAAGTCCATGCCGCGCCCTTTTACAGGCGATACATAGCCGCCGCTTTGTTGCGAACGAATAGACAGGCGTTTTAAATTTAAACTGGACGCAGGTTTTGCCAGATCAATCAGGTTTTTTAACGAGACAAAAACCCGTTCATTGATAACAACAGTTGATTGTTCTGACATAGCTTAAGGGACGGCAATACGGGCAATCAGTTCTTTAATGACATGATCTGGAGTAATGCCTTCGGCTTCGGCTTCATAAGATAAAATTAAACGGTGGCGCAACACATCGAAGGCGATGTCCTGTATGTCCTCAGGTGCAACAAAATCACGTCCCGCCAGCCACGCTTTGGCTCTGGAGCAACGGTCAAGCGCAATACTGGCTCGTGGACTTGCGCCATAACGCAACCACGCGCCCAAGTCTTTGCCATACGCTTCAGGGTTTCGGGTTGCCAAGACGATTTGCAGTAAATAGTCTTCTAAACTGTCGGCGATATGTAAATCCAGCACTTCATTGCGTGCCTGAAATAAGGTGTATTGACTCAGCGGTTCAAAGGCTTGCTGTTCATTGATTATCTCATTGCGTGCTTCCGCTCGTGCTAAATGCAGGATACTTTTTTCATGTTCAGCGGGCGGATAATCGACTTTAACGTGTAATAAAAATCTATCCAGCTGCGCTTCGGGTAACGGATATGTCCCTTCCTGCTCGATAGGATTCTGCGTTGCCATCACTAAGAATAAAGACGGTAACGGGTAACTTGCCAACCCGACGGTGATTTGCCGCTCGCCCATTGCCTCTAATAATGCCGCCTGCACTTTGGCAGGAGCGCGATTGATTTCATCCGCTAAAATAAGATTATGAAACAGCGGCCCTTTTTGAAATTCAAACGCGGCTTGTTGGGGGCGATAAATTTCCGTACCTGTTAAATCAGCAGGTAATAAATCGGGGGTAAACTGTACACGGTGAAAATCGGCTTCAATGCCTTTGCTTAACACTTTAATGGCACGGGTTTTAGCAAGACCAGGCGCACCTTCTACCAAAATATGCCCATCGGCTAATAAGCCGATTAACATCCGTTCCACCAGCACATCCTGTCCGATAATGCCTTGATTGATAAAGTGTTGCAGGCTGTTAAATGCCGATTGAGCGGAGCTTGTAGTGTGTTCTGACATAATGAGATTATCTATTTTTAAGTCATCAAATTAGGAAAGCGTACCCTCGTAACATAAGCACTTTTAGCGGTTACAAGGTAGGCGCATATAAAAACTGTGCTTATTTTATACTGATACACCGCCAGACAAAGGCTTAATTACAGTATTTTTACTACCGCACTTAAGTTTCTAACTATTTGACCGGCAACTATTAAGTGTAGAATAGCTTTTAAACGTGCTATTTATTGAGTCTGTATCGAGTACACTTTATGTATACTGACTGTACTGAATAATCACCATAATAACACCTCCATCGTTCCATTCATTCTTATAGAGTTTCAATGACAATGTTAGATTACAACGATTTCTTGGCTAATTACGCATTTATAATAATGGCAGTATTACTAAGCGTAATGGGTCTGCTTGTTATTTTATGGCTAGCATCAAAATTGCTGTCTGTTATTAAAAAAAACAACCAGCCAGAAGAAGAAGCCGCCGCTGTTGACTACGACTGGCATACCTTGTCAGTGGCTCAGGCACTGCATAAACAAGAAACGCAGTTAAATAGCGGTTTAAGTCATGCAGAAGTAGCAAATCGCCAAGAGTATTACGGCTTCAACCGTCTGGATGAAAAGCCACCTGAATCCGCGCTGCATTTATTGCTGTCACAATTCAAAGGGGTTCTCATCGTTGTGCTGATTATGGCGGCTATATTGGCAGCTGTTATCGGCAATATAACCGATGGCGTGGTTATCCTGATTGTGGTCATTATTAACGCAGGACTCGGTTTTTATCAGGAATTTCAGGCAAACAAATCTTTGGCGGCATTGAAAAAAATGCTGGCATTAAAAGCCAAAGTGCGCCGTGATAAACAGATATATGAGCTATCTGCCGAGCAACTGGTGCCGGGCGATATTGTTATTCTCAATGCGGGCGACAAAATACCTGCCGATGGGCGTATTGTTGCCGCTAGCAGTCTGGAAGTAGATGAATCTTCATTCACAGGTGAATCTGTGCCTGTTGCCAAGCAAAAACAAGAGCTGAGAAACCCTGCTACACCATTGGCAGAACGCGTCAATATGCTGTACATGAATAATGCGGTGGTGCGTGGTCGTGCAGAAATGCTGGTAACCGCAACAGGTATGGATACTGAAATAGGTAAATTAGCTCATCTGCTCGCACAAACCGAAGATGAGTCCACCCCGTTACAACGACAGCTTGACAGTCTGGGCAAACGCTTGGCATTGCTTGCCTTGCTGGTGGTAATCGTCTTGTTTGTCAGTGCCATACTGCGTGGTGAATCGCCCGTTGACACGGCTTTTACCGCAATTGCTCTGGCAGTGGCGGCAATTCCTGAAGGCTTGCCCGCTGTCGTTACCGTGACACTCGCACTGGGTATGCACCGCATGGCAAGCCAACGCGCCATTGTTAAACGCTTGTCGGCGGTAGAAACTTTGGGCTGTACCACTGTTATTTGCACCGATAAAACAGGAACGCTGACCGTTAATCAAATGACCGCGCGATCTGTATACTATCGGGAACAACTCTACAGTGTCAGCGGCGAAGGCTATGATCGAACAGGTGAGATTACTCCTGCTGGTTCAGCGGCAGAATTATCGCCTTTATTATTGCCACTGGCTTTGTGTAATGACAGCAACTTACAGGATAATCAGGTAGTCGGTGATCCGATGGAAGGCGCGTTACTGGTACTGGCAGCGAAAGGCGGACTGAGTAAAGAACAGGCAAATGCAAAACTGCCGCGTATTGCTGAAATTCCGTTTGATGCCAAGCATAAATTTATGGCGACTTTTCATCGTCAGGATGGCGAGATTATTGTCTTTATTAAAGGTGCGCCCGAAGTATTGCTGGAACTCTGTCAATCAGCCCTCGATAAAAACGGCAACCAAGTTGCCATTGAACGTGACACGCTGTTGCAGGAAAATGTTCAAATGGCGAGTACAGGGCGGCGGATTCTGGCTTTAGCACAACGAACCTTTCCAACTGCTGATTTTTCACGGGACGATAATTTATTTCGCCACATTAATGAACTGACCTTTATCGGGCTGGTCGGTCTCATAGATCCTCCTAGAGCAGAAGTGCGCGAGGCAATTTCCTTATGTCACAAGGCAGGTATCGCCGTTAAAATGATTACGGGCGACCAAAAAATCACTGCCTCAGCCATTGCACAAGAAATTGGTCTGGTCGGTGATATTGTGGACGGCATTGAATTAACGGCAATGGATGATGCCACTTTAACAGCGCGTATTAACAGCATTGGGGTTTTTGCCCGCACCGCGCCTGAGCAAAAAGTCAGAATTGTTGAATCATTAAAAGCGGCTAATCACATCGTTGCCATGACAGGCGATGGTGTCAACGACGCGCCTGCACTCAAGTGTGCTGATATTGGCATTGCCATGGGCATTACAGGCACCGACGTTGCTCAAGAAGCCGCCTCCATGATACTCACGGATGATAATTTTGCCACCATCGTTAAGGCAGTGAAAGAAGGGCGGGGCATTTATGAAAACATGGTTAAATTTATTCGTTTTCAATTATCCACCAACATAGGGGCGATTTTATGTGTCGCCAGCGCACCCTTGCTGGAAATGCCCCTGCCGTTTACCGCCATACAGCTCCTATGGATTAACATTATTATGGATGGCCCGCCCGCTATGTCCTTAGGCGTTGACCCTACGCGCGTTAACAGCATGAACGAAGTACCGCGTAAACTCGATGCGCGTATTTTATCGTTACGCCGCTTTGGTAATTTGTTCACTTATGGCTTCACAATGGCTATCGGCACACTGGGTGTGCTGTATTTCGATTTACAGATAAATACCGCACAACACGCAACGTGCCTTGCATTTACTACCTTCGTACTGTTTCAGGTGTTCAATGTATTTAACGCCCGCACGGAAAAAAGCAGTGCGTTTAATCACCATCTCTTTGCCAATAAATTCTTATGGGCATCTATTGCGGGGGTGATTGTGCTGCAAATAACCATTGTGCAGTGGTCTGCTGCGCACACTATTTTTCATACTACGGCGTTAACAGCAATGGACTGGGTACTGGCTACGGGCATCGCCTCATTAGTGCTGATTTTTGAAGAGTGTCGTAAGCTGGCAATCAAGCTCACTACGCGCTAAATCATTACGAACAGATTATAGGGTGTTAGAATAGCAACATTAAGATAGGGTTCAATCTCTCTCACCCAATACACCATTCTACTTACAAAGAGGATTCTATGCGGAAACTTACGTCTTTACCCGCGTTGATTGGAACTGCACTTGTCATTGCTGTTATTTTATTTGTCGGCTTCCACTACTTTTTTCTTGATCTCATTGTTGATCTGTGGTGGTACGACACATTAAAACTTGAGCCGTATTTCTGGCTGAGACTGCTGTACAAGTTTCTCATTTTCTGTGGGGTGACACTGTTTTTCTTCGTCATTTTCTTCCTGCATTTTTGGATTGCCTCGCGTTATCTGGGCTTGAATCCGCCTGATGACATTATTGATAACGTAGCTAAACGTCTGCGTTTTCAACGTATCGCCGATATGTTTATGCAGTGGTCAGTGAAAATATACACGCCCATATCGCTAGTGTTGGCTGTTTTCGTTGCCCTGCCCTTTTATAAGCAATGGGAATTGGCTTTACTGTACTTCTTTGGGCGTGATTCAGGGGTCACTGAGACTATTTATAACAATGATGTCAGTTTTTATATGCTGTCTTATCCGATGTATATGCTCATTCAACAAGAGCTATTGGTAACCGCTATTCTCGTCTTCGTTTTTGTAGGTCTTTTGTATTGGCTGGAACATATTTTTGTTCCTAGTGAGCATAAGGAATATCAGGCAGGTGCGAAAATTCATTTGACCGTTTTAATCAGTTTTGTCGTCATTTTTGTCGTGTGGGGTTTTTTGCTGGAACGCTTTTCTTTACTTTACACCACCTCACATGAGCCTGTTTTCTATGGCCCTGGTGCTATAGAGATGCGTTATCGGCTACCGATTATCTGGCTGGGCATAGGTACATTTCTAGCAACTGCATTATCAGCCAGTTTATTTATTTTTTCCCAGAAACACCGTATCAAAGCCCCGTTCCTAGTGTCATTAACCGCTTTTTTATGTATGTTAGGGTTATCGGAAGTGGAGTTTTTACCACAACTTATCGAAAAATTTCTGGTCATTCCAAATCCCGTTGCTTTAGAAAGACCGTTTATACAAGCGAACATTGATTCAACCTTAGCGGCTTATGATTTAAATAAAATTACTATTAAAGATTTAGATATAAAACAAGATGCTACAGCCGATATTGAATCGTGGGCAACGCAAAAACGCTTTGAGAATATTCCCGTCTGGGACAGAGAGATTCTGATTAATTCTTATCAGCAATTACAGGAAATCAGACCTTATTATCAATTCAATTCCGTTGATGAAGACCGCTACAATCTGCTGGGACATATCCGTCAGGTCAATCTGGCGGCCCGAGAAGTCAATATTTCCCGTCTGCCTAAAGCCGCACAAAACTGGGAAAACACCCATTTGCGCTATACACACGGCGTTGGTGCAGTCATGTCTCCTGCCGCTCAAGATGCGGGCAAGCCCTTAGTCTGGTATTTACGCGATTTGAATTTAAATTCAGATGTAGGTATTGATCTTAAAGGTGCCGATAAAAAACCAGATATTTATTTCGGTGAAGAAAAATACACTTATGCCATCGTTCCTAATAATCTTAAAATAATGGGTATTGACGGTTCTGATCAAGTCGAAGAGAAAGACTACACGGGTAAAGGCGGCATAGTCATTTCCAGTATTCTAAAAAAAGCCTTGTTCTCGATCTATTTCAAAGAGTTCAAAATATTCTTTTCACCCAATATTACCAACAATAGTCAACTCATGATGCGGCGCAATATTGTTGAGCGCGTTCATGAAATCACCCCTTTTCTACGATTGGATAAAGACCCTTATCTGGTTGGAGCGAAAGACAGGTTTTACTGGATCTTGGATGCGTACACTATATCCAATATGTACCCTGCCTCAAAACCTGCTGCGGATGATTATTTAGCGGGGGATGACAAATTCAACTACATCCGTAATTCCGTTAAAGTGGTGATTGATGCGTTTGATGGCACCGTTGATTATTATATAGCCGATCCCTCTGATGCCATTATTCAAACCTATAATCGTGCTTATCCCGGCTTATTGAAAGACATGAACACCATGCCGGCGGAATTACGAGCGCACTTGCGTTATCCGCGTGATCTTTTTTATATGCAGATGAAAGTGTATGCAAAATATCATCAAAATACGCCTGAACTGTTTTATGAACAAGGTGAAACATGGCAGTTTGCCAATGTAAGACACCAACCTGTCATGCCCTATTATCAGACCATGGATTTTGGTAATTGTAATGACAGGGAAGAGTTTGTCATGATTAATCCGATGACCCCGATTAATAGAAACAACCTCAGTATGATTGGTGTGGCAGGGATATTGGACAGAGCCAATTGCAATCTGGATTACAAACCGAACATTACCGTTTATAAGTTTGCTAAAGATGTACAAGTCAACGGCCCTGCACAGGTTGAAGCGTTGATTAACCAAAATGCGGAATTTTCCGAAAAAATGACGCTATGGGATCAGCATGGTTCAAAAGTAGCAATGGGGCGTATGGTGATATTACCGATGGGCAACACCATTCTGTATGTTCAGCCTGTGTATATGACTTCGACTAACACCCAAATCCCTGAATTAACCCGCATAATTGTTTCTATGGGCAATCAGGTAGTTTGGGATACTTCGCTATGGTCTGCCTTTGAAAAATTAAAACAACTGTATGCAAAAACCGCCGCTGAGCGTGGTGGTACAGGAACAAATCCGAAAGTAAACTAACCAGTATATGATAGAGACGTTGCCATGCAACGTCTCCACAGCTTAGCTATGAATCAAACTTTTCTGAGCAGATTATCCAGCCAAGACACGGGCAGGATACGCTTCAGTGTGGCGAATAAGTAAGTGGGAAAGGTAACGTAATAACGTATTTTAGGGCGGTTGGTTTCCAATGCGTGGATGACTTTTTTAGTCACCGCCTCAGCAGGTAACGTAAACATCACTGCCGCACCCTCTTTTTCCAAGCGTGCTTCCATAGCCGTATAGGCTGCTTGATGCACACTGTGTTTAGCATCAATATTCTTCTTATACAACGCTAAACTGTTTTGTCTGAAATTGGTTAAAATCGGGCCTGGCTCTATCAGAGAAATATGAATATTCGTGCCATACAGTTCCAAACGCAAGGTATCCGCCAAGCCTTCCAAGGCAAATTTACTGGCATTATACGCACCGCGATAACGCATAGCGACCAAGCCCAATACCGAACTGTTATAAATAATACGCCCATGTCCTTGCTTACGCATCACAGGAAGCAGTAAATTGGTTAATTCATGTGTACCAAATAAATTGGTTTCAAATTGATAGCGCAATACATCACGACTTAAATCTTCTACAGCACCTGCCTGACCGAACGCGCCATTATTAAATAGTGCATCACAACGTCCATCTGTCAGTTCCAGCATTTGTGTGACTGCTTGTTGGATACTCTGACTGTCTGCCAAATCCAGTTGCAGACTGGTGAAGCCTTGTTTACCTAAACGCGCTGCATCTTCTGGCTTTCGTGCGGTTGCAATGACGTTATATCCTCGATTTTTTAACGCGACAGCGGCATCATAACCAATGCCTGAGGAGCAACCTGTGATTAATATCGTTTTTGCTATTGTCATGAGGGTGATTACTTTTGCAAATCCTGCTCAGTAAAATTAAAGGTTTTACCTGTACTGCAATTGACTAAAAAATGCAGCATCTCTTTCGTGCTTTTAACATCCAGTTCCGCTGCTTCAACACGCTCACATTGACCAGAAGCCAATGCTTTTTGAGCCGCCGACCTTCTAAAGCGTTCAATAGAGGCAAGTCTGTCCTGAAAGGGTTTGACTATATCGGATAACTTGTCGGGTATGTAAGGTGGAATAGCAAATGCTGAGTATTTTTGCGGCTCACTTCTAATCAATGTCTGATTGTTTTCACTTTCAGCAATCGCTTCTTTATTGATATTAGCCTGCCTTTCCGCTCGCTGTTGTTCGGTCATTTTTTGCTCTTCGAGCTTCGCCTGCTCTGTTTTTTGTTTCAACTCCTGCTGCTTTTTTTCCTCATCCACATTAGTAGAGCCACCTGTTACGATATTGAGCGTCATGATGGAAAATCCTGGACGACAGGGGCTGGATTGATAATTCTTTTTACCCGCAGGATCAACACACTTATAAATACTGTTAGCCGCAAATACATAGGAAGAAACAAAACATCCCAAGATAATCAGTGTAAATCTCATTTTTTCCTCCGAAGTAAGTTAAATAATTAGATAATGATTACAAGCAATATCTTAATAGTAACACTAAGCGTAGCCTTGAAAGCACAAAAAAGCGAACGTGCCATAAAATAAATAACTTTATTTAAACAGTAACTCTCACTGATTTTTAAATTACTGTCTAAAAAACGGTGAATGGTCAACTTTATTGTTTAAAATAGCCACTATCAAAGCGCACGGACTGTTCAAATTTTATGATAAACCAACGTTTACTCACTCGCATCACAATAACTTTGCTTATAGTGAGTAGCCTATTGGCATTGCTGGTTTACAGTGTGCAGCCCTTTTTAAAGTCGAAAATACTCGCTATTGTTCAGCAGGAAACGGGAAGAAAAGCCTCGCTTGCAAGTGTGCAATTCGCACTTTTGCCCCTGTCTATTCAACTACAGAACTTTGCACTTCAAGAAACCGATGGCAAGCCATTTGCCAGTGTTGATAGTGCTTATATGCAGGTGAACATCACGCAATCTTTCGCACAATCGGCGGTAGTAATTGATAAACTTACCTTAGTCAAACCTGTGGTACGCATTGCTAAACAACAAAATGGTACGTTTAACTTTGACAGTTTATTTACTAAAAAAGCAGATAATCAACAAACTGCTGCTCTCCCGATTACTATTGCTCAGTTATCACTATCGACTGGTAAATTAATATGGGAAGATCCCGTTATCAAAGAGACTGTGCAGCCCATTAATCTGACCGCTGAAAATCTCAGTATCTTCGCTGATAGACAATCGAAGTTTATGTTACAACTGGAACTAGAATCAGGTGGTCAAGCACAGTGGCAAGGTGAAATCACTCTTAAGCCATTACAATCAAAAGGACATATCACGCTCAATAATATTAAACTGCAACACCTGTTAGCGGTGACTTTTCCAGAGCCCATGGGCTTTAGTTTGAGTGGCTATGAACTCTTTGACGGTGATTATCATCTCAGTTATGACAACCAGCATTTCACCTTAACTGCCGATAAAAGCAAACTCTCACTACATGATTTCCGGTATGCCGAAAAAAACAAAACCCCCATTATTGCTAAGGCGACTGATTTTAGTGTCGAAACCGATATTAAAATAACCAACGTCGATGACACTTGGTTATTTACAGGCAAGCACTCTGCAATTGACTTGAATAGCTTTGAATTTTCCCAAACCCTACCAACTAAAAATCATATAAAAATACCCAAACTTAACCACCAAGCGGCGTTTAAAATCAGTTATGGGCAGAAAAATTGGCAATTTCTCATCAATAACAGCACCACGGATGCTCATGCTGTAGAACTTACCTATTTAAATACCGCCGTTAACATTCCAGCCATATCAGTGGCAAGCAGTTTTGATATTATGACCGATAACCAGAATGTGCAATTTATAGCAAAGCAAGGCAAACTGGTTAGTCGTGATATACAGTTATTTGAAAAAAATCAGACTAAACCACTGGTTGATATTCCCAGCTTAACAGTCAATGACATTAACTTTAATCTGAACACACAAAGCCTTGGCATTGATTCCATCATCGCTGACGGTGCAGATTTTCGTACTTGGTTAAACCCAGATGGACAGTTCAATTATCAAACACTGTTCACTGACCCCAAAATCAAAACTACAACAATAACTCGCCCCGTTGTCGAAGCAAAAACACCACCGTGGGCTATCAATATCAGGCACATCGACCTGACCCGTTTTGCCACGACCTTTGAAGATAAAACACTCAGTAAACCCGTGATGATGACGCTGAAACCTGTCAACTTCAAACTGACAGGCTATAGCAATAAAGTAGGCGTAAAACTGCCTTTTCGGTTAGATGTAGGTGTGAATAACACAGGAACAATCGAAGTCAACGGCGATGCAATCTTTGAACCGTTTGTCAGTCATTTAGCAATTAATGCTAAAACGATTAACTTAGAGCCGTTTCAATCCTATCTGGAAAAAATCGCGCATTTGGACATTATTGAAGGTGAACTGAGTATGACGGGCAAACTGACAATGGCAATGTCGGACACTAAACCACTGGATCTTCTCTTTACGGGTGACAGCAACATCAATCAATTCATCACCCGCGACCAAAAACGCCACAAAGACTTTATCACTTGGAAAAATCTCTCCTTAAAAGGCGTAGCGGTGAATTTACAAAAAGACAGCTATACCGCCGACGCACAGATTATTGATAAACCTTATGCCAGAGTTATCATCAGAAAAGACAAAACCATTAACTTCTCCGACATTTTCATTACTGCTCCTGAACCCAACAGTACAGCCGTTAAAACCGTCGCCAAAGTGCAGCAACCCTATTTTAAATTGAATAAAGTACAAGTGATTGATGGCTCATCTGATTTTTCTGACAACTCATTAATTATGCCGTTTTCCGCGCAAGTCAAAAGCCTAGACGGTGGCGCGAGCGATATTTCCTCCGAGAAAAAGTCCACCATTAAAGTATCCCTGAAAGGCAACGCTTACGATTTTTCCCCCGTTGATATTGATGGATCTATCAGCCCTTATCTGGGGGATTACGATTTAAATTTGAATTTTAAAGGAATGCCGATGCCGTTAATGTCGCCCTATATGGTGGAATTTGCGGGTTATAAAGTTGAAAAAGGCAAAATGTCACTGGGTTTAAAGTACAAAGTGGTCAATGATGAACTGACTGCCAGCAACAATATATTGATAGATCAATTTGAACTGGGTGAAAAAGTCGATAATCCCAATGCGGTCTCCTTACCGTTGGAATTAGCGGTGGCATTGCTGAAAGACAGCGATGGTAAAATTAAAATAGACGTGCCGATTACGGGAAATTTGAATGCCCCGCAGTTTGATATTGGCGCGATTATCGCGGATGCCTTGGCAAATTCACTCAGTAAAGTCATCAGCTCACCGTTTCGCGCCCTCGCCTCTCTGGCTGATAGCGATGAAGACCTAAGCACCATCACCTTCAGCGCGGGTAGTGCCGTATTGAACAAAGCCCAATATGTAAAATTGACCGCCTTAGCCAAGGAACTCAAAGACCATTCAGTGCTAACCTTGAGCATCAAAGGCACGGCATTTGAAAAACAGGACTGGACAGCCATGCGTGAAGCCGCACTCTATGACCAACTGAAAACACTACGCGCAGAGGAAATCAACCGAGACAGCGACAAAAAAATTCTGGCGGAATATGTCGAATTATCAGATGCCGATTACAAACGTCTGCTGGCACAATTATTCATCGAAAAATTCCCCAAACTGGCGAAAAAATCCTTATTCGGCACACCTGAACTGATTGATGCCAAATCGGGCGATTTTTACGAGATTGCCAAACAACATCTGAGTATCTCACTCAGCCGCGAACAATCACGACTTAAAAAACTGGCAGTGCAACGAGCGCGAGCTATTGCCAGTTATCTTATTCAACAAGGCGTACCGAATACACAAGTGTTTATTCTCGATACCGTGATTGACCCCAAAAGAGACGACAATGAGATTACCAGTTTATTATCGTTAAAAACCAATTAACCATTTTTCACAGGCGTAAAACCATTTCAGCTGTTGCCGAATTAACAGCAATAGCCACGCTATGGAAATCCATAAAAAACTAAATTTATGACAAGAAGGCACTATGTTTAAAAAAATTCCACTGCTAATGCTGTTCTCACTCGTCGCTGTACTTCCTGCCGTTGCCGATGAATTTTCACTGCTTAATGAAGAAAAACTAGGTGATTTTAAAATGGGGCTGTCTGAAACCGATTTGAAAAAGAAAGTATCTTGCCCGTTAAAACGGGAAGAAGAACAATTGTGGGGCGCGGATGGTATCTATCATCAAGTCTGGCATTATCCTGCTTGCGGGCTGAGTTTCAGCATGAGTTCAGTACAAAAAAGCGGCAGTAAATCAGTTGATGGTATTACCGTCACCGCACCTAGCGTACTAAAAACCAAACGCGGCATTCACATCGGCAGCAGTCAACAAGCCGTGATGAAAGCCTACGGTCATGACAAAGCCGCTGATGCCGAAAGCAACAAACAAATGTTTGTGGCAGGTTCTATTTATGGCGGCTTAGTTTTTACTTTCAAACAACATAAAGTCACCAGCATATTCCTTGGTGCGGGGGCTGAGTAATGAGCGAATCGCCTCAAAATAATCAACCACCACCCTCCGTCAGTATCAAAGAAGCATTTTTGTTTTGGTTGAAACTGGGCTTTATCAGCTTCGGCGGCCCTGCGGGACAAATCGCTATCATGCACGAAGAATTGGTCGAACGGCGACGGTGGATTTCTGAACGGCGGTTTTTGCACGCACTCAATTACTGTATGTTATTGCCCGGCCCTGAGGCACAACAATTGGCGACGTATCTGGGCTGGTTAATGCACCGTACCACAGGCGGTATTATCGCTGGCTTACTGTTTATTTTGCCCTCGCTGGTGCTGTTGATTTTGTTAAGCTGGGTATATCTGCGTTTTGGGCAACTGCCAGCGGTGTCTGCGGTACTGTATGGCATTAAATCTGCGGTAGTGGCTATCGTATTATTTGCCGCCTACCGCATTGGTTCACGAGCATTGAAAAATGCCGTGTTATGGACGTTAGCGGCATTAGCGTTTGGCGCGATTTTTGTCCTGCACGCGCCGTTTCCGTTGATAGTCTTGATTGCCGCCTTAATCGGTGCGCTGGGTGGACGATTTACACCGCAATATTTTGCTGTAGGTGGCGGACACGGTGCGACAAAACACAGTTTTGGCAAAGCACTGATTGATGATGACACCCCGATTCCAGATCATGCTCAATTTCGCTGGTCGCGCTTGCTGATGATTGTCGGCATTGGCTTGCTGTTATGGGGCAGTGTCATGGGTTTTCTATGCGCTCAATATGGCTGGAACGGTGCGCTGACACAAATGGGCTGGTTTTTTACCAAAGCCGCATTACTGACGTTTGGCGGCGCGTATGCGGTATTACCTTATGTGTATCAAGGTGCGGTAGAGCATTTTCATTGGTTGAGCGCGACCCAAATGATGGATGGTTTAGCATTGGGTGAAACGACACCCGGTCCGTTAATTATGATTGTCACGTTTGTCGGCTTTTTGGGCGGCTGGAATGCGTTGCCGCTAGGTGCTGATTCGGCATTAATAACGGGCGTGATAGCGGCAGTAGTTGTGACGTATTTCACTTTTTTACCCAGTTTTTTGTTTATCTTGGCAGGTGCGCCATTGATTGAATCAACCCACGGCAATTTGAAATTTACCGCGCCGTTATCGGCAATTACAGCCGCTGTGGTCGGTGTGATTGTTAATTTAGCGGTATTTTTTGCAGGGCATATTCTTTTCCCGCAGGGTGTAACAGGTGCGTTTGATGCCGTTGCCGCGTTAATCACGGTTTTGGCATCACTGGCATTATTTCGTTATAAAGTCGGTATTATTCCTGTGATTGCAGGATGTGGCGCGGCGGGATGGTTGTCTTCTTTATTACTGGCGTAAGGTGCTGGTGCAGTATGAAACTGCACCATGCGTTTTATTTTGAACCTACCGCAATAGCGTCTTGTGGCACATCAGCCATATAGCGGTTAAACAACATAGCGAGCATATCGACTTCATCTTGTTTTGGTCTGCTCCAGCCTTCTAAACCTAAATCAGCCAGCACTTGTCGCCCTTGGCTGTCCTGCGCCATATTCAACAATACTTCGGTAACCGCATTGCCCACATCGGTACAGTGCGGCGCGGCACAAAATAAATGAAACGCAAAACCCGTTTCGCTTTGATCTATTTCGCGTAGCATATTGCGCGTTAAACTGGATAAGCCGCGATAGGTTTCGGTTGACAGAAACAACATATCTGCCTGACCTTTGAGCAACATTTGCAGGGCTTTGATGTCATGCCCGGAAAAATTATAATCCCACTGTGTACTGCCCGATTCTTCCAATAAGAAACGACCTAATAGATAGACGAAATTATCAGCAGTCGCGGTAATCACTTTACCACCGAGAAAGTCGCTGATTTTTTGTCGTGCATCATCGGCGCGGACTAATAAAGTCACTTCATCGGTTTGATTAATCGGATGTAATAAGGGGCGGAATTGGTTTTCTATCAATAAGCGCGTGGCATCAAACGGCTTGGTAAACACGATGTCCATATCCTCGATTTTACTGCCCTGTTCGCTCATCGCCCCATGAACTAATTCCAGCTGTATATCTCGTCCTGTATGGCGTTGCAGATAAGTATTGAAAAAGTACCAGCCATTCATTTGATGACTGTTTTGCGCGTGTACCCACAGCTTGAGTTTGCCGTCGTCGGCTCGCTGTTCTGATTGAATGTTCGCAACAGGGGCTGATTTTGCAACAGCCGTAGGGGAAACGGGGGCTGTTTGTTGTCCATCATCGAGAAAACGCGTTAAACCTGTCATTTTAAACAATACACCAATCATACGATTTACATTGGTAATACTGATAGTGATCTGTTGTTTTTGCCAGTGTTCAAATAATTTGAGTATCTGCGCCAATCCCATAGAATTAACACGTTGCACTAAAGCGAAATCCAATTCTACGATGCTGTCGGCAGGCAACACATACAGCGTTTCCAAACTGGCAATGGCTTCGACATCAATCGTACCCATGAGGGTAAATTGTTGTACTGATTCATGTGTTGAGGGTGGTGGTTGAATTTGTAACATAATAAATTGCTCCGTTTTTATTAGCTGTTGACGGTTTCGTGAACTTCGTTGTGATAAAGAAATTGAAAGCCATTTTCAGCTTCATCATCAAAAGGATTGTTTAAATCCAAAAAAGCACACACTTGAGTTTGTTTGTAAGGCATGACGCGCAATTGCAAATAATCGGACATACGCCATATTAAATAGAGTCCGCCGCCGCCCACACCAGCATCTAAGCCGCTGCCTTGAATGTGACGGGTCAGCCGATTAAGAAATACAGTCGGCGTGAGTGTTCCCCAGTTGTCTATCAGAGAAATGCCCAGCAGATGCTCCTGAATTGATAGGCTTAAACGTAATGTTTCGCCTGCACCCAAATCGCGTACCGTACCTTTGGCATAAAGCTGTCGCCCTTTACCGTCACGCGGTGCAGCATAAAGCCCGTTTTCAATCAATTCATCCAGCAATAAAACGACGGCATCTAAACGGTCTGGATTGGGTAGAGAAATATCCTGCAACCATGATTCCACCTCGTTCAAGACAAAGGCTTTGTCATCACTGTGGCTGAAAGAAAATTCGCGGTGGTGGGTTGGGTGCGGCAGATAGGCGACTAAATCATCGTTGGTAATATGCTGGTGTTGTTTTAGTAAATTATTCCAGCCCAATTGCGCGTTAATGGCGTGATTGCGCGGCAGCATCCGCCGCACACCTTGCTTTGACAGGCTGGGTATTAAATCGGAAAAATGACCATCTGCCAAAAAAACGACATTTTGCCGCATGATATTCGGCGCAATGGAATTGGGTTCAGCGCGATAAAAACTGTCCACTATGCGGAGTAAATCAAATTCGTGTTGTTCTGTCTCAAGCATTTTGGTTTTTTTGTGATGGCGTTCAAAATGTTCTACGAAAAAAATAGTCACATCATCATCAAAATTACTGCGTCCGACATGGGACGCTAAACTTTCCAATAGACTGTCGCGTAGTGTTTCGGGATCGCTTTCAGCATGAATAGCGAGTAATTCTTCCAAGCGTTCATAACCGAAACATTCGCTATCGGCATTTTCTTCTTCAACTATACCGTCGGTATACAGAAATAAACGATCCCCGACATCCATTTCAGTCTGGCATTGTTCATACACGATGCTTTCTTCTTTACCCAGAGGTAAACCGCCGACTTCCAACACATCCAGCATTCCTGTAATAGAGCGATACACATACGCAAATTGATGTCCTGCATTGGAGTATGTCAGTTCGCCCGTTTTAGTATCGAGGCATAGTGCAACCATCGTCATTAACAGCGATTGGCGTGCAGTATGTAAAATAGTATCGCTAAGCCGTGCCAGAATTTTGTGCGGTTCTTTTTCTTTGTCCGCTTCCAACAGATTCACACCTGCTTTAGCAGCACTTACCATTGTTCCTGCCGCAACACCGTGACCACTGACATCACCGACCAGCATGACAACCCAACGCTCATCCACGACATAATAATCATAAAAATCGCCACCGACTTCACTGGAGGTAATCAGTGTTGATAAACCGCGTACACCGGGGAGGTTAATGCGCTCAGGGCGTAATAAATTGCGTTGCAGGGTGGCGGCACTGGCGACTTCTTCTTTTAAGCGCACACTCATCTGTTCCATTGTGTCAATCAGTGAGTGCTGTGATTTTGATAACTGCAACATCATGTCGGCTATTTTAACAATAGCCATACCCTCCGTAGCACCGATAACAGGCAGAGCTTCAAAAGCCATTTCAGGATCATGGCTCAAAAAATCCAGCATCACCTGATCGATACGGTCATCGGTATTCACTATCAACGGCGCGACAAAAATATCAGGATTAATTTTCAGTAACGTAACGAGATCTTTATTAGCGAACAATTCACGCGCATAAGCACGACTCATGATATTAAGATAATTACGACGGGTAATAATGCCGAAATATTGATTATTACTGTCTATAACAGGAAATGCAGGTATATCCGCATGAGTCTGAAACAGCGTGAGTACATCTAAAACGTGGGTGCTGAGCGGAATGGCTATAACCTGCAACATTAATTCGTGTACGCAGGGAGCGGAAAATGCCAAGGAACGTGAAGGATGACTACTTTTTTGCCTCTCAATCATAAAATATTCAAATTAAGTGTGTGTGCCAATTTAATAAGGGAAATTATAGCTGGACAGTGTGACACTTTAATGAAAATAAAATGTCGTAATAACTGAAAGATGGAAAATAGATGTTGAAAACCCTAATTTCTTTAAAGTTGGCTCAGACTGTATAATCTACTCACGCTAAATCGCACAACACTAAAGATATTATGATGCACAAGATACTGATAATTGATGATGACCCTGCTGTACGCGGTGCGTTCAGTTTAATACTGGAAGATGCTGGTTATGAGGTGCATGAAGCTGAGAACGGCTTACAAGGCATCGAAATGGTCAAGCAAAACCGTCCCGATTTGATTTTTCTCGATTTGCGTATGCCGGGTATTGACGGCGTTGAAACTTTGCGGCGGTTAAAGTTGATTGATGACAGCCTTAACATTTACGTTGTGACTGCGTTTGCCAACGAGTATATGGATCAACTCAAAATTGCTCATGATGAAGGGTTGCGCTTTCAAATAGCCAGTAAACCGTTATCATCGACACAGATTAAACAAATTGTCAGTTCTGTTATTGCGGAGCCAGAAAAAAAGCACCACAAACTGATATTAACTCTATATGTCGTGTCGCTGAATGAGGAATTCAAACAATTTATTGATCGGCTCAGTGCTGTTTTAAAGGTAACGTATCAACCAGAAGAATGGAAATTAGAGGTGATTGAAGTGCTGTATGTACCGGAAAAAGCTCTGGCGAATGATGTATTTGCAACCCCCATGCTGGTACGCGAATTACCCGAACCCGTGTTGCGCGTGTTAGGTGATTTATCGAAAATGCCGTCCATCATCGCGGCGATTACCTCTCAACACGATGCTGGTTCAGATACTATTGTGATGTGAAATGAATACCTCATAAATCGAGTCATTTACTATGCCTAAAGAAATTCACGACAACCTCCATCTCATACTTGATGCTATTACTGATGGTGTCGTCATGGTAGATAGCTTGGGCAAAGTACTTTATGCCAATCAAAGTGCGGAACGCATCTTTGAACGAGAATACCTAATCGGCAAAACACTGGGTATTCCCATCAATCCCAGTGCCACAATTCCACAAGAAATCAATCTGGTTCGTCCCAGCGGTATCGGTTGGGCAGAATTACGCTCTGCGCCCATTGTGTGGCATGGTACACAGGCTTATGTCATTGGTGTAAGAGACATCACTGAAAGCAAAATCACGGATACTCGCCTGCGTCAGGCGGCTACTATCTTTGAAAATACCCGTGATGGTGTCATGGTGGTCAATACACAGTTACGCATTACCCACATCAATACTGCTTTTACCGATATTACGGGCTACACGGAAGCGGAGGCAATAGGTCAACGCGCCAGTTTATTACGCTCGGGTCGCCATAACGCCGAATTTTTCCGTGAAATGTGGCAAAGCATCGTCATGACGGGTCATTGGCAAGGTGAAATCTGGAATCGGCGCAAAAATGGTGAAGTGTATCCTGAGCTCCTGAGTATCAGTGCAGTGACTGATAAATCAGGCGAGGTAAGCAACTATGTCGGTGTATTTGCTGATATTTCCAAGATTAAAGCATCGGAAGTACATCTCGATTTTCTGGCACATCACGACCCGCTCACTCGCTTACCCAATCGATTATTATTGCTGTCGCGCTTGGAACACGCGCTCAAAATCGCACAACGTGAACAAAAAATGTTCGCCCTGCTGATGCTGGATTTAGATCGTTTTAAGGAAGTCAATGACAGTTTCGGACATCTGGCAGGCGATGAATTGCTGCAACAAATCGCCCAACGTCTCAGCTCGCGTTTGCGCGGTGTTGATACCGTATGCAGATTAGGTGGAGATGAATTTACCATTTTACTGGAAGATATGTCGCAACCTGAAGATGCCGCATTAGTCGCCAATGACATCATTAATGTGTTAAGCGAACCGTGGCAACTATCGGAAAATATCGAAGTCCGCATTGGTGCAAGCGTAGGCATCAGTCTCTATCCAGACCACGGCGATGAACCCGAACAACTACTGCAACAGGCAGACAGTGCTTTGTATCACGCCAAATCCCAAGGGCGCGGGTGTTTTAAATACTTTTCTGTCGCCATTACGCAAGCGGCACGCCTGCGCATGGACATTGAAGTGCGTTTACGACGCGGTATCAATCAAGGTGAATTGCGGGTGTTTTATCAGCCCCAAGTCGATATTAACACAGGGCGCATTGTCGGTGCGGAAGCCTTGGTGCGTTGGCAAGACCCGTTAAATGGCTAGGCGTAAGGATTCGTGCGTAAATTGCTATTAGTCCTCTGTAAGCCCTATTGCACCTACATTCCAAACATAATTTCATAGTCTACTGGCAGTGGATTTCGCTCTTTTAACTCGAACAGTCCGAAGCGATTGAGATGG
>JAURYI010000062.1 GCA_030654015.1 Methylococcales bacterium | reverse complement strand
GTCATTTTAAGAAAAACGGCCAGTTCTTTTTTCGGTTAACTTGTGTAGATACCTATGCCTTAAAGGACTGGCAGTCATTCATATCACAGCAACAGGTTTAACTCCCTGCCCTATTTTCCTTCAGAAAATACATCAACACCTTTAGGTGGCGTGAAGTCAAACAGCGTGGGTTTTAACGGCGGATTAATCAGGATTTTAGAGAAATAAATGCGGGTTAATTGCCCGAAATTATCCATTAACTCCATGCCTGCCAGTTTGCCTTTTTCCAGACCGATGGTGACGTATTTAAAGCTGGTTTCCTGATTTTTGGGCAGTAATTTTATCCACTGCATATCACCTTCCGTGCCTTGCTGCTCCATATTGAAGTTGTCTTCCAATGACACTTGACCGCTTAATAATAAGGCAGGCGTTGAACCGACCGATTCATCGAGTTTTTTCACCGTGACCTGTTCTAAATCGACATCATAAAACGATACTTTGCCATTGGTGGCGACAATTTCCTGTTGAAACGGTTTGGCATAATTCCAGCGGAATTTTCCGGGGCGTTGTAAATAAAACTGTCCGTAACTGGTTTGTACGGGATTGCCCTGTTCATTAATGACTTTTTGCTCAAAATCAGCGGAGAATGATTTGGATGCCGCTAAAAAGTTTTTCAATTGGGCAATCGGTTCTTCTGCATAAGCGACGCTCTGCAACAACAATGCTAATAACACAGCAACAATCAATTTGATGTTCTTCATAAGATACTCAATGTTAAGGTTATTCTGGAAATAAATTGGGAAGAGGAATCGCGAACGTTTCCTCTTCGGATTGGTCTGGCTCTTCCTCGGCAGGGCGACCACAGGATGAATACACCTTGGGTTCTGAGCCTTCAACATAAGGATATAACTTGCCGCCGCCACAGGCTTTATTGGCTAATAAGCCGCTGTACGGATCAACGCGCACCATGTTGATATTATCTGGCGGTAGCAATACCACGGGCTGGGTGGAAATCTGTTTCATCAACGAAATCCACACTTGCAACGCGCCTTCACCGCCTGTTAAACCGATGGGTTTATTATCATCGCGACCCACCCAGATGACCGATAAGTAATCGCCTGTATACCCTGCGAACCAACTGTCTTTGGCATCGTTGGTCGTGCCTGTTTTGCCCACTAGGCCGTAATCTTTGGGAAAGGTTTTATAAGCAGAATGCCCTGTACCTTCCAGCATGACTTCCTGCAAAATGGTGTTGGTGATAAAAGTTGCCGCTGGTTCTACGGTTTGTTTAACCACAAAAGGATAACTTTGTAATTGTTTACCCTCCGAGGAAATAACCGCCCTAATGGCACTGATAGGCGGCGGAATGCCGTCACTTGCCAGCGTTTGATAGATTTGCGTGACTTCCATCGGTGTTAAGGACACTGCACCCAGCAATAAGGACGGGGACATCTCAATCTCCCGCGTAATGCCGATACTGCGCAGCGTTTTGACCACTCGCGCCACGCCAATGTCCATACCAACCCGCACCGCAGCCAAGTTGTACGATTTAGCCAGAGCTTTATGCAGCGGCACCGTACCGTGTTCTTTATGGTCGTAGTTTTTCGGACTCCAGTCGGGGCCGCCGTCTTTACTTTCCACCACAATGGCGCGGTCACTCAGCGGCGTGGTGATGGAATATTTGTCAGGATATTCCAGTGCGGTAAGATACACCACAGGCTTGATTAACGACCCGATAGGGCGCACCGCATCGAGAGCGCGATTAAAACCTGCGGGTAAATTTTGCCGCCCGCTGGTCATCGCGGCAATTTCGCCACTGTCGCGGCGTGTGACCACTACCGCCGATTCCAGTTTTTTGGCTCCTGTGGTTTTTTCCAGCTGTCTTAGTTTTTGGGTAACGGATTTTTCCAGTGTTTCCTGAATCTGCGTATCCAAGGTGGTAAAAATTTTCAGCCCTTCCGAGGTTAAATCATCCTCGTGGTATTCTTTGGTCAATTGCCGTCTGACCAGTTCAAGAAAGCCGGGGTAAATATTATTGGAACGATGTGCGTTAGGAATCACACCTAATGGTTTTGCAATAGCTGCTACGGCTTGCGGGTGGGTGATATAGGCTTCTTTTTCCATCTCGTCCAAGACCAGATTACGGCGTTGTAAGGCGCGATCTGGGAAATGTCTGGGGTCATAAGTAGACGGGCCTCGAACCACTGCCACTAATAACGCGACCTGATCCAGCGATAAATCTTTTAACGCACTGCCAAAATAAAATTCACTTGCCAAACCAAAGCCATGTACCGCACTACCGCCATCCTGACCCAGATAAATTTCATTCAGATAGGCTTCCAGAATTTCGTTTTTACTGTAGCGGTATTCTAAAACCAACGCCATGAGAGCTTCTTTTACTTTGCGCTCTAAACTGCGTTCGGAACTTAAATAAAAGTTTTTAATCAGCTGCTGGGTAATGGTACTCGCGCCTTGCACCATGACACCTGCCCGATAATTCGCCAATAATGCACGCAGAATACCGCGCGGTGACACACCAAAATGATGATAAAAATCACGGTCTTCGGAGGCAAGCAAGCCCTTAATCAAATAATCAGGAGCTTCATCCAGTTTAATCAGGATGCGATCTTCTTTGATTTTTGGATAAAAACTGCCAATCTGCACTGGATCCATGCGGATAAGAGGAATACCGTTGTTTTTATTGACATCGGTAATAGCCGTAATACCTGCCGCACCAAAAGACACCTGCATCAACAAACTGGGTTGCTGTTGATCTGGAAAGGTGAATTTTCTGGTTTTTACCTTGAAATTCGTACCCGTTCTGGCATAAGTACCATCAGCAACCAGTTGCGTATCCTTACGGTAATGCAACATACCCAACAGCTCTTCAAATTTGTCGGCACTGAGATTATGCCCTGCATACAACTCCATTGGCGTGGCATATACGCGGGCAGGAATCGCCCACCGCTTGCCTTCAAATTGCTCACGCAGGTTATAATCCAGATATTTCAGATAACTTAATAAAATAAACCCGCAACCCACCAGCAACAGTAGAAAGATATTTCTAAACCAATGCGAAGGCTTCTTTTTTATTATTTTTTTAGTTTTATTGTATCGGGAACTGAGCTTTTTTTTGTTGTCTGCCATAGCCTCACACTGATTTATGTTCAAGCGTCACTTTTATTATTATACCTAAACTGGCATTACGGATTCAGCAAGTTCAAATTTATCTGTATCAGCTGTTTGTTGCCGCTCTGCATTGTATCAATCAGTGTCACTGTGCGGATAGACAAACAAAAACGACGGGCATAAAAAAAGCCCCATTAAAATAATGGAGCTTTTAGAATTTGGTGCCCAGGGGCGGAATCGAACCGTCGACACGAGGATTTTCAGTCCTCTGCTCTACCGACTGAGCTACCTAGGCAAAATACGGTGCAACTTCTGTGGTTGCTGATTTTTTTGTAGTGGTGCCCAGGGGCGGAATCGAACCGTCGACACGAGGATTTTCAGTCCTCTGCTCTACCGACTGAGCTACCTGGGCATAAAGCTACAAAAGAGCGACATTAGACTCGATAATCTGATGCTAGTCAATAGCCAGTAACAATTTATTACGGAGGATTGCTACTCGCAGACGGTGGCGCAGGTCTGAATAAATTGATAATAAAGCCGAAAACCTTTTGTATTCCTGCCCATATTTTGGGCAACATCACAATCATCAGCACAATAAAAACCAGCAAACCCACTAAAAACAATGCAGGATGGTTAATACACGCCCACACACCTGTTATCACCATCACATCCTCAGTCACCGAAGCGAACCAATTAGTAAACGGTTCAGGCGAGGTATTAATCAACACCCGTGTGCCTGCTTTCGTGACGTGAGTGCCTGCCGCCAGACCGCCGCCCAAAATTGCCGCCGCTAATTCAACCGAAGGATCGAGCGTACCCACTGCGCCAGCCGCCAACATTGCGCCTGCTGGAATGCGAATAAAGGTGTGAATCGTGTCCCAGCCAGTATCGACTCCCGGCACTTTATCGGCAAAAAATTCCACACAATACATCAGACCTGCCGCCATAATCACCATCGGATTAGCCACAATTTGTAAATCGGGCGGCAACGCAATGTTGCCCGTATTAGCCAGAATGCCCAGCGTTAATAAAGTGGCGTACAGATTAATGCCACTCGCCCACGCCAAGCCCATTGTCAATGCCAGTGTGGTTGATATTTGATTCAATGCGTCCATTAGAGTACCCTTTTTATGACCATTTTGATGGATTAGCGTAACACAGAATTTTAAACACAGGATGAACAACATGACCACCGCAACCAGCAACAAACGCCTGATTGTCCTCGATACCGAAACCACAGGTTTAAGTCCGCAAGATGGACATCGCATTATTGAAATTGGCTGCGTGGAACTGATTAAACGCCGCTTAACGGGCAATCGTTTTCACGCCTACATTAATCCCAACCGCACTATTGATGACGGCGCGATTGCCGTCCACGGTATCACCAACGAATTTTTACAGGACAAACCCTATTTTGCCGATATTGCCGATGAATTCATCGACTTTATACGCGGCGCGGAATTAGTTATCCACAATGCGCCGTTTGATGTCGGTTTTATCAATCACGAATTCGACAAGCTGTCATTAGGCACGGTGAAAGACTACAGCAAAGTATTTGATACGCTCGCCTACGCCCGCAAAAAACACGCAGGGCAACGCAACAGCCTAGACGCATTGTGTAAACGTTACGGCATTGATAACAGCCATCGGGATTTACACGGCGCGTTATTGGATGCGGAAATTCTCGCCGATGTGTTTTTATTAATGACTGGCGGACAATTTTCCCTGCTGGATAATCCGCCCGAAGTAGACAACGCCGCTACTCAGCAAGAAGTGAAACGCACATTGAGCAACCGCCCCGCGCTGAAAATAATCGCCTGCAATGAAGAAGAATTACAACAGCATCAACAACAATACCAGTGGTGAATATGTCTCGGATGAATAAATGATGGTAGTGCGTTAAACCCGTTACTGCGAGACTTATGACTGCCAGTCCTTAAAGGCATAGCTA
Source organism: Methylococcales bacterium (assembly GCA_030654015.1). Classification (GTDB taxonomy): domain Bacteria; phylum Pseudomonadota; class Gammaproteobacteria; order Methylococcales; family Methylomonadaceae; genus UBA4132. The sequence goes on along the minus strand of JAURYI010000062.1, from coordinate 112 downwards.
TCTACACAAATTAACAATGAAAAATAGTATCATAATAGAATGACTAAAAAACACTCACAAACATTGATGCACGCTTGTCCAAACGCTATCAGCAGCTGATTGAAGAATCCTT
>JAURYI010000053.1 GCA_030654015.1 Methylococcales bacterium | reverse complement strand
ATTCGAGGCTAAAGCCTCTCCCACATTATGCAGCCATTTTTTCTTGTAATTGCGAATCACCACGCTGGAGCGTTGGGAACTATAAAGAGCAGTCATACCTAAACTTAATCATCCAATCATTACCTATAATCAATTTAATCTGAGAGTTATGTTTATGTGCAGTAAAAAACCACATCGCACCGCGTTCATACTAGCAATCTTACCGCTATTGTTTTCAATGAACCCCAGCAACGCCAACGACCTGCCACAGATGGAGCAAGGCATTCAAATCGGCGACCTGACACAAGGACGCGCCATTATCTGGAGTCGCGCTGACCGTCCTTCCCGCATGAGGGTGGAATATGCGTTCAATGCACAATTTACTGATGCTGTCAGCGTTTACGGTACTTACGCGCTGGCAGAAACCGATTTTACCGCCCGTCAGGATTTAGTGAATCTGCCTGACGGGAAGGACGTTTATGTGAAAGTCTGGTTTGAAGATTTAACCAATGCACACAACAAAAGCGCACCTGTTACTGGGCATTTTCATACTGTGGGCAAACAGGAAAATATTCGTTTTATCTGGAGTGGAGACACCGCTGGGCAAGGCTGGGGTATCAACAAAAGTTTCGGCGGCATGAAAATGTATGAAACTATGCGTCAGGTCAAGCCGCTGTTCTTTATTCAAAGCGGCGACAATGTGTATGCTGATACGCCTATCCTGCCGACTGCAACCGCTGAAAACGGGCAGCTATGGACGAATGTGGTTACGCCCGAAGTCAGTAAAGTCGCGGAAACGCTGGATGAATTTCGGGGACGTTACAAATATAATCTACTGGATGATAATGTGCGTCGCTTCAACGCCGAAGTCCCGCAAATTTGGCAATGGGACGATCATGAAGTCGTCAATAATTGGTCGGATACCAAAAATCTGCATGACGATGAACGCTACACGGTTAAAGATATACCCTTATTAATTGCGCGTGGCACGAAAGCATTCCACGAATACGCGCCGCTACGTCCTCATGATGCCGAAGAACCTAATCGTATTTATCGGAAACTATCCTACGGCAAATTGCTGGACGTATTTGTGCTGGATATGCGCAGTTATCGCGGTGCTAATACCACTAATCTGCAAACACAGGAAAGCGCCGAAACTGCATTTCTGGGTAATCCACAACTGGCATGGATACAAAATGAGCTGAAAAATTCCAAAGCAACGTGGAAAGTGATTGCCGCCGATATGCCTATCGGTCTGAATATCAGCGACGGCAAAGATGCGCAGGGTACAAAAATCTGGGAAGCCGTTGCCAATGGTGACAATGGCGTTGCTGCGGGTCGTGAACTGGAAATTGCCCGCTTACTGAGTTTTATCAAACACCAGCACATCAATAATATCGTTTGGTTGACCGCCGATGTGCATTACGCCGCCGCACATTACTATGACCCAAGCAAAGCCCAAAGCAAAGATTTCCTCCCCTTTTGGGAGTTTGTGGCAGGGCCAATCAATGCGTCTTCATTCGGGCCTAATTCTGCTGATGCAACGTTTGGCGCACAAGTAGTATTCACCAAAGCACCTCCTGAAGGTCAGAGCAATTTATCACCCTATACAGGTCATCTATTTTTCGGGGAAGTCAATATCAACAACAAAAGCCGCGCCTTAACGGTTGATTTGAAAGATGTTAGCGGCACTACGCTATTCAGTAAAACCCTGTCTGCCAAGTAACAACATGACTGCCAGTCCTGACAGGCATAGGTATCTACACAAGTTAACCGAAAAAAGAACTGGCCGTTTTTCTTAAAATGACCAGTTCTTCCGGAGAATAACTTTCCATCACCTCTATCATGGAAAGAAATGCCCACAAACCTGCCAGCAATGCGGGATTAGTAAACTCCACACCCCATTTCATCTGTCGTCCGCTTAACTTGATCAGAAAAGTACGCAATAAGTGTGCTTCCTCACTGTCGGCAGCAGCAATTTCC
>JAURYI010000051.1 GCA_030654015.1 Methylococcales bacterium | reverse complement strand
CTAGCCGTATGGCAAGGCGCGGCAAGTTATCTGCACAGCAACACATTGCCTGCGCCCTACAACGTCGCCATTGTTTTCTGGCAGGCGATTGTTTCAGGGCAGTTGCCTTATCATTTGGGCATGACCTTAATGCGCTTGGTGGTCAGTTTTTCTATTTCTATGCTGTTAGGTTGCGCTATCGGTATAGTGCTGGGACGTAATAAAGCCCTGAATGCGTTTTTTGATAATTGGCTGGTGATTTTTCTCAATGTCCCCGCGTTGGTAACGATTATTCTGTGTTACGTCTGGTTTGGTCTGGTGGAGTCTGCCGCTATTCTTGCGGTGGTCATCAATAAACTGCCGAATGTGATAGTGACGATTCGTGAAGGCACACGCGCCCTCGATACTGATTTAATGGATATGGCGCGGTGTTATCATTTCAGCAAAACCAAAACCCTGCGCCACGTTATTTTGCCGCAATTACAGCCGTTTCTCATGGGCGCGACCCGTTCAGGACTGGCGTTGATTTGGAAAATAATTTTAGTGGTGGAATTATTAGGACGCAGTAACGGCATGGGTTATCAACTGCATTTATTTTTTCAGATGTTCGATGTTGCCAGTATTTTGGCGTACACCATTGCCTTTGTCGCGGTGATTCAATTAATAGAATGGCTGATTTTAAAGCCTTTGGATAAACAAGCCTTACGGTGGCGACGATGACCGATGTACACATCACCATAGCCAATAAAACCTACGCAGGTGCGACACAAGCCACTATTGCCGATTTTAGTTTGTCGCTACAGGCGAATGAGTTTGTGTGTTTGTTGGGTTCGTCAGGGTGTGGCAAAACCACCTTATTAAATTGTCTTTCAGGCTTGGATAATCAATATGACGGTGAAATTCTTGTTGGTAAACAACATACTACGCCTAAAATCGGCTACATTTTCCAAAATCCGCGTTTATTGCCGTGGCGTACCGTTCGGGAAAATATTGAGCTGGTATTAGAGCCGCATCAATCGCCTGATTTGATCAATCCATTACTGGACATAATGCAGCTCACGCAGGTACAACATGAATACCCAGAACGCCTATCGGTGGGTATGAATCGCCGTGTCGCTATCATTCGCGCCTTTGCCGTCAATCCAGATTTATTGCTGATGGATGAGCCGTTTGTCTCTTTAGACCCGCCGACCGCGCGAGATGTGAGAGCCTTATTATTGCAACTGTGGCAACAACGCCCGCACACCGTGCTATTTGTCACCCATGATTTACGCGAAGCCATTGCGCTGGCGGACAGGTTGATTTTTTTAGCATCAACCCCGATGAGGGTAATCAGTGATATTGTCGTCCCCATACCAAGAACACAACGTCATGATGAAGCGGCAATTGAACAGTTTCGCCAACAGCTCATCAATCACTATCCTGACATAAAACAGTTGTTGTAAGCATAAAAGCGGTTGCGAAATGCTTAAAAATATTCGATACTCAAAACGAATCTTACCTTGTGTAGGGATATTTTTTACCGCACTTACTTCACACCTATAGGATACACACCATGAAAAAAACCATGCTTTTAGGCTTAGCTGTTACTGTGTTGGCACTCACTTCATTTAACACTTTCGCAGATAACCAATACCCTGCCGCTGATTTTCAACCTCAAGTTATCTATTTGGATAAAAGTGTCGCACCGCAAGCCGCCGCACCTGCCGCAAATGAAGTCGATGCTAAATATCCCGCTGCCAATTTCCAGCCGATCGTGATTTATTCTGCCGACAGCACCACTGTTGCCAAAGCACCTGCCCAGCCAGTGGTTGACGAATTTGATCCTAAATACCCAGCGGCAAATTTTCAGCCTAAAGTGATTTATCCTTAATTGACGCATGAAAAAGCCATAGTCCACGAAAATCACAAAAGACACGAAAAAAAATCAACCTCTGTCATTCGGATTCCAAGTCATGCCTTGGACTGCGAATGATGGGCGACTCAAGCACTTAATAAATGCAGACTTGGCTCACCACCAACGGCTACCTCATTATTTGTTTACTCTTTTTCGTGTCTTTCGTGGACAATAATTTCTTGTGCGTAACAGTTGCCCGTTACGAACATTTACTATCGCCACAATTCAAACACGTCATACAACCATCCATCAGCACCAATGCTTTTGTCTGGCACTTACCGCATAACAACGCCTTAGCAGGAAAATCCCCTGCTTCGTCCAAACTGGAAGTATCGCTGTGCAAGGCTTCAAATTCTTTACGCTTCGCCGCTAAAAATTGCTTTTGATGCGTATCCATTTCCACAGATTTAATCATACCGATTTCTTTTAAATGCGCTTCAATGGCATAACCGATTTCAGCCACTAATGACGGCATAAACACCCCGCCTTTTTTAAAATAACCGCCTTGTGGATCAAATACCGCTTTCAACTCCTCCACCAAAAAACACACATCGCCGCCTTTACGAAACACCGCCGAAATAACCCGCGTCAATGCCAACACCCATTGAAAATGTTCCATATTTTTAGAATTAACAAACACCTCATAAGGATGGCGTTCTTCATATTCCGTGCCTTCGTTTAAAATCACATCATTAATCGTGATATACAGCGCGTGTTCCGATTGCGGTGTTTTAATTTTATACGTCGCGCCCATTAAAATTTCAGGGCGAGTCACGTTCTCGTGCATACTTTCTACATCAATTTTAGGCTCCTCAACGTGCGCAATTTCTGGCGGCAATTCATTGCCTAGCACTTTGTAAGAAACGATTTTTTTTGCGATTTTGTGTACCATGTTCTGTGTCCGTGGGTATTATTAATATCAAAGTCTTTATCAATCAAAGCCTTATCTATTTTTATGTAAAAAATTATCCGTGTGTATTGTGCGATAATAATCAATGACTTAGACGCGAGTCGATTATAACCCATTGATTGTTAAGTTGTTACTATTTGCTTATTGACTGATTTAACGGCTGATGTTTTTGACATCGTAGAGACGTTGCACCGCAACGTCTTTGCAATCCGATATTTATGCCCGACTGTTAAACGCGCATAAAACAGTCAGTTGGTAGCCTACTGATTAATTTTTATCCGCATACACATTATCAACCAACTTTTTAAACCAAAGCGGGCGAAAAATAACGATAAACAATCCTAGCGTGCCTGTAATTGGCAGCACGGGAATAATCATAAAGACCAGAAGCACCAACGCGCATTTTATTCTGGCAACAACAGAAACCGCTTTCATATTTTCCTTCAATGAGTAGATGAATAAAGTGCTACCAACTTGCTAGACTCGTTCCCACGCGCTGCGTGGGAATGCAGTAGAGACGCGCCGCGTCTCGCACCGCAGCGCGGTGCAACGTCGTTCCCACGCAGCGCGTGGGAACGAGAGAAACCTACACACTACGCGGCTTCCGCCTCAATCAAAAACAGAATGCTACTAGCTGTTAAATTCAAAGCATAACGTGCTAGATATGCAGGAACAGTCACTATCTCAGCACCTTGTCCATGACCAGCACTTTTATTTCTGATTGTTGGCACTCCACTTTCTAGGAGTGTTCGTAGTGAAGTTATTTCAGATTCGAGATAAGCGGGTAACAGATTATTTTCAAAACAAATTTTAATTAATTTACTTGCATTGTCTTTTGGCGTAATTGTCCAGCCGCGCTTTTGGCAAATTGTTTTCATGGTGCTTTCAAGTGCCTTGAGCAATTCAACCAAACATTCTTTATATCGTCCATGACGATAATGTTCATGCGCACTTAAAAACTCGTCATTAGCTCCTTTGTAATCACTACTTCTAAGCAATAATAGCGTAGGTTTTACTGCTTCGGTGTGTAAAAATTCTGAATCGACACGGATTATTTCAGAGGATTCAAATTGAAAGCCAACTCCATGTTCTTTGAATCTTTGATTTAATTCAAAAATAGCTTCGTCGATAATTCCGACTTCTTGATTACATCCACGATTAATTAAATCATTTCTCAAAACAACATCTGTAAATCGAAAGAAAACGTCAACAACATCCAATGTTTTTTCTGTAGATTTTTCATTGAGAAAAAAATTAAATATCTCACTCTCATGCCTTTTTTCATATTGTGTAAACTTGTCATATTCTGACAGTTTAAACACACCGTATTCCTTACATAACATTTGATGAACTATCTCATAAACTTCATTGGTATTTGAATTATAGTGTCTGGTTTTATGAAATTCATTCATTACATCACGAATGATATGAACTATCTGCACCCTCAATGGCTGTGGAATATCATCATATTGATAGACATCAGGCACTTCGCCTCTAAGACGACGCTGGCGTTTTGAAAAAAGGTCGGTTATTGCCATTTTTTTCCTGCTAAGTTGATTGTTTTCACACTGACTTGTGACGTATCGCCGCCCGAAGTGCCTTTTTAAACTCTCGCAAACTATTTAGTGAATACAAATGCGTTGAGCCAATTCCAGATTCAGCGGTTATTTTTTGCGTTTTTAAATAACGGCGAAAGGTGGCAATAGAAACTTCTAAATATTCAGCCGCTTCTGTTGCGGTAAACAGCGCGTTTTCCAAATCCCCAAATACTTGTTGATGGCTAAAGTTTTCTTGTTCTTCTAGCGAATTCGTTATCATTCTTACAACTTCCCGTAATACCCCTCTTTCAACGCATCAAACAAATTCGCCGCGCTGTGAATTTCGCCATCGTATTCAATTTCATCATTGCCTTTTAGCTCAATGACTTCGCCGTCTTCTAGGGTGAATTGGTAGGTGGTGTTTTCTAGGTCTGAGGCTTTGACTAATACGCCTTGGAAGACTTCGGGATTGAAGCGGAAGGTGGTGCAGCCTTTTAACCCTTTGTCGTAGGCGTATTGATAAATATCTTTAAAATCTTCGTAAGGAAAATCAGTCGGCACGTTGGCAGTTTTGGAAATAGAGGAATCTATCCATTTTTGCGCCGCCGCTTGTATATCAACGTGTTGTTTGGGGGTGACATCATCTGCGGCGATAAAATACGCGGGCAGTTGGTGGTCTGGGTTGTCGCTGTAGGGCATGGCATCGGCATTAACCATTTCCCGATACGCTAACAATTCAAACGAAAACACGTCGATTTTTTCTTTGGATTTTTTGCCTTGGCGGATGATATTGCGTGAATAATGATGCGCAAAACTCGGCTCTATGCCGTTGCTGGCGTTGTTTGCCAACGATAAGGAAATCGTCCCCGTTGGCGCAATGGAGCTGTGATGGGTAAAGCGTGCGCCTGTTTCAATCAATTCGGCAACCAGTTCGGGTTCTTCGTGTGCCAGTTGCTGCATATAGCGGCTGTATTTGGCGTGTAATACTTTACCCGCAATGGTATCGCCGACTTTATAGCCGTCAGTCACCATTTCAGGGCGTTGGTGTAGCATCGCACTGGTGACGGTGAATGCTTGTTCCATAATCGGAGCCGCACCTTTTTCTTTTGCCAGTGTCAGGGCTTCTTTCCAGCCTTCGATGGCGAGAATTTTGGTCACGTCTTCGGTAAATTGCACTGAATGTGTATCGCCGTAGCGCATTCCCAACATGGTAACAGTTGAACCCAAGCCCAGATAACCCATGCCATGACGGCGTTTGGTCATAATTTCATCACGTTGTTGCGGCAACGGCAGTCCGTTAATTTCTACCACGTTGTCCAGCATACGGGTAAAAATGCGGATGGTTTTGCGGTAATTGTCCCAGTCAAAATGCGCATCATTGGTGAACGGTTTTTTGACGAAGCGCGTTAGGTTAATTGAGCCGAGAAGGCACGAACCGTAAGGCGGGAGCGGCTGCTCTCCGCACGGATTAGTCGCACGAATTTTTTCACAGTACCAGTTGTTGTTCATCTCGTTGACTTTGTCGATGAGAATAAAACCTGGTTCGGCGTAATCATAAGTGGAACTCATGATGATGTCCCAGAGGCGACGTGCGGGAATGGTTTTGGTAATTTTACACGCGACTAAGCCCGCTTCATTCAGAACATAATTTTCGGTGCTGGGGACATCACGCCAGACAATTTTGCTGCTGTCTTGTAAGTCCAGCTGATCGACTTTGACTTCTTTTTGAGTGACAGGAAACGACAACGCCCACGGTGCATCATTTTTAACTGCGTGCATAAATTCAGCGGTAATTAATAGTGACAGATTGAACTGGCGTAAGCGTCCATCTTCACGCTTGGCGCGGATAAATTCGACGACATCAGGATGCGCGATATCAAAAGTTGCCATTTGCGCGCCGCGTCGTCCACCTGCGGAGGAAACGGTAAAACACATTTTGTCGTAAATATCCATGAAGGACAGTGGCCCAGAGGTGTACGCACCTGCACCTGAAACGTAAGCATCTTTGGGTCTTAGAGTAGAAAATTCATAACCGATGCCGCAGTTGTGGATGACAGCTAAGCCATTATTACCTGCTAGGTAGTTGTTATGAGTGTCAACGGTAAAATCATAAAAGGTTTCGCCGATAGGTAAATCCCGCTTAATGTTGCTTACTTGACGGAGTTGACGGACGAAATCAATAGACGCAGTTAATTGCGGGAATTTTTCTACCCATTTGTCGAGATACACACGGCTCACAATCGTTTGCTGGTGTTTACCATGATAAAAGCCCATTGCTTGTTTTTCAATATGGCTTAGTTCTGATGAACAGGTGTCTAGTGCGATTCGTAACGCAGTCGTCATGACATAGTGGTCATACTGTCCAGCTTGTGTTTGATGGGATTTAATACGATTTTTCTTGCCGCTATCTGCCATAAAAGCCGCTAGGTTTTGTAAAAACGCGGAGTCAGATATTTTAACGTTATAGCCGCCACTGTCTTTAATAAGCGAGCCGTTGTATTCATGCGAGCGGGCTTTTCTGGCGGTAATCGCACCATGTACACCAAACAAAGCTAACAATGTTTGAATTTCACGCGCAAATTCACCGCTTTGACAGCTTAAAATTGCGCTACCACGTTCTGTCGAAACCGTGCCATCGGTGTCAATAAGACCTGCTAGGAATGGTAAAAAATGACGGTCTGGAGTTTGTTTAATCCATTGTGGGACTTTTAAGGTCGCGGTTTTTTTGCCAATTTGATTATCAATGAATTCACTGGCAGCACTGGCTTCAAAACTAGCAACGGTAAAATCCCAGACGGGTGTGTTGTTAGCCGTAACTGTTGAGACGACTTGCGCTTGGCAGTTATAAAACTGTTGAAAAAATTGCGCGTAACGCTCGACCACTTCACGCTCGGCTGCGCGGATTTTAAAAATCAGACGTTGACCGTAAGCATTGGCTTTATCCTGCCATTTTTCGCGTGAATCGGCATAAGTGATGTGTTTTTCGTAAGCTGAACCGTCGCCTAAATGCGCCCCTGCAAACCACGCTTTTAAGGCTGATTTTTTATCTGCCTTCCAAGGTAATTGATAATGCACCAAGGCATCGGCTTGGGTAATATCATCCGCACGAACGTACTGCAATCTGTCATCTCGGTAAACTAATACTGGATGCTTAATTGAGGTAGTCAATGTACCTAGATGTGAGCTGATTTCAATATTTTCATCGGTAGGCACGACGGTGGTCATGTGCTTTAAAATGGGGCGCATTTCAAAGCGATGTGTGTCACGGTCGTAACTTAAAATTTGTTGATGTTGTTCAGTGACTGCTTGTTGTGCAGTGACATAACCTTTTTCAGTGTAAACCAACGTGTTAGGCGCAACACAGCCAGCTTTTAATGTAAGCCCCGCTTCATGCACTTTGTGCAGAATATCGTCCATCGAGTCTTCGATAGTACCCGATACGGTGCAGTTGATGGTTGATGTGGCGGGTTTGTGTGCCAATGCACCTGCGTTAGAGGTGATACGCCCTGCGGGAATAACGCCTTGGCGTAATGCCCACAAAAATTCTTTGTAATATTGCTTCTGTTTGGCTTCGGTTTTTTCGACTTCGGACAGGGCTTTGGCGACGCGCTGGTAGGTTTCATCAATCGAGCCGTCGATAGCTTCGCCATCCTTGGTTTTCAGCCGATATTTGGTGTCCCATATATCCATTGAGGCATCTTGGAAGGGTATTTCGGTCACATTATTGGCGATGACGTGAAGTTTTGCAGTCATTGATGAAGTTTCCTAAGCAGTTTGTGTGGGTGAAGTCGGTGAAAATAAACCATAAATCAGCATCTTAGCGTTACTGGTCAATTACCGACTAATGTCTATATGTGGATATTTTTTGATATAATAACACAACATATAGTGCTATATGTAATAAAAATAGCCATTACACCCCTGATACAGTCCGCCTAAAAAAAGAAAAAACAGCTCTTGCCATTGATTTTTATGAGATGCGTAGCCATACCTGTACTTCAAAATAAAATGCCGTTAAGATAATAGTTTGTATTGGCTGTTAATTGCAGTTATCTTAAGTAAACAAATATCAATAATAAGGAGAAATAGGATGTCAAAAGGTCAAAATTTGCAGGACAATTTTCTAAATGCACTTAGAAAAGAACATACCCCTGTGTCAATTTTTCTGGTCAACGGTATAAAGTTACAGGGAAAAGTTGATTCGTTTGATCAGTATGTGATTATGCTGAAAAATACCGTCAGTCAGATGGTTTATAAGCACGCTATATCAACCATAGTGCCGAGTAAAGCGGTTAAACTCACGCGAGATGATGAAACTACTGAAGAATAAGCGCGTTCCCCCCTGTCAGTCTCAGTATTATTTTTCAGCTCGCTTGAAACCTATTAAGAGCGCGGTCACGCGCTTGACTAACTACCCCCGTGGAGTGCTGTGTGTTTGATCGCCCCGATTCAGGTGAACGAGCGATCCTCGTTCACATCAATTTCCAACATCAACAAGAAAACCTCGATGAGCTAAAGGAATTAGCTAAATCGGCGGCGACTGATCCCGTTTATGTCGTAACAGGCAGTCGCCAACGCCCTGATTCTAAATATTTTATCGGCACAGGTAAGCTCGATGAGCTGAAAGCCATCGTCGAAGAATATGAAGCGGATGTAGTGTTGTTTAATCATCCGTTATCACCCAGTCAGGAAAGAAATCTGGAAAAATTTTTATGCGTGCGCGTCGTGGATAGAAACGGCTTGATTCTGGATATTTTTGCCCAACGTGCGCAGTCGTTTGAAGGTAAATTACAGGTTGAACTCGCGCAACTCAAACATTTATCAACGCGCTTGGTACGCGGCTGGACGCATTTGGAACGCCAGAAAGGCGGTATCGGTCTGCGCGGGCCGGGTGAAACGCAGTTGGAAACCGACCGCCGTTTATTGGCGGTGCGTATTAAGCAGATTCAGCAACGGCTGGATAAAGTTGATAAACAGCGTCATCAGGGGCGCAGTCAGCGCAAAAAAGCCGAAGTGCCGACTGTTTCGCTGGTGGGTTACACCAATGCGGGTAAATCAACGTTATTTAATGCACTGACGGGCGCGGATATTTATGTCGCGGATCAGTTATTTGCTACCTTGGATCCGACACTGCGCGGTTATTCGTTATCCAATAATACTGATATTGTGTTAGCGGATACGGTGGGCTTTATTCGTCATTTGCCGCATGAATTGGTTGCAGCGTTTAAATCAACCTTGCAGGAAGCCAGTGAGGCGGAATTATTACTGCACGTTATTGATGCTAATGCCGAAGACCGTGATGAAATCATGCACCAAGTCGAGTTGGTATTGGAAGAAATCGGCGCGGATAAAATCAGGCGCGTAGAGGTGTTTAATAAAATTGATTTGCTGGACAATATTCAGCCCCATATTGATCGGGATGATGAGGGTCATGCGATCCGCGTGTGGATGTCAGCAGAAACAGGCGCGGGAATTGAGTTGCTTTATCAAGTATTATCTGAACAATTTACCAGCTCCAAGGTTAAAAAACGCTGTTATTTAAAAGCAAATCAAGGTGAAATTCGCGCTAAATTATCGGCTTGTGCGCAAATTTTAGACGAAAAAATCGACGATTTTGGCGACAGTGAGTTGCTGATTGAAATAGACGGCAAATATTTGGGCTTGCTGAGTACCGTGGTCACGGAAGACGTGTAACAGCCAGTTATTGCGTGCCTGATAATATCTGTTGCAAGCCGCCAACGGCTTTCGTGTATTCCTGCTTCATACTGACTAATAATGTACTGACATTGTGTAGCTGTTGGCTTTTTCCTGCCAGCTCCATTGTTTTACACAAGGCCGAAAGCTGCATTGCACCGACATTACTGCTGATTGACTTTAATCCATGCGCCAGTTGGCGAATGTGTTCGGCATCATGATTATCAATACTGTGTTGCAGCGCGTTCAATGTTTGCTCGGTGCTTTCTTGAAATACATCCAGCAATGAGGCGATAAAGGTTAAATCATCGGCGTTATTAAAATCAAAATTCTGCTGGAGAAACTGCATATCAATTGCGGGCAAATCTGGCACAACGTTGGTTTTATTAGCGTTAGCCTGCCCGACAATAATCAGTTGTTCAGGCAACCATTTTTGCAATACTTCATTTAATTCTTTGCGGGTAAACGGTTTAGTCACCCATTCATCCATACCCGCATTCAAACATTTTGCTTTATCACCTGCCAAGGCGTGTGCAGTCAGCGCGATAATGGGAATATGCTTCGCGTTATTGGCTGCACTTTCAAGGTGGCGAATGTCCGTCGCCGCCTGATAACCATCCATGATGGGCATCTGGCAATCCATGAAAATCAAATCGTAGTCTTGTTGCTGAAATGCGGTGATGGCTTCCTGTCCATTATTAACCATTTTAACGTGGCAACCAAAGCCTTCCAAAAACCGTGTGACCAATATTTGATTCGCCAGATAATCTTCGGCGACCAGAATACGGGCAGTAAACTGGCAGTCTGGATACACTTTTATTTTCACTGCTGATGCCGCCGATTTTTCCAAATCGACCCAAAACCAGAATGTTGCACCTTGATCGGGTTGGCTGCTGACCCCGATTTCCCCTTGCATCAAGCGGACTAATTGTCTGGCAATGGCTAAACCCAGTCCTGTGCCGCCAAAGGCGCGGGTCATGGAATTATCTGCCTGAGAAAATGCGTCAAAAATGAGCAGTTGTTTTTCTGCATCAACGCCGATACCCGTATCGGTCACTTCAAAATGCACCCGTGCTTTATTATCAGGCAGGTCTTGACTGGTAACGGCTAACTGCACTTGCCCCTGCGCAGTAAATTTGACCGCATTACTGAGTAAATTCATTAATATCTGACTCAGTTTAATGGAGTCGCCCACCAGCATAGCGGGAATGTCTGCAAGTTCTAAACGATAAACCAGACCTTTCGCTTTTGCTTGTACCTCGAACAAAGCAAAGCTGTCATTAATTAAGGTGTGACTGTCAAACGGATGGGCATCCAACTCCAGTTTGCCTGATTCAATTTTAGAGAAATCCAGAATGTCATTAATAACACCCAGCAATAAGCGTGATGATTGCTTTATTATTTGAATGGAATGGCGTTGCTCGTCGTTCAACTCGCTTTCGTAGAGAAAATCCGTCATACCCAGCACGGCATTCATCGGGGTTCTGATTTCATGACTCATGTTAGCGAGAAATTGCGATTTGGCATGATTAGCCGCTTCTGCCTCTTCTTTAGCCACTAAAGCATCAGCTACGGCGCGTTTTAATACCGTATTGATGTCGGTCAATTGTACGGTGCGCTCTTTGACCTGAATCTCCAGACCTGCACGCTGTTTATCCAGTTGCCCGTCGCGTTGATGAATTTCGCTGAGCATATCATTGTAAACATCAACCAATTGACCAAATTCATCATTACTGCTTTTAATCACTTGGCTGGTGAATTTTTTCTCGTTGGCGACCGATTTCATCGCCTGCATTAAATTCAGTAACGGCTCGGAAAAAATGCGTTGCAAGCGCGTTGACACCAGCATGGTTGCCAATAAAGTAAACAGTAAAATAATGCCCAGAATAGAATAAAAGCTGGAAAAAAAAGCATTTAAGCTACGCTGATTATCAACCAAATGCAGGACACCTATCAGGTCATCATCAATAAAAATAGGTTTCAATAAATGTATTTGCCGATATTTATCGTATAAGGTTAATTCGGAATAGCCTGAACGCATGGAATGTGCGGCAGACAAACCAAGATGCTTTTTACTCCACTGCTTCAGGCGGTCAAGCAGGGTGCTGTTGGAGGCTCTTTCAATAGCAACGGGTGAATCATCTTTGATCCATTGAATCATTTGCAGATGGTTAAATCCGTCATCACGCGGGTACGATTTGGTATATTCGGCAAATACTTCGCCATCAGATTTATATAAATAAGCGGCGACGATGCTGGGCTGGGTTTCCAGCATTTTGAGGTTTTTTTGCGCCACCTCGTTATCCATAAATGCCAACGCCGCAGAGCTGTTCCATGCAACGATATTGGCTATCGACAATAATGCCTGTTCGGTTTGCTGTCGCCGCGACAGATATTCATAACCCGTGATTGCCGAAGCCACAACTAATAATGCCAGTAATACAGAAACGCCGATAATTAATATTAACTTGATGCGTATTGAAGCGTCCTGAAAAATGTTTCTCATAGTTACGCAACAATCAAAGTGTACTCGGTGTGTTTGCTTGCCAATACGCATAGAATTCATCTACGGGCATAGGTTTTGAGAACAGATAGCCTTGTATGGAATTACAAGTGCTATTTTCAAGAAATTCGCGTTGCTGATTGGTTTCTACGCCCTCTGCAACGGTACTTAAGTTCAGGGTACTTGCCAATGCCAAAATGGCGTTGACAATGGCGGCATCATCGTCGTTATCAGGTAACTCTTTGATGAACGAACGATCTATTTTTAATGAGTCAAGCGGGAAACTTTTCAGATAACTCAGTGATGAATAACCCGTACCAAAATCATCCACTGATAATTTGATGCCCATACTTTTAAGCTGCCACAGTTTGTTAAACATTTTTTCAGTATCCGCCATAATGACGCTTTCTGTTAATTCAAAAATCAAAAAGCTGGGAGACATTAGGTTATATTCAGCAAGAATCGCTTCTACCATTGGCACAAAACCGACCTGATTAAACTGCAAACCACTCAAATTAACGGCAATGGTTAAATGCCCAAGACCTTGTTGTTGCCATCGCTTATGTTGCCGACACACTTCACGAATCGCCCATTCACCGAACTTGATGATTAAACCATTGTCTTCTGCCAGCGAAATAAAATCATTAGGGGGTAAAAAACCCAATTGCGGACTTTCCCAACGCATCAGGGCTTCCGCGCCAATCAGTTGCCCCGATTTAGCACCGACTATGGGTTGATAATGTAAGCGTAATTCATTATTTGCCACCGCCTGATACATATAATTTTCCATTTTTCGGCGTTTCTGGGCTTTTATATTCATCGAATCGTGAAAAAACTGAAAATGCCCTTTACCGACTTTTTTAGCGTGATACATGGCAATGTCGGCGTTTCTCAGCAATGTTTCACTGTTTTCCCCATCCTGCGGATAAATGGCGATACCAATGCTGGATCCCGTATATATTTGCAAATTTTCCAAATAAACAGGTTCGGCAATCCATTCTTGTATATGTTCTGCGACAATGGCGGCATCTTCAGGATAGGTTAATTCATTCAACAGCACAGTAAATTCATCGCCGCCCAATCTGGCAATCTCTGCATTATGGCACTGATGAAAATGTCTCGCAGCCACATCGGAACTGCGTAAGCCGTCTGATAATCGTCTGGAAATTTCTTTCAGCAATAAATCACCGATATAGTGACCGTAGGAATCATTCACGCCTTTAAAATCATCCAAATCCAAAAACAGCACGGCAAAACTGCGATCATTGCGTTTTGCCAGCTTGAGTGTGCTTGATAACAGCTCCAGAAAAAAAGTACGATTCGGTAAGCCTGTTATCTCATCATAATAAGCCAGACGTTTTATTTTGTTTTCGTGTTCTTTGCGTTCCGTTATATCCTGAATTGTTCCTGTCAGACCAATCAACTGGTGATTCAGGTTTTCAATCATTTCAATTTGCTGCTCAACAAAACGTTGCTCACCTTTTCCCGTCATGATGCGGTGTTCAATAGTAACCACTGTTTTATTTTTAATGATTTCATCAAAGCTCTCTTGAACACACGCTTTGTCTTCTGCATACATCAATGCCAGAAAACTGGCTTCATCAGGAACGAAGCTTTCCTTATCCAGCTGAAAAATAGCAAACACTTCATCAGACCAATACATCTTGATGTCATCAACAAAATACCACTCCCAATGCCCCAGCCTTGCCATGTGCTGGGCTTTTGATAAGCGCGTTTCACTTTTCTCCAGTTGTCGTAACACACTACTGGCTTTAACCATATAGTGTAAGCGGTGTATCAACACCTTCCAGTTGACGGGCTTGACCACAAAATCAGTCGCGCCTGCCACATACGACGAAGCCACCCGTTCTGCATCTTCAGTACCTGTCACCATTAACAGCGGGGTATTTTTACCACTGGGTAAAGCGCGTATTGCCGCGCAGGTGGCAAAGCCATTGATACCCGGCATATCAATATCAACCAGCACAATATCAGGTGAATGCTGTTTAAATGCCTCAATACCTTCATAGCCGTTTAATGCGGAAATCAAGGTAAATCCTGCCGTTGACAAGTACCGTCTAGCCCATAAGTGAGCAGTCTGATCATCATCAATGACCAGCACTAATCGCAAAGAATTATCAGATTGACTCATTTTTGACCTTCTTATGGAATAATACCGTGCATACTGCGTTAATATCCTTGAACTGGCTTCGTATGAAGTAAAAAAGCGAACTATCAGTAATGGTAAACCAACGCTTCCATAGGAACAAGGTAAGATAGTACATGATTCGCCCACATCCAGACAGTCTGCAAAAATGAGCCTATGCGTGGTACTGAAGCATTAGGCATTAATTCGTTAAGTATCGTTCAATAATGATTGAAATGAATAAAAAATAAAAATTTTTATATTTATTGAAGTTGTCAATGAAAAATCAGTGACGAAAACGAATGGTGATTGTAATAACGAGAGGAGGTAATCAGTCTTTAATTCTAATTAAAGCAATATGAATAGCGTTACAACGCCACATAGCAAACCAGAAGATGGTGAGATTTTGTAGGTATGTAATAAAACAGGAAGTATTTGCTGACTTTTATCAAGTTTAAGAGAAAACTGATTATCAGATATGAAGGCACTTAAATGATATAAGGCAATCAAAGTGAATGGAGGCTGCGGCCGGAGTCGAACCGGCCTAGATGGCTTTGCAGGCCACTGCATAACCGATTTGCTACGCAGCCTTAAAACTGAAATAAAAAAGCCGCGAATTATCGCGGCTTTTATTTATTCTTTGGAGCGGGAAACGAGATTCGAACTCGCGACCCCAACCTTGGCAAGGTTGTGCTCTACCACTGAGCTATTCCCGCAAATCAATTTATTCAGTTATTATACATGACTATTTCACATCGTCAAGTTTTATTTTCACTACTGAACATCAATTGCCAATGCCCAACCGTCTTTACCTTTGCAATCGCCGTCTTCTATCAGCACTTTAACGAACGCATTTTTTGTTCCATACGCATCTTGAAGCTCTGCAACCGATACAGGAGTTCCTTGCGGAATATGCTGACAAGGTGTGCTTCTATCTGCTTCTTCAGTGTCATCATACGCGGCAATTGCACCGGGTACTGCAACTAAACGCACCGTTGCCGCAGGATCATAACTGTTGGCACTTTTCAGGACATATTTTTGACCTACTGCTAAATTTTTAATCTGAGCACCTTGAGGAATTTTTGCTTCTTCACCGCCGCTCATCAGGAAAATCAACAGCACAACGATACCGCCGATAGCACCAAAAAACACTTTTGGATTTTTTTCTTTTAAATCCAAAATGGCAGACAGGGCATTGCCAGCTTTATCACTTGCCGCCTCAACAACCTGCTCAACTTCAACTGCTTGCTCAGCCTCTACCACTTGTTCAGTTTGTTCAGTTTGTTCAGTTTGTTCTTCATTACTCATTGTTCTTCCTCACCCTAGTGTATTTTTATTATATAAACCAAATAACTTTACTAATTAACTAGAAAGTTAATTAAGTAAACCCGAAAAAATTAAATATGTCATCTATTTTTATTTTTCATCTTGTATCAATCAGCATTCATTCAAAAAATAACTTCTCTGTTGTCCAATAAACTTTAGATAAAATCATAACCTTTTTTATGGGCTGCTGGTGCCTGCTTCTTCTTTTCCTTGATTTTTACGCATTCAAACTGCCAGTAACCCAGACCTACGTTTTTCCTGTTTTTTAACGTGACAGAAAAGCTGTCACTATGTGTATGTATCCGTAACATATCATCATCTTTCAACATAAAGGTGTCAGTAATCAGGCAGTCTTCTCGTTCATTAAGAGTATAAAGCAGGGCTTTTTTCAGTTCTTCATGCACGATATGCACACCATTCTTTACTGGCTCATGCGCTGCGGCAAAGCCATCGCTATCAAGCAGATTGTAATCTACAGAAATAACCTCTGGTGTCAGTAATTCCATACCAAAAATTATTTTTCCGCTTTGTTTAGCGACAATCAGCTTATCTACAACACCCAATAACCGCGTATGTTCAGGCATATCGGTTTTTCTGAAACTGACCAGACTACCCACCGACAACACGCCTGTTTGCGTAAAGGTACAGGATAACGATCTATCTGATTCCGATTGAACCAGAAATTCCAGCTCTTTTTTATCGCTGTCACTTAATGTATCTTGTAAATCCAAGGTTGCCGCCAAGCCTATGGCGATATACCGATCAAGCCGGTCACTAAACAGCGGATCGCCTTCAAGACAAATACCCGCCCAGCGTTGCTCAAGGTAATCCAGTAACTCTGCTGTCAGTTTGCCGTTCGTTTTTTTCTGCATCTGTACTGAGCTGAATCTTGCTTCTGTGACATCAATCAGCTTTTCTTTATGCTCGAAGAGCTTTTGTAATTTAGTAAAATCAATATACAACACAGACGAATCTTTTTTATTCACGACCCCCGACTGATAAAGCGGAGGCTGATCTTCGTCAGTAAAAACCACGCATTGCATATCACTACCGTATACTGACGTGGCTTTCAGGCTTACTAAAGAGCAAATGGTTTCTATAAAGCTGTCAACCAACAGGATTTCCTTTTGCATTAATCCCGTAGGTTCAACAAGGCTGAGCAAAAGAATTTGCAGATAACATTCCTCAGCACTACTGGCTTTGTTAGCCTGATTGTCATCATTAGTTACTTTAAGCGTATTTTTGTCTATTTTTACGCTTAATTTATAAAGGGAATGCAAATCCATCCATACCCAATCAGGAACGGGTATTCCCATAATAAAGTGACTGACAACAATACTGCTCAAGCCTTTAATACAGCGTTGCAGCGCGAGGGCGGTATTTTTACCCTGAAACCAACCGACCGTTCTGCGTGTTAGCTCTTTCAGCACCGTCCAGTAGCCAATAGCACATTCTCTTTCAATAGAGACCAATACCGCTAAAATTTTCTGGTCGTTTTCTTCTTTTGGAAATCCTGTTCTCATCAGCCTTGAGCGCAAATAATCCTCAATAACAAGCACGCTCGGTCTTAATAGTTCCAGTGCATTGAGCCGTAACTGACTAGGCATTTCAATCGCATTAAAATCGACCAAAAAATCGTGCATTAGCCGTGTCGCCAATCCCACATTAGCGGTAGGTAGCTCGGCAATCCAGTTGGTCAACGCATTTTCTTCAAATTCTCTAAGGCGCAGAGGATTGTTTTGTTGCTTTGGAATAACTAGAAAATAAGAGTTCTTCAAATCAGCACCGAATTCTTGTGTAGGTAAAAGCCCAGTATTACCGTATCAATGGTCATCTGGCTTGAGTTTTAATAAGCAATTGTTATTAATGTTTTCATTCCCCGCCCTTCTTTTTCATCATCATTCCTTTTGATGGATTATAGCCAATGATTGCCGCCGTCATAAATACTATAAAAGCAATCAATGTATAAATACAGGCGTGCAGGTTGAATTGTCCGTATAACGCAAAGCGCGTCAATTCAACAGCTTGTGAAAATGGATTGTATTGTGCCAGATTATAAAGCAAAGCACTGGATTCTTTAATTTTCCATAACGGATAAAGTGCGGTTGACATAAAAAACATCGGGAAAATAACAAAATTCATTACCCCTGCAAAATTTTCCAACTGTTTGATAAATGAAGACAATAACAACCCTAACGCGCCCAACATCAAGCCTGATAACAGCAATGCAGGTAAAACGTAGCCATAACCCATCAGCGGTATATTAATATCGTAGGCTCTGGCAATTGCTAAAAACACATAGACTTGCAACACCGACACCGCCGTACCTGCCAACAATTTGCTCAGCAATAAAAACCAGCGCGGCAACGGACAGACCAGCAAAGTGCGCATACTGCCCATTTCTCTATCATAAACCATTGATAAAGAACTTTGCATACCATTAAACAACTGAATCATGCCGCACAAACCAGGGGTTATGTACACTTCATATAGAATATAGGTTTCATAAGGCGGACTGATTGCCAACCCTAATGCGGCTCTGAAACCTGCGGCAAACACAAACAACCACACCAACGGTCGCACCAAAGCTGAAATGAAGCGTTCGCGCTGGGTGACAAACCGCCATAATTCACGCCCGACAATACCCGACATAGCTCGCCAATAATGTAAAAAACTCATATGGGCTGTCCTTGTGTTAAACGAGAAAACGCTTCATTAACGGTAGCGACATCAGTTTGCTGCAACACCTCATCAACAGTGTCATTGGCTTTAATTATTCCTTTATGCAGCACAATCAAATGGTCATTCGGATAAATTTCATCCATTAAATGACTTGCCCACAACACGGCTATATTTTCCTCTGCGGCTAAGCGATGCACATAATCCACAATATTTTTCCGACTAGGCACATCCAAACCCACGGTAGGTTCGTCTAATAATAATAAAGACGGTTTGTGCAGTAAAGCTCTGGCAATTTCCACGCGGCGTTTGTGTCCGCCGTTCAATTGACGGACTTTTTCAAAACGGCGGTCGAACATATTCAAACGTTCCAACTCTTGCTGAATACGTTCAGTCGCCAGTTTACGACTCATGCCGTGTAACGCGGTGTGGTAACGTAAATTTTGATCAACCGTTAAATCCATATCCAAGGTGGTTTGTTGAAACACTACGCCCAATTTGGCTAAGGCAAGACGGCTTTGCTGTTTAATATCAAAACCGCAGAGTTCAATACGTCCTTGCCGCGTGTCATATAAATGGGTAATCAGCGAAAACAGCGTGCTTTTACCCGCGCCGTTTGGCCCTAATAAAATGGTGCATTCGCCTGCCTGAATGTTGAAATTAATATCATCCAGTGCTTTGTGATTGCCGTAAGAAAAACTCAAGCCTTCGATGGCTAACGCGCTGGGTTCGCTCATGGTTTTACCGCAACGCCCCACGGATAAGTACCGACACCGACCGATTTAGTCACGGTTTGGGTGTCTAAATCAATAATGGATATATCGTTGCTCGTGCCATTGGTGGTGTATAAGCGTTTCTGGTCGGGTGAAAACGCCAAATTCCACACCCGCTGCCCAACTAATAACACTTTTTCAATGGCATAGGTTTGCGCGTTAATCACAGCGACTCGATTAGCTGGCCCTAAGGCGATATAAGCGTGTTTTCTTTCTTTATCTATGACCACGCCGACAGGTTGAATTTTATCGAAGGTTACGCCTTCAACTTCCAGTTTAATGGTTTTAACAGGTTGCTTGGTTTTAGCATCCAACACCATCACCGTACCCGCCATTTCCGATGTGACCCATAATTGCTGACTGTCCGCTGTAAAATTAACCGCGCGGGGACGTGGATCAACCAGCGTATTTTCGACAATCGTATTGGTTTTGGTGTCTATCCAATGCACCATGTTGGTGGTTTCAGACGCGCTAATCAGCCACTGATTATCAGGGCTGACGGTAATGCCTTCGGGTTCAACGCCGACTTTAATTTCATGTACCGCTTTTTTGCTAGCGACATCAATCACCGTAACCATGCTGTCATCTTCATTGGAGACATACAATTTTTCGCCATTCGGACTGAGCGCGAAAGTTTCGGGGTCTTTACCTGAGGGTAGTTTTGCCAGTTCTTTGAGCGTTTCGGCATCCAGCATTCTAATCGTATTGTCATCACTGGTGGCGACAAACAAGAATTTATTATCGCTACTCAACGCAATACCGCGTGGACGTTGTCCAATAGGTACGGTTTTTATTAACTTACCGTCGATAGGATCAACAATGGCTAGTGCGTTGTCTTTTTCTAAACTGACAAACACGGTTTCTGCCTGCACAGTGGTTGTTAATAAAGCCAAGCCTAATAGCAGCAAGATTTCTCGTTCCCACGCGCCGCGTGGGAACGCAGTGTCAACGCGCCGCGTTGCACAACCGACCGCAGCGCGGTCAGACTGAATTCCCACGCAGCGCGTGGGAACTAGATAAGCTAATAATTTATTTTTCATTGTTTTTCTCATAATGACACGCGGTTTCAGGTTCATCGACACCCAGCGTGTCTAATTCAGTTTTTGGATGTAAAAAGCCTTCAATGGGCGCGACAGCGACTAATGAACGCGGCGCGGCAAGCAATACGGGTTGGCGCATTTGTCCATCCCAAGGTCTGAATGATAACGGACTGCCTTTATAACCCTGCAAGGCAAACGCAGGACTGAGCATATAACTTTTAAGCGCGGTCAAGTCAGTGGATTTAGTGCGCGTTGCCGCTTCACCTATCGCCCTGACTGCCAGATACGCCGCATAATCCTGTTCTTCCATCCACCGTCCCGCCTGTTCTTTAAAACGGTTTTGAATTTGTACCGCGCCCCATTGCTCATGGGTTCTATGCCACGCGGTGGCAATCAAGCCCTGCGACCCGATGACAGGGCGCGGGCTTTCGGTGCGATAATCCAGATATTCACCGAACGCCCCTTGTTCGTCGCTAACCACCAACACATCATAATCATCAACGCGGCTGAATACCGCGACATCAGATTGTGCGGTACGTCGAGCATCGTAAGTGTGTTCCCAGACTTTTTCCGCGACGAGGGTACTGCCAAAACGTTTGGCGGCACGTTTAAGCGCGTCGGCAAATAATTTGTCTTCAGGTGCAGTGCCGACCACTAAAAACCACTTCGTCCAGCGTTTTTTCATCATGTATTGCGCAAGTGCATCGGCACGCATCGCACGACTGGGTAACAAGTGCAGTACATTAACGCGGCATTGTTCAGCGCGTAAGCTGTCATCACTGGTTGCGGCATCAAACCATAACATGGATTTACCTGCCGCACTGTCTGCCAGTTTATTTAACGATTCAGCGGGTAATAGACTCACTACCAACTGGAATTTACCTGCAATGTCGTTATTAAAAACCGCTTCAACATCGCCATCAACAGGCACAATAAATTTACTTAAGACAAAAGCCTGTCCCGTAAACTGCCCTGTGGTGCTGTTATCACTAATCGCTAATTCTGAACCTAACAGCCCTTTGTTTTGAATAAACGGATCTAAATTGGACAGCGCGGGCGGTGCGGCGTGTTCTTGGCTTAAATAAGCGATGTTGATGATTTGTTTTGCTGGCTCTGCTGGTTTAACGACTTGCGGTTTTTCGGGTGCGGCAGCTTTTGGTTTAGGCTTGGCTTCTGCAAAACCCAGCCCTTGCAACAACACTAAAACAATAATGAATAAGTTAATTAGGCGCATTGTGTCTTAACAATAGTGAAAGAGGAGTCAGAAAATCTGTTTTTTGACTGATTAGCTAATTCTAACGGATTCAAATAATTTTTCTTAACTTTCGATACACAATAAGACCTTTCAGGTTTTAAAAACCTGAAAGGTCTATCGCCTCTGCACTACCAGCAACCTCGGTGCGGCTGCACTGGGTATCGCACTAAAAAATGTATCCACACTAAAATACTGAGCATCCAGTTGCTCGCTCCAGTGTTGCACACTGGCGGTTTCGTCATCACCACCCGCATGACCCGGATAGGCAAGAATCGTCATTATGCCGCGCGGTGCTAATAACTGACAGGCGGCATTTAATGCCGATAATGTTGAGCGGGTTTGGGTAATGATACCTTTATCGCCTTTGGGCAAATAGCCCAGATTAAATACACAGGCGTTAATGTAACCATGATGATGCACGGGAATGTGTGCCGCCATATCAGCATGACTGGCTTGCATGAGGGTAACGCGGTCTAAACATCCGCTGTGCTGTAACTTTTCAGTGGTCGCTATTATCGCCGCCTGTTGAATATCAAAACCGTACACGCGCCCGTTTTCGCCAACGTGTTCCGCTAAAAACAGCGTATCGTGACCATTGCCGACAGTGGCATCAATCGCCATATCACCTGTACGCAAGCTGTTTTGAATGTGCTGATGAGCCAATTTAAGCAGTGACATAGTGACGTTGGATATTAGTGGATGAATGTAAGGTGCGATTATCCATTAAAACGCTGGCAAAATGCTGACTATGCCACGGTATTTGTAAACTGCCTTTCGCGCCAAAGCCGTTAAAGATAGCCAGTTGCGGGTGTTGCGGATGAAAGCCGATAAACGGCTGTTTATCGAGTGTACACGGGCGCACATTGGCTTGATGGGCTACTATTTCGTGGTCGAAATCAGCTAACAGCGTTTTAAGTCCCTTTAATAAGGTCTGTTTACCCAGCTCAGTGGCTTGGTTGTTCAGGTCTTGCCAATCAAAAGTTGCGCCGATACGCGCTTGTTGCGAGTTTAAAGGCAGCAACCACTGCCCGTAATTCAGTATCGCATCGGGTAGCTGGTGATGATGCGCTACCGTTAAAATCTCGCCTTTGACAGGCTGAAAAGGTAACCATGAAAAATACGGATTGTGCATGGCGTGATAGCCTTCACAAAAAATAATGCGTTTTGCAACAATGCCTTGCCAGCATAAAGTGGGGTGTAACTGAATATCGGCAACATCAAATGCTGTCTGTTGATAGCTGTTATTCGCGATAAAAAAATCTTTTAAACAGCTTAATAGTGGGCGCGTTAATAAATAGGCTGTTTGCCGTTGCGTGATTGCACCAAACGGCGTACTAAGCGGTTCAATGGGAGCATGATGACTGTCGCCCAAATAATCTCGACATTCTGGATGGTCGGCGCGTTTTTGACAGTTGAGGCGTTCTTTATCACTGTTAAAAATGCGTAACATGGGTTTTTCAATATAAAAATCCTGCTGAAAAAAATCTGCCAATTCCGTATACAGCTGTTTGGCAACAGGCAGTAAGGTATCAATATCGGCCGATTTAACAAAACGCATTCCTGTTACTGGATTAACCAAACCTGCGGCAACTTGCGAGGCGTTTTCCAGACCGTTATCAATCACCAGCACTTTACTACCGCGCTGTATTAATTGCCACGCCAAGAGACTGCCAGCGAGACCTTGCCCGATGATTAAAAAATCAATATCCATGTTGTTGCTGACATTTGACCATGCTTCGGGGTGTTAAAAACTTCGCAGGTCTATATTTGATATATGGATAAAATTCTTGCACATTCCACCTGTTTTTCTACTATTTTTTGATGATTGACAAACAAAAAAAGGGGAGCTTAAAGCTCCCCTTGAAGGTAATTGAGCGCACCTCAAACTTGTTTAGCGGGTTTCTCTTTTATTGATTCACTTGTTTTATTATCCGCTATATCTTTTGTTTCATTACTGGATTCAGATACTTCAATCGCTGGCAAAATAATGTCTATCACAGGTGCTTTAGGTTCTCTGCCTGACATCAAATCATCAATTTGCGCACGGTCGATAGTTTCCCATTTCATCAGGGCATCCGCCATTTTGTGCAGAATGCTGATGTTATCCTGTAACAGTTTTTCTGCCCGTTGATAATTACAGTCGATAACCTCTCTGATCTCATCATCAATCAAATGGGCGACGTTGCTGGAAACACTGCTGCCTTTACTGCCAGGGTAGCCCATGAACGCTTGTCCACCTTCTTCACCATAAACCAAAGGGCCCAACTTATCCGAAAAACCCCAGCGAGTAACCATGTTACGCGCCAATTCGGTTGCCCGTTCAATGTCATTAGACGCGCCTGTAGTCACACGGTCGCCGCCATAAATCATTAACTCTGCAATTCTGCCGCCGAACAAACTGGCAATCTGACTTTCCAATTTACGTTTACTGGCACTGTATTGGTCACGCTCAGGTAAAAACATGGTGATACCTAAGGCTCTGCCTCTGGGCATGATGCTGACTTTGTAAACCGCATCATGATCTGGAGATAATTGCCCGACAATACAATGTCCTGCTTCATGGTAAGCGGTGAGTAATTTATCTTCTTCGGTCATCACCATCGTATGACGCTCAGCACCCATGAGAATTTTATCTTTCGCTTTTTCCAGTTCGTTCATACTGACTTGGGTTCTGTTGGAACGGGCGGCCAGTAAAGCAGCTTCATTGACTACATTGGCAAGGTCTGCGCCTGAAAAACCCGGTGTGCCTCTGGCAATGTCATACAATTTGACATCATCGGCAGCAGGTACTTTTTTGATATGAACGTTAAGAATTTGCTCTCTACCGCGTACATCAGGCAAACCGACATTGACTTGTCTGTCAAAACGACCGGGTCTGAGCAGGGCTTTGTCCAGTACGTCAGCACGGTTGGTCGCAGCGATAATAATCACGCCTTCGTTACCTGTAAAACCGTCCATTTCGACCAGCAATTGGTTCAGTGTTTGTTCACGTTCATCATTACCGCCGCCCATACCTGCGCCGCCACGTTGGCGACCGACCGCATCAATTTCGTCGATAAAAATGATACACGGTGCGTGTTCTTTGGCTTGTACGAACATATCTCGTACACGAGATGCACCGACACCGACAAACATTTCAACAAAATCAGAACCTGATATAGTAAAAAATTTAACGCCTGCTTCGCCTGCAATGGCTCTGGCAATCAAGGTTTTACCTGTTCCAGGAGGGCCGACCATTAAGATACCGCGTGGAATTTGTCCGCCCAGTTTTTGGAATTTTTGCGGGTCTTTTAGAAAATCCACCAGCTCTGACACTTCTTCTTTGGCTTCTTCACAACCTGCAACATCGGCGAACTTAACAGTTAATTTGTCTTCTTCCAGCATTTTAGCTTTGCTTTTGCCGAAAGAATTACCGCCTGCGCTTTGCATACGGCGCATATAGATGATAAATACCAGAATCATCAACATCATTGGAAACCATGAAATAAACACCCGCATCAACATACTTTCTTGTTTTGGCGGCACGGTTCTTATTTGAATATCGGCATTCAGTAAATCATCAATCAGATGCCCGTCACCCGGATTGAAGGTTTCATGATTTTGACCGTCAGAGGTACGCACTTTAATCAGTTGTCCACTGATTTCCACACGCTCAACTTGTTTGTTTTTTACTTTGTCAATAAATTCCGAATACGCCAACGATTCCTGTAAGGGTTGCGTATTATTGATGCGGTCATAAATTAAAAATGCCCCCGCAATAAAAACTCCAATCAACAGAGCATTAAAAATATGTTTTTTCATGTTTGTATCCTCCGAGCGATAACTTAATAACGAGCAGTTATAATTATAAAAACTCACGCATTGCTCATTTCAGTGTGAGTTTCGTTTTATTGAGCGCAATACTTCAATGCGTCTAACTTGTTGCCTGCTTATATTAAGTTCTACGCCACCACCTGCAAAGTAATTTCACTATTTACACAACATTGAGTCTGGTCAACTGAACAATTCCAATTCTGTTCAAGCTACTTTGCAGACGTTGCTTAAACGAAGTCTTTAAAATGGGCTGTTCAGCCGTAAAATCAATTAATTTTAGTGTGTCGTTGTTAGTGTAAATAGATTTTTGTTGTTTGAAACAATAAACATTTGTAACTAAATTGTCAAACAATAACTTTACAAAATATGGACAAAGATTAAATGGTTGTCATTTTTTTGAACAGCTGCAACGGCATACAATGAGATTATTAGCGGTTTTTGCTTAAAAAGTAGGCGATAATAATGTCTGTCAAACGATTTTAATAACAGGTAATAAAATGAAAAAAGTGTTGAGGGTCGGCAGCAACAGGCAAGTGATTTTATTGCTTAATCTATCAATAACCGCCCAGTGATGGACAGCCATACGTCACAGCAACTCACTACACTTGCGCTGAAAATAAAACATCAGGGACAACAACTGGGTTTTGCGCAAGTCGGTATTAGCGATACTGATTTAACGGAAGCAGAAAACCATTTGCATCACTGGTTAGCGCGTGATTTTCACGGCGAAATGGATTATATGCAGCGTCATGGCATGAAACGCAGTCGCCCTGCTTTACTGCACGAAGGTACACTACGAGTAATTTCCGTGCGTATGGATTATTTACCTGAAACAAGGGAAATGATGGATGAATCGCTGTCTGATGCAACTGCCGCTTATATTTCGCGTTATGCCTTAGGGCGTGATTATCACAAGATGATGCGCAATCGCCTGCAAAAATTAATTGACTATATACACGCAGAAATCGCTTTATTGCCCGATACGCACTCGACCATGCGGGCATTCGTTGATAGTGCGCCTGTGCTGGAAAAAGCACTCGCTGAAAAAGCAGGGTTAGGCTGGATAGGCAAGCATTCCAATTTAATCAATCGCAAGGCTGGCTCGTGGTTTTTCTTAGGCGAAATTTATACTAACCTGCCCTTGCCAACCGATAACAAAGCCTCTGCCCATTGTGGCGAGTGCCGTGCCTGTCTGGATGTTTGCCCGACGCAAGCTATTGTCGCGCCTTATCAGGTCGATGCGCGGCGTTGTGTCTCATATCTGACCATTGAACTGCACGGTGCTATTCCTGAAGCCTTAAGACCGTTAATTGGCAATCGTATTTATGGTTGTGATGATTGTCAGATTATTTGTCCGTGGAATCGCTTTGCCAAACTCACCGCAGAAAATGATTTTAATCCCAGACATCAATTGAACAGCCAACAACTGCTTACCGTCTTTGCGTGGACTGAAGCTGAATTTTTAAGCAAAACAGAAGGCTCCGCCATACGTCGTATCGGTTATGAACGCTGGCTACGCAATATTGCGGTTGCCCTAGGTAATGCGCCCAGCTCACCGCTGATTATTGACGCACTGCAAACCAGACTCAATTATGTCTCTGAGCTTGTCAAAGAACATATATTATGGGCATTAGCTCAACAACATAAACCCACTGTAAATAACTGATGGCACCTGAATCGCTACGTTTTGTTTCTAAAAAATCAGGACTCGCACCTGGCACACTGGTACACGTTGGTGCAGTGCATAAACACCCGCACAGTATCAAGGTGATTAATTACAACCAACACACGCTTGAAAATCACACTGTTGATTCCATTGCGGAGTTATTGCCTTACAAAATCACCAATAGCGTGACGTGGGTAATGGTTGAGGGCTTAACAGAAGTCGCTATTATTGACGATATTGGACAACATTTTGATATACACCCTTTGGTATTGGAAGATATTTTAAATACCCACCAACGCACCAAATTTGAAGAATATACTGACTATCTGTATTTCGTACTTAAAGTTGCCTCATTGGGTGAAGGCACTTTTAATATCGAATACGAACAAATCAGTATCTTGGTGCTGAAAAATTTCGTGTTTACCTTCATGGAAAAGCCAGATGGCTTATTTAAGCCGATTCTAAATCGTTTGGATAATGAAGACAGTCATTTAAGAAATGCAGGATCCGATTATCTGGCGTATATGATTATGGATGCGGTAGTAGATGAATACTTTACTTTACAAGATTTGTTTGATGAACAAATCGAAGCCATTGAAGATGAATTATTAACCCACCCCTCTGTAGCCACGTTATCAATGATTCAGAAAATCAGACGAGAGCTTATTTTTTTACGCAAAACCGTGTCACCCCTGCGCGAATTACTGGCGGCGATTCGCCGCAGTGAATCCCCTTTATTTGATGAACACACAAAACGTTACTTTATCGACATTTACGATCATTCTATTCGTATTATTGAAGCGGTAGAGTCTTACCGCGAATTAATATCAGGGATGATGGATATTTATTTATCCAGTGTGAGCAATAAACTGAATGAAACAATGAAATTTCTCACCGTATTTTCCTCGATTTTTATTCCCCTGACCTTTATAGCAGGGGTTTATGGTATGAACTTTGAATATATGCCAGAACTTAAATGGCAATGGAGTTACCCCGCCTTGTGGGGGGTATTCATCATTATAGCGACGGTTTTATTGATTTACTTTAAGAAGAAAAAATGGTTATAACTCATTAAGTTATCTCGCACCCGATATAACCTTACTTATCCATGAAGTAAAAGCACTGCGATTACGCGAACAAATAACAACCTTACCTTTACCAGAAAATTTAAGTACCATGCCCTCGCCACTGGTCACACTGTTGATCATCTGCCCGAAGAAACCGCCGCCACTTTGGGTAGCGACCGAAATATCATAATGCAGCTGGGAATCCCAAGCGATGACATGAGCGTTATCTATCACGATGTCTTTTCCCGGCTCAACATCCAACACAAAACTAGAACCAAAACCCGATACGGCGAGTTTGCCAGAACCACCTGCTTCACAAATAAAAAAACCACCTGATTGCCCAAATAGAGCATTCCCTATATTTTGAGTGCGTACTTGTAAAGTAACCCCGCTTTCAGCGGCAACAAATGCACCATCGTTCATCAGATAACGCTCCTCACCAATATCCAATACTTCTATTGCACCAGGTAACGTAGGCGATAACAAACAATCACCCGCACCATAAGTTGCTTCAATATGCTGTTGAAAAAACGACTCACCATTAGCAAAACGACGCATCAAGGCACTGCCTAAACCACCCGTCATTTTACCCTTTAGCTCCAAGTTGCTCTCCATCATCACCATTGCATTGGCTTCGCAATATATTTTTTCACCAGCCCGTAAACTGATATGTAAAAAAGGATCAATTTCACCTGTTACTGTAAATTGTGCCATTTGCTTTTTTACCCACTTAACATTAAACAATACTGGAAAATCTGCTACGGAATATCATACAGTCCGCGCTTATTATTTCTTAAATCTTGATCTATTGAATATCTACTATCAACAGATAGATTTTAACCCTCTTTTAAATCCAAAGATGCAGAATTAATGCAATAACGTAAGCCTGTCGGTTGCGGGCCATCGGTAAATACATGACCCAAATGCGCCCCGCACGATTGGCAAATCACCTCCACTCTACGCATATTATGACTGCTATCCACCACCTCTGTCACACTGCTCTGTGATAAAACATCCCAGAAACTCGGCCAACCTGAACCTGAGTCATACTTGGTTTCAGAATTAAATAGCGGATTACCACAACAAACACACTGGTAAATGCCAGCGGTTTTGCAATAGGTATATTTTCCTGTAAACGGCGGCTCAGTGTTTTTCAGGCGACAAATACTGAATTGTTCAGGCGTTAGTTGTGTGTCATCAGGGTGTTTTTGTTCCGTCATAGTGCTTACACTTCATTAGCATTAAAAGGATTATTGTACGCGCTCAGCCCGATATAGCAAAAAGCTCGCTCAATATAGAGGCAATGATATTAAAAAAAGGAGTAATTTTATCCACGAAGCGGGATATATTGCGCTAAAAGTCATATTGTTCAAAATTTCGGTCAAAAAAAAGCCCCTACTTCTGATTAGAAGGAGGGGCTTAGATATTAAGAGCTTGGCG
>JAURYI010000048.1 GCA_030654015.1 Methylococcales bacterium | reverse complement strand
GATCATGCGAAATAACCACCGCGCAACCAGGGAAAGCCAGTAAGGCTTCTTCCAACGCGCGTAAAGTTTCTACGTCCAAATCGTTAGTTGGCTCATCGAGTAACAACACGTTGCCGCCTTTTTTCAGCAACTTGGCTAAATGTACTCGGTTACGTTCACCGCCTGATAAATCGCCGATGAATTTTTGTTGATCGCCGCCTTTGAAATTAAAGCGTCCGACATACGCGCGGGACGGTGTGGTGTAAGTGCCGACGGTAATCATATCCAGCCCTTCTGAGATTTCTTCCCAGACGGTATTTTTAGGATTCATGTCATCACGCAACTGGTCAACGTAAGAAATCTGCACCGTTTGCCCCAGCGTGAGTGTGCCTGAATCAGGTTTATCAACGCCCGCCATCATGCGGAACAGCGTGGTTTTACCCGCACCGTTCGGGCCGATAATACCGACGATGCCACCCGGTGGCAGTTTAAAACTCAGGTCGTTAATCAATAAACGGTCGCCGAAACCTTTGTTGATATTGTCCGCTTCAATAACCACATCCCCTAAACGCGGGCCGGGTGGAATATAAATTTCCTGCGTCTCGTTACGTTTTTGGGTTTCTTGTGAAGACAGTTCATCAAAACGTGCCAGACGCGCTTTGCTCTTCGCATGGCGACCTTTGGCATTGGAACGCACCCATTCCAGTTCCTCTTTCATGGCTTTCTGGCGAGAAGATTCCTGTTTTTCTTCCTGCAATAAACGGCTGCTTTTTTGCTCTAACCAGCTGGAATAATTGCCTTCCCACGGAATGCCCTGTCCTCTGTCCAGCTCTAAAATCCAGCCTGCAACATTATCAAGGAAATAACGATCATGCGTGACCGCAACCACAGTGCCAGCGTAATCGTGTAAAAAGCGTTCCAGCCACGCGACTGATTCCGCGTCTAAATGGTTGGTCGGTTCATCCAATAACAACATATCGGGATTGGATAAAAGCAACCGACACAAAGCCACGCGGCGTTGTTCACCACCTGATAGTTTGGTGACATCGGCATCCCATTCAGGCAAGCGCAACGCATCGGCGGCAACTTCCAGTTTACGGTCTAAATTATGCCCATCACACGCATTGATAACGTCTTCTAAACGCGCTTGGTCAACGGCGAGTTTATCAAAATCGGCATCGGGTTCAGCGTAGGCGGCATACACCGCATCCAAATCGGTTAAGGCTTTTTTGATATGGGCGACGGCTTCTTCCACATTACCGCGCACGTTTTTTTCGGGGTCAAGGTGCGGCTCTTGCGACAAATAACCGATGTTAATGCCTTTTTGCGGAATCGCTTCGCCTTCAATGTCTTTGTCCAGACCTGCCATGATTTTCAGCAGGGTAGATTTACCTGAACCATTCAAACCCAACACGCCGATTTTTGCGCCAGGGAAAAATGATAGGGAGATATTTTTCAGAATATATTTTTTGGGTGGAACGAGTTTGCCCAGCCGATTAATTGAATAAATGTATTGCGCCATAGTCTTAATAATATGAGTGATAACGGTGTCGGTTATTGTGGCATATTTTTGGTGCGGCTAAATAGCGAATTACAGATTGTTTAACGACTGCCTGTGGTTGCAGGGTTCATATTTTCTTCGCCTGAAACTTGACAACACAGTCTTAACTATTGAGAAAACCTAATAAAATCTCAAAAAATAAGATAAAATCGCCCGTTATCAATCAACCGCCGATTATCGGCAATTCAAACAGTGGCTGTAAGTTATGCGATGTCCGTTTTGTGCCGCACAAGAAACCCGAGTGCTTGATTCTCGATTAATTAATGACGGCGACCAAGTACGGCGGCGACGTGAATGCAATGCGTGTAAAGAGCGATTTACCACCTTTGAAACCGCAGAACTCACCATGCCCACGGTGATTAAGCGTAATGGTATCCGTGAACCGTTTGATGAAATAAAACTGCGTTCGGGGATGTTAAAAGCCTTGGAAAAACGCCCTGTTGACAGCAACGCTATTGAAGCCGCTCTCAATCGTATCAAAAAAAATTTAATGGACAGAAGCGAGCGCGAAATCTCCACGCAGGAATTGGGCGAAAAAATTATGCAGGAATTAAGCGTGCTGGATCACGTTGCCTTCGTGCGTTTCGCCTCGGTATATCGCAGCTTTCAGGATGTCAGTGAATTTACCGACATGATTGAACATTTACAAAAAAAATGACCGCCGCACAAGACGCATTCTACATGGCAAGAGCCATACAACTGGCAAAGCGCGGACGCTACACCACCGCGCCCAATCCCAATGTCGGCTGTGTGCTGGTGAAAGACGGACACATCATAGCCGAAGGTTGGCACAAAAGAGCAGGGCAGGGACACGCCGAAGTTGAAGCCTTAAAACACGTTGCCGATGCCACAGGCGCGACCGCTTACGTCACCCTCGAACCATGCAGTCATCACGGCAAAACCCCGCCCTGTTGTGACGCGCTGATTCATGCAGGTGTCCGCCGCGTGGTTGCCGCGATGACTGACCCCAATCCCTTAGTGGCGGGTCAAGGACTCGCCAGATTACAAGCCGCTGGTGTTGAAGTGCTGAGCGGCGTATTAGCCGATGATGCGGCGGCACTCAATCGCGGCTTTATAAAACGCATGACCGAAAACCGCCCGTTTGTACGCAGCAAATTAGCCATGAGCCTAGACGGACGCACTGCAATGGCATCAGGTGAAAGTCAGTGGATTACCAGTGCGGAATCCAGAGCCGATGTACAACGCTTACGCGCCGAAAGCTCCGCGATTTTAACAGGCATCGGTACGGTATTAGCCGATAATCCCTCATTAACCGCCCGTCTCGATGACGACGTATTACAACCTGTGCGCGTGGTGCTGGATTCACAACTACAAACCCCCATCGCTGCAAAAATGGCAACGCTGGAAGGACGCAGCATCATCCTGACCTGCTCAACCGACCAAGGCAAACAACAGCGATTACAACAAGCGGGTTTTGAAGTGTATGTTCTGCCCGCACAAAACGCACGACTGGATTTATCCGCTGTCATGCCATTTCTAGCCAGTCTGCACATCAATGACGTATTAGTCGAAGCAGGGGCAATTTTAAACGGCGCGTTACTCGAACACGATTTAATTGATGAAACCATCATCTACATGGCAAGCTGCATACTAGGCGACCAAGGGCGCGGCTTATTCCATCTGCCCGCTTTACAAATAATGGCAGATAAAAAAACCTTGAAACTGCGTGATGTGCGGCAAGTAGGCGCGGATTTGAAACTGACACTGACAGTAAAAGGAATAAAATAATGTACGCAGAACGTTTAAAAAAATTTACCGATGCTGAAAATTTAGGTGGCAAGGCTTGGCAGCACGCCGTAGCAATAGATTTACTTGAAAAAGCCGACTTTAAAGATTGCTCTATGCACTGTTTTCATTATCAACAAATGCTGGAAATGTTTTTTAAATATTTACTCGAAACTAAAAGTAAATATGGCGCGTATTCACATACCCATAAATTAAATAAACTGTTGGAAGAATCCATAGAATGCACTGCGTTTAAAACCAATAAAACCAACTATCGTATGGCGTTACAAGTTATTACCGTTTGTGCTGAAGAATACCGCTATAACTTTTTAATTGACTGTGAAGGTTATAAAGAAAGCGTAGCAATAGCCGATCAATTATTACAAGAATTACTGAGTTTTGAAGAGACTAAACCACTGTGATATTCCGCCAGTGCCTCAGCCGCTAACGCATCCAGTTTGCCAGTATTCGCATCGTTTTCAATTTGTTTATCCCACAAATCTTCGGTAAATGCAGTAAACCAGCGGCGTAGTTCACACAATTCAGCTTCGGGTAATTGTTGAATCGCTTGCTCAATAGCTTGAATAGTTTGCATGATTATTCCTTAGTTTATTTAAACGCAGGTTTGGATTTTAAAGCAAAGTGCGCAATATTGCGCTTATCGAGATTATCAAGACACCACCAACTTACAACCTAATGCCTCAACAATTTTGGTGATGGTATCAAAGCGCGGGTTGCCGTCATCGGAGAGTGATTTATACAAACTGGCGCGGGTTACACCTGCTTGTTGAGCAACAAACGTCATGCCTTTTGCTCTGGCGGCGGTGTTCAGCGCGTGAATAAAGTCTTTGTCGCTTCCCGTTTCAGCGGCTTCCTTGAGAAATAATTTTATATCTTCGTCCGTTTTAAGATGCTCAGCCACATCAAAAGGGGTAATTTTTTCGCTCATGGTTCAATCCTCCAGTGTGTTTAAAATGGCTTTGGCTTTTTCAATGTCACGGCTTTGGCTGGATTTATCACCACCCGCCAACAGCAAGACAACCTGATTGCCTTTGAGTGTGTAATAGATACGAATACCTGTCCCAAAGGTAAAACGCAGTTCAAACAAATTACCAGCTAAAGATTTACAGTCACCAAAATTACCATGACTCACACGGTCAAGTCGGCTTAATATCTTATTTCTGACTACAGCGTCTTTGGGTCCAGAAAACCAGCCGTTAAAGGTTTGTGTGCTTTGCAGTTCATAATTCATTCGGGGATTGTATCTTGTAGGATGCACAGATAAAAGTTGTTTTCGTATTCTCGTTCCCAAACTCCAGTTTGGGAGGCAGACATTTTTATTCGTTTATCTGTGCTAACAGAGCATCACAGGCTTTTTGATTGACTACAACAAATTCAGTCCAGTTAAATTGATTTTGGTAATGTTTTTCATACATGACGCGGACATTGCACACTTCGGGGCGGTTTTCATAAATGGTGCAGGTATTTTGTGTATCATCAAAATGCCTGCACACACCATCACCCCTGTCTAACCAATCGGTTAGCGTTGACAGTCTTATGGATTTACAACACGCGCCGCAGTTGTTACAGGGGAAAATTTCACTCATATTTCAATCATGGTCACGTTGGGGTCGTGATAATTAGCGATTAATTGCTTGGCGGCTTCTAATGGCGATTGTTTGGTAATATCGACAATCGCACCAATAGTTAAAGCCATGAGTTGCGTATCTCCTGATTCTATCCCTTTATCCAAACGGTCGAACATTTCTTGAATAGCATAAGCCCGTTCAGCAAAGGTTTTTTCTAAGTAATCTTTTAAAATAACTGAGTTTTCTTCAATGGCTTTGACGTTTATATCGCGATAGGCTCTGATATTTTCGCGTTTAGTTTGTTCTTGTTCAGAAATAATCGTGCATTCTTTATATGCGTCTACCAGTCTATTAAATGCGTGATTTGCTGCATCCGTTGGATTGGGCATAGGAAGCGACGTTTTAGGTATATTGGCAACCATTTTCTTAACATCCATAATTTAAACTTCCAAGTAGCCTGAAATTTTAGATTTAAGATTTTTCGTTGCGCCGCCGTCTTTTTCCATAATGGCAACATTCAATACCTCTTTAAGACCTTTGCCGACAATTATCATCTGATTGAAAGCCTCTTTATTACTATCATCATTGACTTTAATTGTGTCAAAACGTTGTGCCAGTTTTGTCAGTGTTAAACCCATTTCTGTGGCATTGGCTTGTAATGCCGCTAAAACAATTTTGACTTTATTCATTTCGGCAATGGCAATATCTACCTCAGCTTCATATTCTCTTGCCTTGGTTAAGGCTTCTTCCGCTTTACTTGCCATCATAAATCCACCAACCGCTAATGCAGGGCCGAGAACAATACCACCTAAGGCAAGCGCACCACCTGCCATACCAAAACCACCTGCACTTAACGCACCACCGCCTAACCATGCTAATGTTGCGTTACTTGCTGCTACACCAGCTAAACCGCCTATTGCCGTACCTGTTGATGCCGTTCCTAATGCCATAACACCGCCCCAAGCTCCCCACGCAGCTAATGCACCTGTTGCTGCACCTGCGCCTAAGCCTCTTTCTATTTCTAATGAAGCTAAAACAAGTCGTTCCATTTCTTTCAATTCTTCAACACTTATAGACTCTTCAAATCCTGTTAATTTTGATGACGCATTTTTAGACTTTTTAATGACATCAACAAGATGCTTAATTTGATGATTGAAAATAGACATTTTTGTTTTGCCTAGTTTCTCAAATTCCGAATTAGTTTTATCGCGTGCATATTGCAAACTTTCCTCGGCATCTTGGTAATCTTCTTCTGCTCTATTGCCGATACGCTTCGCTTCATCAAAATTGCCTTTAGCTTCTACACCTTTTACAACCCCTGTACCCGCAAGCAACGCCGCCGCGCCCCATAAAATAAACGGTAATGCCATAAAAATTCTCCAAAATTGACTGTGTTAAAATATTAACACTGCTAGAATACGCATAGGCTGTTCGAGCCTAGCGTGATAATGAACTGGAGATTTTCCAGACCGTCAAAGTCTAAGCGGTTTACAGCTTAGATAACAGCAACCCACAGTAGCTAATACAACCGTTTAGCAGGATAAGTCTTATGGATGTTCACGAAAAAATTAAGGTGATGCGTTTGTTTAAAGATTTGACACAGGAAGAGATGGCGGAAAAATTGGGTTATGCGTCAATTCAAGGTTATGCAAAACTGGAACGCGGTGAAACTGACCCGTCTATAGGCAAGCTGGAAGAGATTGCAAGAGTGCTGGGTATCAGTTTGCAGGATTTATTGGGTTTGAATGAGAGCAATGTGGTCAACGTAGCGGGAAATTGCCAATACATCCGCCATAATTCTTCGCCCAATGTTACCTTAACGTTGCTTACTGAAACACAATGCGCCAATGAATTAGAACAAACGCGCTTGTTGTTGCAGGAAAGGGATAAGGAAATCGAGCATTTCAAAGCTGAAAACGGGTTGCTGAGGGATGTGGTTGAGTTGATGAAGATACAGCAAAAGCCGCAGGAGTAATTGAGGGAAATATTTAAACTTATGCCAATAATATTACTTTATGATGGCTTTAACTTTTCATTGTACTTCAAACATAATTTGGAAATGTTTTCTAATCAATTCAGGAAATTAAATCATGCACAGCTTAACTTTATCTTATCCTGATGATCTTTTAATAACTTCAGGAAAATCACCTCAAGCTCTTGAAAAAGAACTCATTTTTTTACTCGCCGTTAAATTATTTGAGCTGCACCGCTTTTCGTTAGGCAAAGCTGCGCAGTTTTGCAATATGAGCAAAATACAATTTATGTTTGAATTAGGGCGTTTAGAAATTCCTGTGATTAATTTGGATACTGATCAAATAGCAGACGAGTTGAAAGATGACTAACAGGACGATTATTGGTGATAGTAGTCCACTGATAGCGTTAGCTATTATTGAACAGCTTGAATTATTACCAAAATTGTACAGCCGTGTTGTTATTCCTCAAAAAGTTTGGCAGGAAATCACTGTTCAAGGTGTTGGTTTAGCGGGTGCAGCCGCGATAAAACAGCTTGAATGGCTGGTTATTGAGAAAGTTTCACCTGAATTTGTAAAGCCATTAAGCATTTTGCTTGATGCCGGCGAAGCAGAAGCAATTGCCTTGGCGATGAATTTCCCTGACAGCATTGTATTACTTGATGATGCGCAGGCACGTCGTGTAGCAGAGCATTTTGGAGTGAATCGAATTGGTACATTAGGTGTATTAAGACGCGCGAAAAAAGCAGGGTTGATTGATGCAATTAAACCTTATACGGTTCAGTTGCAAGAAAACGGAATTTATATGCGTCAAAATCTGGTTGATGCTGTTTTACATGATGTTGGAGAGTTTTAAGCATTTTATCCAGATGCGCGAAAAACCCCGCCTCTTTAGGGCGGGGATGGATAGCGCGGCGGCGATAGCCGCCTTTGGCATTAGTTAGGCGTTTGTTGTTGTTCGATATATTTGCGAATAATATCAATGGGCGCACCACCACAA
>JAURYI010000047.1 GCA_030654015.1 Methylococcales bacterium | reverse complement strand
AGCATCATTAGCGTTCAAGGATTCTTCAATCAGCTGCTGATAGCGTTTGGACAAGCGTGCATCAATGTTTGTGAGTGTTTTTTAGTCATTCTATTATGATACTATTTTTCATTGTTAATTTGTGTAGATAGCTATGCCTTTAAAGGACTGGCTAACCCATTACCCTGTCGCTCTATGCCCGACTAGGGGCGAAAATACCAATGCGGTTAAAATGCCCACCGCAACCGTAAAGCCAAAGGCATGAACAATTTCCGTGGCACTGACGGCTAATAAACCGAATGCCAACAAGGTCGTTAAGGCGGATAAAGTCACCGCCAACGAGGTGCTGACACGTTTATCATGCTCTTCATGCGCATTATCTGCCATAAAAAAGAAAATCGCATCATCAACACCGATACCCAATACCAGCAACAGCGCGAATAAATTAAACAGGCTGAATAATTGGTCAAACCAGCCCATCGTCGCCAACGCAACTAAAGCCGCCGTTACAGGAACGGCGGTAATCGTCACACTGTTACGCCAGCCAAACTTAAAACCCAAGCCGATAAAAACCAGTAAATACGCCGCGATAATCAAGCCGCTGACACGCACGCGATACCGCGCGAATAAGGATGATAGCTGTTCGACCTGATCTACCCAGGTGACACCTTGCAGATGTTGCAACGCCGGAAACACTGATAAGTCATGAATACCTGTTAAGGACACCCTACTTAAACACCGCTCCGCATCACAGCCCAGCCACAATTGCTGCTTCGCTTCATCGGCAGTTTTCAGCCAGTCGGGTAATGAAATCGTTTTATGTTTCGCGTCGCTAAATTGTGTTAATTCGGTTTGAATCGCCGTCTCAGTAAAACCCAACTCAGTCATGTATTGCTTGAACAAGCCCGATTCATACAGCGTTTTGTTTAGTAATTGGTAATTGTCTTGCTGGTTTTGTGTGTCCGACCAATAATCACTAAGCCCCTGATAAGCCATTAATTGATGCTGTTGCGTCAGTGATTTTAACCGTGCCAGTAATTGCTGTTCATTGTGATGCCAATCAGTTAAATCACGTCCAGACACCAAAAAAAACTGGCTTTCCTGACTGACGGGCAATAACTGTTTTATTTTATCGGCAGTTTGCAGTAATTCAGCAGGGGCGGATTGCAATAAGCGCACATCATCACGCGGCGTGAGTTGCCACAGTCCACCAACAATAAATACGATAAAAATCGGCAATAACCAGCGTTTATTTTTTAACAGCCAGCGAGGGGAATGCTGTTGCCAATAATTGGCGACTTTTAAAATCGCAGGTTCGTGAGTGTGTTTAAAACCTGTCAGTAATAACGGAAACAATAACACCACCGTCAACCACGCAACCAACAAGCCCACTGCCGAAAACAGCGCGACCTCCTGTAACGCGGGAAACGGCGAAAACACCAGCCCGACATAACTCAATAAATTAGTGCATAAACCAATGACTAAGCCAGAGAAGATATAGCGCAAGCCCTGACGCGGTTGCCAGTCTTTTGACCCAAAACTGTCGCACATAAAATGAATGGCATAATCATCGGCGACACCGATTAAACTCGCCCCAAACACCAGCGTAATAATATGCACTTTGCCAAAAAACAGCACACACGCCACCAACGCGGCAAACAAACCGCTGCCAATGGCTATTGACGATAACAATAACGGTCTGAGACTGCGAAAGGTTAATAACAGCAACACAATAATGCCGACACTGGAGCCGAGTCCCACGGTGGAAATTTCCTGTTTCGCCGAATCCGAACCGTAAGCGGTAAACAGCGGCATTCCTGTCACCATCAAATCACCCCCTGCTTTTGCGTTCTTGACTAGCGTGAGCAATGTTTCCAATTTATCCAGCTGTAAATGCTCGTCTTGTAAGTCCGTTAATAACAACGCCCAATAGCGATTACCATCCTGCAAAATCACAATGCCTTGTTCTACATTCAACTTAAGCGGGTTTTGGGCATTAAAATAACGGCTGAATAATAACAAGGGATCTTGTTCCAAATCACTTGCCAACATTTGCGCCATCGGGCTGTACAGGGTTTGCAGATTTTGCTTGAGTAGCTCTTTTGGATTATTGGCTAAGGTGAGTTTTGTTTGCGCGTCCAGCAATTGATAACGGTAAGGAAATAACAGTTGATAGTTGTTCACCGTCTGCTGCATAGGCACTTCCAGCATTAAGGTTTT
Organism: Methylococcales bacterium; assembly: GCA_030654015.1. GTDB lineage: Bacteria > Pseudomonadota > Gammaproteobacteria > Methylococcales > Methylomonadaceae > UBA4132. The sequence goes on along the minus strand of JAURYI010000047.1, from coordinate 2,216 downwards.
AAACAAACCGCTGATCTGCAATTGCTGTTTGAGTTGTCGCGCTTGCGTAATCGCTTCTTGAGAACTTGCCGCACCTGTCAGCCAAATCACTTTGCGATTCAGTAGTTCATTGTGTTGCTGAACCGCGTTAGCTATTTCTGGCTGTTGTTCCGTGACAGGCAATAACGCCAAAAATCCCGTTTCCAACCAATCTGTGGTCAATACACGACTGCCCAGCACGCTGACAATCAGCATACCCAGCAACCATGACCACGCGGTGATTCTAGGGTGATAAACGTTCAAAATCGGCTTGCTGTTCGCTGCTGAGTTGTTCAGGATGGCTAATTTTCGTAAAACTAATGCGGGTGCTATTGCCATTCACTTCCTGCATTTCCACTGTCCGCAATTCAATATCGCCGTTCAGCACGATAGAGCTGATTATTTTTTTCAGCATCTCATCTTTAGGCGTAAGTTGTAATGTCCACGCCGATTTTTTATCTTCGCCTGTGATAATAAAACCTTCGCTCAATTGCTGTAAATCCCCGCCCAACATAGCTTTAAACACCTTACCAAACGCAGGTGGTACAGCTTGTTCCCCTTGCCCTGTTAATAAATGGGCTTCATTCACCAACAATAAAGACGGAATGGGCGTAAGCGTTTTCCAGATAACGCCTTTACTTTGCGAATAAGTAAACGTTCCCGTAGAAATTAACGGCTTGCGTAAAATCTTCAAGCGTTTTTCTTGTTGAAACTCACCTTCGGTGATGGGAGTTTTCACTAGCCGCGCAGTGATGTCAGCCAATACATCGGCGGCGTAGCTGTAATTGAGCGACAAAACGAACAGAAATAAGGCTTTAAGAATCATCACGAGACGTTATAACTATAGGGGCGATACTGAAAAAATCAGTGTTTAAATTGTTCCAAAAGTACATCCAGTTCACTGGCACACCTTATAAAAAATTCTGGCTGTAGTTGTTTTAATGCTTTTTGGTTGTCATCAAGCGCGTCAGTATTGGGGTCGTGAATTTTATCAAAGCCCATTGTCCAATCAGCAAAGCTTCTTTTTTCAAGCGGTTTTGTGTGCATCAAAAACACAATATGATGCCGTTCGTCTATTGAAATGCGTGCAAACAAGTTTTCGAGGTCTTCCATCTCACCTTCAAGCACCTGTGCAAAAAATCCATCACGGTAAATTAACATTCCTGTGATATGGGCTTCTGCATTTTTTGTTCTGGATTTTTCCAGTATTGCCTGTAAATCATTATCAGACATTTCTTTGGTTGCCATACTTACATAGACTAAACAATGAAGTGACATAATATTTTAATGCTCCTTATATTTTAATTGAATTCGTTCACAAGATTCTGTGTTAAGTTCATAAACACCGTTAATTTTTGCATCTGCTATAGCCAATCTTTGTATTGAGGTATTTTTTTACCACCTGCTAGGCGGACTATCATGATCATGCTACGCAGCGTACATTTTTAGTTGATAGGCTCACAGTGCATTTTCAACCCGCCACTATAGCCTATTAATTAAATAAGCACCCCCAACTTTTCCAACAACACCCTAGGTGATTCAAAGCACATTGCTTTGGTCTGGCTATCAATGGCAACTTGGATGCTGTGACCTTTGGTGAGTCTTGTGCCTGTGAGTTTATCGGTAATCTGGTAGTTTATTTTCAGGCGGTTTTCCCATTCGACGATTTCGGCGTGGACGGTAATTGTCTGACCGAATACCGCTGGTTTGGCATAACGGATTCTTAAATCTATCACGGGCCATGCGTAGCCTGAATCACGCATTTGTTCGTAGTTATAAGAAATTTTATCCAGCAACGCGCAACGGGCGATTTCAAAGTATTTGACGTAATGACCGTGCCAGACGACTTCCATCATATCGACATCGTGAAACGGAATTTGTATATCAATGGAGTGTTTAATCATACAGTTGCCAGTGTTGTTGACGGAGGAGGGCTAAACAGGCGCGCAGTTCGTATTCTAAGGCGCGGTCGGTGCTTAGGAATGGGCTGATATCGCGTACTGATTTAACGGTGTATTGTAACGCTGGGCTTAAGGTGGCGAGATTGCCGCGCAGTTCCACGCCCTGCACGGCGGCAAATAATACCGCCGCTGCGACTTGTTCGCTGAGTTCTAAAATACGAATGCAATCACGCGCGGCGATAGTTCCCATGCTGACTTTGTCCTGATTGTGGCATTCGGTGGAACGGGAAAACACGC
>JAURYI010000040.1 GCA_030654015.1 Methylococcales bacterium | reverse complement strand
TTCCATGATGGAGGTGATGGAAAGTTATTCTCCGGAAGAACTGGTCATTTTAAGAAAAACGGCCAGTTCTTTTTTCGGTTAACTTGTGTAGATACCTATGCCTTAAAGGACTGGCAGTCATTTATATCTTCGTAACAGGTTTAAATTACTTGTACACACCATTCACAAATGAGAGTTTTCATCATGCGATCTAAATTTTTAACACTATTATTCATTGTCTTAGCGATATTCGGTACGACAGTACGCGCCGAACCCGTCTTAAAACCGTTTATCAGCGGCAGCTATCAGCAACTGCTTACCAGCAATGCAGGCAAACCGTTTGTATTGGCGGTGTGGTCGATAACCTGCCCATCGTGCATCAAAGACATGGCGGTCTTAAGCGCGGTACACAAAGCCCATCCTGAGGTTAAAATCGTCATGCTCAGCACCGATGACATCGCCGAATCCACCGAAGCGCAGAAAATACTGGCAAACAATCACTTGGCAGAGCTGGAAAACTGGATTTATGCGGAAGAAAACACCCAAAAACTGCAATTTGACATTGATCCCACATGGTACGGCGAACTGCCCAGAACCTATTTTTTTGATAAAACAGGACAACGCGACGGCGTGAGCGGCGTGTTATCCAAAGAAGATTATGAAACGCGGATTGGTAAAATCCTGAAATAACCGTAGGGTGGGCAGCGTTTTTCTGCCCACCGTTTATGCGTGTGGAATGTAGCGGGCATTGCCCACCCACGGCATTAAATACTCGTACCGCCGACCGTCATGCCATCAATTTTTAAGGTTGGTTGACCGACACCGACAGGCACGCTTTGTCCTTCTTTACCGCACGTTCCCACGCCTGAATCCAGAGCTAAATCATTGCCGACCATTGATATTTTGGTCATCACGTCAGGACCATTGCCGATGAGCGTTGCACCTTTCACTGCGCGGGTGATTTTGCCATCTTCAATCAAATAGGCTTCACTGGCAGAAAACACAAACTTGCCTGAGGTTATATCGACTTGTCCGCCTGAGAAATTATGCGCATACAGTCCTTTTTTCACGGAGCGAATAATTTCTTCGGGGTCGCTTTGTCCTGCCAGCATATAAGTATTGGTCATGCGCGGCATCGGCAAATGCGCGTAAGATTCGCGTCGTCCGTTACCTGTCAGTTTCACACCCATTAAACGCGCGTTGAGTTTATCCTGCATATAGCCTTTCAGAATACCGTTTTCAATCAATACTGTGCTTTCGGTCGGTGTGCCTTCATCATCAATACTTAAAGAACCGCGTCGTCCGTGTAATGTTCCGTCATCAACCACGGTACATAAATCAGAGGCGACCCGTTCACCGACGCGACCGCTGAATGCTGATGTGCCTTTGCGGTTAAAATCACCTTCCAAACCATGACCAATCGCTTCATGCAATAAAATACCCGGCCAGCCACAACCTAATACCACAGGCATATTGCCCGCTGGAGCTTCACCTGCATCTAAATTGATTAACGCAATTCTGACTGCTTCACGTCCATAGCCCAGCGCGGCATCTTCATCAATAAAATACTGATAATCACAACGTCCGCCGCCGCCCATACTGCCTTGTTCGCGTTTGCCATTTTCGACCACAATCACACTGACATTCATGCGTACCAACGGGCGCACATCGGCAGCCAATGAACCGTCCTGATTGGCAATCAAAACGTGTTCATACACGCCGCTGAGACTGACAATCACTTCTTCAATACGGCTGTCAATCTGGCGCGTTTCGCTATCGACTTTTTTCAGCAGCGCGACTTTCTGGTCATCGCTTAACGATTTTAACGGATTCAGCGGTGCGTAATAATGCGTCAACGGGGTGGCGTTTTTGCTGATTAAACCGACTTGCGCGTTCTGTCCTTGGCGCACAATGGCTTTTACATTATTCGCCGCTTCCAGTAACACAGGCAATTCCAAACGGTCGCTATAGGCAAAGCCCGTTTTTTCACCTGACACCACGCGCACACCCGCGCCTTGTTCAATGCTGTGACTGCCTTCTTTGATGATGCCGCTTTCCAGCACCCACGATTCAGAATGACTGGATTGAAAATAAATATCCGCTATGTCAACAGGCGAGCTGAGCAGTTGATTGAAGATTTTTTCAATATGATGTTCCTGCAAACCCGCAGGGGCGAGGATGGCTTGTTTGGTCAGGTTTAATAGTTCCATAGTGGCTTTAATATTCTAGGTGCGAGGGAAAAAGTTGGGCTTTATTATCAAATTAAAGATTGTAGAATGCACATCATATATTTATTACGGGTTAAATGGCTATAAAGGCTTTATCAGTGCTAATAATGAGTTCGGCTTGTGTGCTTTTCTTCATCTTCACTTTCAATTGTTGCGCTTTTGTTCCCGCTTTAGGTACTCTTGATGCCACAATATGACATTCTTTTTTAGTTTTTTGATGTTTAGATTTAAATATTTCAATGGTAGCGATTAATTGTTCATAGGCTTTTTCTATATCACATCCCTTTAATTCCAAATAAATAACATTGTTAATCGTGGAAACAGGATTATCAACTTCAAACATATAATCACAACGTTTGCCTGATTCAATTGGCAAACAGCCATCAACTTTGATTTTTCTAATTACTTTTTCTGATGGATTATAAATAGTTAGCTTTCTTCTGTTTTCTTCTGCGGTAATTATTTTGTTAGTTGATTGGATTGCACAGTTGCCATACTCCATTAATCATCCCCGTACAAAATTTCAGTCGCAACACCAAACGCTAAATCAAATTCATCTGAAACGGCATCAAGTAAATTTGCACCAATTAATCTATTTTCCATATCAATAATAGATTCTAACTTACCCTTATTTAGGGTATAAGCCGATACATCTTCCAATCGAATTAATTCATCAGTCGGCAATACTTTTTCCAATCTTTTTAATTTTTCTTTGTCGCCATTCGCTTTATCATAAGCGTCTTTCCCGACGACTAAATTATTAATGGCTGTTAATATGTAAGGACTGTGGGTGGTTATAAAAAAGGAATGTCCAAAGGCGTTATATATCGTTGCAATTAGGCTGATAATTTGCTTTTGTGATGTGGGGAATAAGTGGGCTTCGGGTTCTTCTATGAAAAAAGTTGTTGTGCCATAATTAAAAGACGAGGTTTTCAGAACTAAAAGCATTGGTAGTGATTCTTGCTGACCTGATGAGGCATTAGATAAATTAGTCCGTTTTCCTGTATTTAAAATCCAGTCCTGTTCCTCTGCATAAGTATATTCACCAACGACTATATTACTAACAAGCTTATCTACTTTTTTTCTAGTCACTTCAATAGAATCATCATTGCGAAAAAAATCACCTTGATGAAGTCGCTTCGATTGCTCATATCGAGAGCCAAATTCTTTAATGAAAGGGTCTATATCAATATCTTTTGCAAGAAATGAAAAAATATTTTTTTGTAGAATAGCAAAAAAAGATCGACCTGCTGGAATAAAGATGGATGTTTTTAATATATTACTAAATATAGGGTGAGAGTATATTTTTTTTGATATTAATTCATAGAAAATATTTTCTCTATAAATAGTTTCTCTATTTCCCGTTCTGTTTTCTTGTCCTACCCGTGTATCAAAATCATCCAAAGCTAGTTTATAATTATTTTTTAATTCTTTATGGAAATTAGCTAATTCATTGCAATAGTTAAACTTAAAGTTATATTTATTATCTATTTTAGTTCTTATAATTGATACCGCATAATTTCCATTTCTATAAATGATGGAAAAATCTTGATTCGCCCAAGAATAGCGAGGAAAAACTCTCCCAAACTGAACTAAACATTTCGTATCAATATATCGTTTTGTTTTAAGTTTTTGGATAGATTCTAAAAAAGTCTCTGAAAAATAATTTGTAAAAAAATAAACTAACTTAGCAATAACACTTTTACCTTGCGCTTGCGCTCCAATTAAGATATTTATTTTCTTTATCTCAAAATGTGCATGGTCTATGGTTAAAAAACCATTTATTTCGATATATTCCATTAAGAATTCCAATGTTTCATGTGCTTATTTGTACCAAAGATGGACTAATTGAAACGCAACTTATTAATCAGGAATAAGAACAGGCAAGTAATCCATCAAGGTATTTATACAAAAAACCTAAGAGCCGTTATAGTCGAGTTTTAAATCTTCATGCAATGTTTCATATAACAGATGCAAGATTTTATCGGGGTTGGCATCTGCTCCAGTATTTGTACCATCCTGATTATTTGATGCACCGCTTTGTTCTGAGGCGGTGTTTATCATAACGGCAGTTTCGTTGTCTGAGCCTTTCATACTGATTGCATAATTGATGATGGTATCGCTGGATAGAAAACTCAAAAGACCATCAGATGCTGCGGTGGTGCTGATATAGTAAATTTTCTTGTCGCGATCATGATCGGTCAATTTTAGCGTGTCGCTGTTTTGTTTGATTGCCTGTGCCACTGCGTACCATGCCTTGTCTATCGGTAGTTTGATTCTTAATTGCACAGGGGTGGCAGTGGTTAAATAGACCATATCCCCTAAACCCAGTTTGTCTGATTGCTTTTCGATGCGACTATCGTCAGCGGTATAGGCTTCATTGGCATTATAAGTCGGATTAGCGGGCAGGGTAGGCGGGCGTTCAAGATGTGATATATCTTTATAACGGCTATCGGTAGGCGTTCCACAAGATACCAGCACAGCAGTTAGTAATACACTTTTAATTAGACGTTGCATATTTTTTCACACGAAAAACGTTGATGACTTAACACAGGAAAGGTGTTGCGTATTTTTTTTAAGCGTTCGAGGTCTATATCAGCACAGACAAAACCGCCGCCTGTTTTATAGCAGTCGAGGATGACTCCCCACGGGTCAATAATCATGCTGTGTCCGAAAGTTTTGCGCCCGTTTTTATGAAAGCCGCCTTGATTAGGGGCAATGACGTAGCTCAGGTTTTCGATAGCGCGGGCGCGTAACAGTACTTCCCAATGTGCAGCACCCGTTTCGTGAGTAAAAGCGGCAGGAATAATCAGTATTTCTACGCCTTGGTCGTGCATCCCACGGAAAAATTCAGGGAAACGCAGGTCGTAACAGATGGCAATGCCGATGCGACCAAACGGTGTATCTATGACTAATGGCTGAGTACCTGCTTCAATTGAGTCTGATTCACGGTACACTTCGTTAGTGCTGGGAACGACAACATCAAATAAATGTACTTTGTCGTAACGGGCGACGTGCTCACCGAGGTCGTTATAAATCAGACAGGCGGCGCGGACTTTGTCAGGGTTATCGCCGACTATGGGTATAGTGCCGCCGACTATCCACACGCCGTATTTTTTGGCGGTATTGGCTAAAAAATCTTGAATCGGCCCTGTACCTTCGACTTCTTTTACCTTGAATTTGTCGGATTCGTGATCGCCCATTAATGCAAAATTTTCAGGCAAAGCGACCAGTTTCGCGCCTGCTTTAACTGCTTCGGCAATCAGTTTTTCAGCTTCCAGTAAGTTATAGCTGACCGTTGGACTTGATGCCATTTGTATGGC
>JAURYI010000033.1 GCA_030654015.1 Methylococcales bacterium | reverse complement strand
GGCTAGGCGTAAGGATTCCTTCGTAAATTGCTATTAGTGACCTGCAACAAGCATTACGTCTACATTTCTTCACTATTTATGTCCGAAACCGGACGGTTTCGGACATGCCTTCTGGTGGGTGTACAAAAATAAGCTAAATGTATTTCGTACACATGCTATAGTTTGTACATCCCTTTCGGACGGAATTGGCTTATGTCACGCGTTTTTGCTTACTGTAGAGTTTCAACTACAGACCAAACCACCCAAAATCAGATTATAGAAATTAAGGCGGCAGGCTTCACTATTGAAGCGCGTAGACTTATTGAAGAAAGTATCAGCGGATCAGTAACGGCAAAGGTGCGCCCAGGGTTTGCTAAATTAATCGAAAAAATGGAAGCCGGAGATATTTTGGTTGTGACAAAACTAGACCGGCTCGGACGTAATGCCATGGATGTACGAGCAACCATAGAACAACTTGCTGATTTAGGTGTGCGTGTACATTGTCTTGCCCTAGGTGGTGTTGATCTGACCAGTCCAGCTGGAAAGATGACAATGCAAGTTATCGCCGCCGTAGCCGAATTCGAACGTGACCTGTTGATTGAACGGACGCAGTCAGGGATTAATAGAGCCAAGGCCGCCGGCAAACAATTTGGCAGACCGCCAGTGTTAAATAGGGCAAAACGCGCAGCAGTCATAGAAAGGCTGGATGAAGGGATTAATATTACTGATTTAGCGCGTGAATTCAAGACGACTCGGCAAACAATTATGCGGATAAGGGATGCCGCTTTGACTTCACAACAAAATACCTAGTGTTTTGTGCAACCTAGCGATACTGCCTATCCGCGCTTTAAAACACGTCTGACATCTGCGGAGTTAGAACAGTTCTACACGCCGACAGATGAAGAGTTAGTGTTTTGTGCGAACATCACACGTTTGCCGACGACACAACTTGGTTTTGTTATTTTGTTGAAGACATTCCAGCGTTTGGGATATTTCGTACTGTCGAACGAAGTACCGGAAGCCATCATTGGGCATATTGCCACAACAATCAATCGTCGTGTTGATCGAGAAGTATTGCAGCGATACGACCAATTAAAAGTCCGCTACAACCACATGGCAGCAATACGACAGTTTCTGGACGTAAAGCCTTTCTGCTCTCAGGGCAAGTCGTTGCTTCGTGCCACTGTTAGTGAAGCGGCATTGACTAAAGAGGACGTTGCGGACATCCTCAACGTCGGCATCGAAATTCTGGTTCGTCACAGGTATGAGTTGCCAGCGTTTGACACCCTTGTAAGAGAAGCGCGTGCCGGCCGCGCCTCAACCAATCAAGCTCTGTATGAGCAGGTACACAGTTCTCTAGGTGAAACGGGTGCGGAATTTCTCGATGCGCTGTTTATTGTCGGCGATGACTCCCGCAGAGTCAGTCCTTGGCACTACCTTAAACAAGATCACGCTAAACCAACCGTTCACGGTATGCGTGATCTGTTGGTACGTTTTGACCAGTTGACCGCGCTTTCCAGTTACAACGCAATCCTAAAGACGATTCCAATTGTCAAAGTTAGCCAGTGGGCTTTGGAAGGTAACGCGCTTGATGCCGCCAGTATGGCTGATTTGGCTCCATCGAAACGGTATGCGATAACTTTATCGGTAATTCGACAGCGACTCGCAGTTGTAACCGATGATCTCTGCGATGTTTTCTGTAAGCAGATGGGGCGGGTATCGCGTATCGCAGGGGAGAAATTACAGAAATATTTAATGGAAAGTCAAAGCAAGACAGACGAGATTTTACGTCGTTACGCATTACTCGACTCGGTGCTGAATTCAGCAGAGTCCGATGAAATTCAGTTGCAGACAGTTCGAAAAACCGTATTTGCCAGACCAGATTTATGCGAATTCTCGCAGCTGCACGCTGAATACGGTGGCAAGAATGAATGCCGTTTCATGAAACCTGCTTTTTCCAACCGACGTGCAGAATTATTGCGCATCCTGTCCAAGTTGCGCTTCGTATCTACCAGTCAGGATACCAGTTTTGAACGTGCATTGACGTTAATGCTCGCTCAGAGAGGGCGGCACAGTGAGTGGATAACACTGCGAAACGGCACCGAAGTTTATTTGAGCTTGTCAGATCTGTCCTGGGTGCCAGAGAAATGGTGGAAACTGATCACGGGCGATCAGCAGCGTGAACCCCCAACGCGGCTGCACCGCCGCCAGTTTGAAGTATGCGTTTGCGCCCAAATGGTACGCGAACTGAAATCTGCTGATCTTTGTGTCATCGGAGCCAATAACTATTCTGATACCCGAGATGAATTGGTGTCGCTGGACGAGTGTGCAAAAACCAGAGAGGCTTACGGTCAAGAAGTTGGCATTCCAGTTGAAGCCAATCCATTTGTGCTGCATGTTCGTGACCTCCTAACAAGAGCGGCGAATAAAATCGACAACGCTTATCTCGATAACCCGTTTTTTGAGATTATTAATGGCAAACCTAAATTGGGTCGGCTAAAGAAAAAGTCAATTCCGGAAGGGTTCAAGGAACTGGATATGGCGTTGACCAAAAAGCTCGATAAACTGGAGCTGTCTTTATTGGATGTGCTTGTCGATACTTCTCAATGGATCCGCTGGGATAAGCATCTTGGGCCACTCAGCGGCCATCAAGGTAAGATCAAAGAGAATGCGCGGCGCAAGATTTTGACCACGTTCGCCTACGGAACCGGTTTGGGGCCGACCCAGACAGCTCGCAATATCGCTGACATCAGCGCACGGCAAATATCCTTTGTCGATCAACGTCAGGCCTCCACAGAAAAACTGGAAGCGGCGATTTGTGACATCATCAATGCCTACAACCAGTTCCAGTTACCCCGTTATTGGGGCGATACTAAACGAGCCGCCGCCGATGGCACACAGTGGAACTTGTACGAAAACAACCTGCTGTCGGAACGTCACATCCGATACGGAGGTTATGGTGGTGTGGCTTATTATCATGTCAGCGACGCTTACATCGCACTGTTCTCGCATTTCATACCGTGTGGTGCCTGGGAAGCCATCTACATACTTGATGGTCTGACCAAGAACAAATCGGACATACAGCCAGAAATTTTGCATGGTGACACGCAGGCGCAGAGTGCTCCAGTCTATGGATTGGCGTTTCTGCTTGGTATAAAACTAATGCCAAGGATACGGAACTGGAAAGACTTGAAATGGTTCCGCCCAACACCACAGGAAGTGTACAAAAATATTGATGCGTTGTTTACCAAGGAAGCCATTGACTGGGATTTAATCGCCTGTCATTTGCCGGACATGCTGCAAGTCGCGCAATCCATCCGGGCAGGCCGGATTTCACCATCGACTATACTGCGCAAACTTGGAACAGCCAGCCGCAAGAATAAATTATACTTCGCGTTTCGGGAACTTGGACGTGTGATCCGCACTATTTTCTTGCTGGAATACATAGGTGATGAAGATCTGCGTAGCATCATCCAGGCGGCTCAAAATAAATGCGAAGGTTTCAACCAGTTCGCGCAATGGATCTATTTCGGAGCCGACAGCATCGCCGAAAACGTTCGTGATGATCAACTGAAGGTTATCAAATACAATCATCTGATCGCCAACCTTGTGATCTTCCACAATTGCCAGACTATCACGCAGTCGTTAAAGGAATTGGAGGCGGAAGGGATGACACTCACGCCGGAATTAATTGCAAGCTTGAGTCCATACAAGACATCCCATCTCAATCGCTTCGGACTGTTCGAGTTAAAAGAGCGAAATCCACTGCCAGTAGACTATGAAATTATGTTTGGAATGTAGGTGCAATAGGGCTTACAGAGGACTAATAGCAATTTACGCACGAATCCTTACGCCTAGCC
>JAURYI010000025.1 GCA_030654015.1 Methylococcales bacterium | reverse complement strand
AGCCACGATCATCGTGGCTAAAGCCACTCCCACAATTCTGTAAAAATCCTTCAAATCTGGTTCCCACGCGACATTACACTTTTAACGTCTCCAATAACTGCCCAATAAATCCCACCTTTTCTTCCACGCTGGTAAAGTTTTTCGTGAAGCGTAATTTATCCATACCATCCAGCCGATAGCATTGTGCTTGGGTTTGAATAAGGTGAATCAATTGTTCGGCATTGATAGTGGGTTGTGTGCCGAAAATAATGCGTCCGCCTGTCGCACTGGCTTCTATTTTTTTGATGCCTAACAGTTCGGCGCGTTGTTTCAGTTCGGTCACGCTGAACAAGGTTTTCACAGGTTCGGGTAACAAGCCGAAACGGTCAATCATTTCAATTTGTAGCTCGCGCAAGTCGGCGGTGGTGTCGGTGTTGGAAATACGTTTGTATAACACCAAACGCAGATGCACATCGGGTAAATAATCTTCGGGAATCAGCGCGGCGGCTTGCAGTTCGACATCTACGCCTTTGTCCATCGGCGTGTCGAGTTCAGGTAGTTTGCCCGATTTCAACGCAGTTACCGCGCGTTCTAATAATTCGCTATACAAGCTAAAACCGATTTCTTGAATTTGCCCGCTTTGTTCATCACCCAATAATTCACCCGCGCCGCGTATTTCCATATCATGCGAGGACAGCATAAAACCGGCACCTAATTCGCCTGAGGCTTCGACCGCCTCCAAACGTTTGACTGCATCTTTGCTCAACAATGATTTAGGCGGCACGATGAAATAGGCATAGGCGCGGTGATGGGAACGCCCTACCCTGCCACGCAGTTGGTGCAGTTGCGCTAAGCCCAGTTTATCGGCGCGGTTGATGATGATGGTATTCGCGCTGGGGATGTCAATGCCGCTTTCGATAATGGTCGAACACAGCAACAGGTTAAACCGCTGGTGATAAAAATCGCGCATGATGCGTTCCAGTTCGCGTTCTGGCATTTGTCCGTGTGCCGATTCAATTCGCGCTTCGGGAATTAACGCGCCTAATTCACGCGCCATTTTGTCCATGGTTTTCACATCGTTATGCAGAAAAAACACCTGCCCGCCGCGTTTGATTTCGCGCAAACAGGCTTCTTTGATTTGTGCATCGACCCATTCGGTGATAAAGGTTTTAATAACGTGGCGATTGGGCGGCGGACTGGCAATAATGGAAATATCGCGTAGTCCTGCCATTGCCATATTCAACGTGCGCGGAATCGGTGTGGCGGTGAGTGTGAGCATATCCAGTTCATGCCGCAATTTTTTGAAATGCTCTTTTTGCCGCACCCCAAAACGGTGTTCTTCATCAATGATGACCAAGCCCAGAGCTTTGTATTTCAATTCTTTGGACAATAGCGCGTGCGTACCGATGATGATGTCAATCTGCCCTTGCGCCAGTTGTTCGGCGAGTTGTTTTTGCTGTTTGGCACTGACAAAACGCGACAGCACTTCCACTTTTACTGCCCAATCCGCGAAACGGTCTTGATAGTTCTGATAATGCTGTTGTGCCAGTAGCGTGGTCGGCACCAGCATGGCGACTTGTTTACCCGCTTGCACGGCAATAAACGCCGCCCGCATCGACACTTCGGTTTTACCAAACCCGACATCGCCGCAAATCACTCTATCCATCGGTTGTGGACTTGCCATATCTTCTAAAATGGCTTCGATGGCGGCTTGTTGGTCGGGCGTTTCTTCAAACGGGAAGGCATCGGCAAAGGCTTGGTATTCCTCGTCGTCGATAGCAAAGGCATGACCTTGTTTAATCGCGCGTTTGGCGTGAATTTCCAGCAGTTCAGCGGCAACGTCATGAATGCGTTCTATGGCTTTTTTCTTGATTTTTTGCCACGCATCGTTACCCAATTTATGCAGCGGCGCGTCTTCTGGACTCATGCCCGTGTAGCGGCTGATGACTTGTAACGCCGACACGGGAACATACAATTTGTCGCCATTCGCGTATTCCAACATCAAAAATTCGTTGGCAATGCCGCCGACGGTCAGCGTTTGCAAACCCAAATATCGCCCGACACCGTGTTCTTGATGCACCACAGGTGAGCCGATGCTCAATTCGTTGAGGTTGTTGATGATGTTTTCAAGTTCACGCGCCGCTGATTTGCGCCGTCTGCGCCGCTGTTCGACTTTTTCACCTGATAACTGGCTTTCGGTGATGATAGCGATTGCTGGATTATCCAGTAACAAGCCGTGATCTATCGGCGCAACCAACAAACACGGCGACACGTCGGAATGTAAAAAACCTTGCCAGTTATCAACTTGCTTGGCGGTTATTTTATAGCTGCGTAACTTGTCGGCTAAGGCTTCCCTGCGTCCTGCACCTTCGGCAACAAACAGGATTTTGCCCTGAAACGTGCTGATAAAGTGTTGTAACGCGCCCGCAGGTTGTGGCAGTTTGGCATTGATGGTTAAATCGGGCAGTGGAGAGCAAGCTCCGCTTGCAGCGTCAGGCGAAGCCTGACCTCCGAGAATAATACGCGCGAAATGTTCGCTGGTGCGGGCAATGTCTTGTGCTGATAAAAACAGGGATTCAGGCTTGAGCAACGGGCGTTCAAGGTCATATTTGCGTTGTTCATAACGTTCTTCGGCTTCGCTGTAAAACGCCTGTGCCAGCTCATGAAATGATTCCGATAATACCAATACGGCGGTTTTCGGCAGGTAATCAAACAGCGTCGCGGTCTGTTCCACAAACAGCGGCAAATAATATTCAATGCCGTTGGGGGTGATGCCTTTGCTGACATCGACATACAGGGTGTTTTTCGGACTGGCGTTCGGAAAATGCTCTCGAAAACTCAGTCTAAACTGTTTAATCGCTTCGTCGGTAAACGGAAATTCATGCGCGGGAAATAATTGAATCTGGTCGATTTTATCTAACGATAATTGGCTTTCAGGGTCGAAGGTGCGTATGGAATCGACTTCTTCATCCCATAATTCAATGCGAAACGGGACGTTACTGCCCATCGGAAAAATGTCGATAATCGCGCCGCGTACCGCAAATTCTGCGTGACTGTAGACTTGCGAGACGCAGTGATAACCGACACTTTCCAGCTTTAAGCGGTTGAGTTCCAAGTTAAAAGTATCGCCGACTTTTATCGCAAAACTGTTGGCTAAAACGTGTTCGCGCGGGGCGAGTTTGTGCATTAACGTGTTGACCGACACCACTAACGCGCCGCGTTTGACTTCGGGCAGTAACACCAGCGTTTTCAGGCGTTCGGAGGTGATTTCAGGCAACGGCGAAAACACGTCATAAGGCAGGGTTTCCCAATCGGGGAAGTGCAGTATCGGGTATTGGTTCTGTAAAAAGAACGCTAATTCATGCGTGAGCTGTAATGCGGTTTGATTGTCGGGGGTGACAATGACAAACAGGCGATTTTCTTGTTCAATCGCATTGGCTATCGCCAAGGATTCGGCGCAACCTGTTAAATTTGTCCAGATAAGTGCTTGCTGAGCTTTTGGAATAGAGACGGGGAAAGCGGGCGTGTTAGCCATTGGATTTTCTAGCAATGAATGAAGTTATGTTGATCGGTTTGAATTTGGATAGTGTGAGACGGTGCAGAGTAACACCTTACGATACGCACACTACCCAAATGTAAGCATTCGTTTATTTTACCACCAGACTGTTATTCACCACTCTAACGCCTTTAACGGTTCTGACCACCTGTACCGCGCGAGCCGCCACATCAGGCGAATTCACAAAGCCACTAAGCTGAACCGCACCTTTAAAAGTAGTTACGGTAATATCCAGCAGCTTAAGTCTGGAATCAGCCAAAATGGCAGATTTAACTTTTGTGGTCACGATGGCATCGTCAAAATACTCGCCTGTGCTTTCAGTGACTTTGCTCCCTGCACACCCCGCAACAGACAGAACCAATACCAGAGCTAACAAAACCCGCGTTATCAACTTTAATTTACGCATAATATTCACTTTAATTTTATAAAAAACCGACACCTGAAAAATATTTGATCATGCAAACAGCAACTCATAAGATGCTGCCCCATTCCAACTGCATACGACAAGCAAAATCATTAACGAAGTGCATTATAACTCAGTGCCTTATTTTTACCGATACACAACGCCTTATCAGCATTATTGAACGCGCCAGATGATTAGAATTTGGACGCACACCGACAGTCAGTTTATGATAACCGCCACCCGCGCACCCACACTAACCACTCATAAAAACCATGCTTGATTTGATAAAGTTACTATTCGACATTTGCCTGCTGAAAAAAACACCGCAGGATTTACCTTACTCCAGCAGCTTATTAAAACTATTGGCTGCCGCTAATCTGGGTATCAATTTTTTATTGATGAATCTCAGCACAGACTGGTTCAGCGCGGTGTTAAAAGCGGGAATCGGGGTCTTGCTTGTCGGGGCTTTCAGCTGGATTTGCTTATTTGTCAGCGGCAAATTGACCCGCTTTTGTCAGACAACCAGCGCATTATTAGGCGTTGATGCGTTGCTGGATATTTTTGCTCTGCCGCCTATCGCGACCATGATTGTCAACCCAGAGAATTTATTGGCTTTTTTAGCGATGATAGGCGTAATTATCTGGCATTGGGTCATTACTGGGCATATCATGCGCAACGCATTGGAACAAAGTTTTGCTTTTAGTTTAGGCTTGGCATTCTTATATTTAGTGATTGCTTTTCAAGTAACTGCTTTAATTCTTTCATGAACACAGGAACACTGATGAATAATTACCAACATATATTACTGGCGGTCGATTTTTTTGAACAATGTGATATTGTCATCAACCGCGCAAAAGACCTCGCGGAACGCTATCAGGCGACACTCAGTCTGGTTCATGTGGTGGACAGCTTGCCGATTACCGATGCGGGTTATGGCGCGGATATTCCCTTTAATCTGGACTTGACCGCTGAACTGATGAACAACGCGAAAGTAAGATTAACAGAACTTGCCGTTAAACTGGCAGTGCCTGAAACGTGTCAGTGGCTGGAAATGGGCAGCCCTAAAGTTGAAATCATCCGCATTGCCGAAGAAAACAAGGTTGATTTGATTGTTATCGGCTCACACGGTCGGCATGGCTTAGCATTGCTGCTCGGCTCAACTGCCAACAGTGTATTGCACCATGCACAATGCGATGTACTCGCAGTACGTTTACAAGATAACTAAAAATAATAAAAATAACACAGGATATAAAACATGATCGGACATATCGAAAGTTACGACCCTAAAACACAATCGGGCGTAATAAAAAGCGAAGAGCAGTTTTTTGCTTTTGATTTACAAGGCTGGGCGGAGGACGTACCGCCTGATCAGGGGGATGATGTCAATTTTGACCTAGAAGGCACGGCGGCTATTAATGTAACCTTAGTCGGTGCGTATTTACATCCGCCACAAGCCGTTAAATATAAATACGTTGCCGCTGTACTGGCACTGTTATTAGGCTTTACAGGCATACACCGCTTTTATTTAGGCTTTTATAAACTGGGTTTGGCACAGCTTGCACTGACCGCCGCAACCATGGGTTTTGGTGCTGCATGGGGATTTATTGAAGCCGTGCTGTTATTTGGCGGACAAATCAATAAAGACGGGAAAGGTCGTCCGTTAAAATAACCGCCTTATGCAAATCAACTTTATTACCATAGGCAACCGTATGCCCATCTGGGTACAGCAGGGCTACGATGAATACGCCAAACGCTTACCGCGTGAATGTGAACTGGTACTGAAAGAAATTCCCGCTGGTAAACGCGGCAAAAACAGCGATATTGCACGAATTACCAAAGACGAAGGCGAACGCATGATAGCCGCCCTGCCGCAAAGCACCCACATCGTCACACTGGACATCCCTGGCAAACCGTGGACAACTCCCGAACTGGCACAAGCAATGCAACGCTGGCTGGAAAACGGGCAATCCGTGTCGTTACTGGTCGGCGGGCCTGAGGGTTTAGCCGATGAAGTCAAACAACTGGCGCGGGAATCATGGAGTTTATCAAAACTCACCTTTCCGCACCCGCTGGTGCGTATTGTGGTTGCCGAACAACTGTATCGGGCATGGAGCATTCTGCATAACCACCCCTATCATCGCTAAGCCCACGTTGCCTTGATACTGAGAATTTCGGGCATTATCTGTAAAAAGCGGTCGAATAAGTGCGGGTCGAGATGACTGCCTGCATTTTGTTGCATGGTCTGTAAGGTGTCTTCGAGTGTCCATGGTTCTTTGTAGGGGCGTTTGGTGGTCAGTGCGTCGAATACGTCGGCGATGGCGACGATACGCGCCGCTTCGGGTATGGCTTCACCTGCCAGTCCCAGCGGATAGCCGCTGCCGTCCCATTTTTCATGATGATAACGGGCGATGTCCGCCGCCATTTTAAAGACGGGGTTGTCGGCTTTGCTGAGAATGTCATAACCGATTTGCGCGTGGGTTTTCATAATTTCCCATTCGTCGGCATTGAGGCTATGCCCTGCTTTAAGGATGGCGTGTGGAATGCCTATTTTGCCTGTGTCGTGCGTGGCGGCGGCAAGTTCAATCATGCTGACTTGCGCGGGTGTCCAGTCGGCGGCGCGGGCAAGCGCGGCAGAATAAGCTGCCATACGCCAGATGTGTTCGCCTGTGCAGGTGTCGTTATAGTGTCCTGCTTCGCCGAGCATTTTAATGGCGGCGTGTACCAGTTTGTCCAGTTCGGCAACGCGCACTAAGGAAAGGTGGGTTTGTACGCGGCGCAGTACGATAGGCGCGGACACGGGTTTTTGGATGTAATCAACCGCGCCGACATCAAAGCCGCGCGCTTCATCTTCTTGTTCGCCCATTGCGGTAACGAAAATCACAGGAATGTTGGCGGTCAACGGGTCGGCTTTGAGGTGTTGGCAGACTTGATAACCATCCATATCAGGCATCATGATGTCGAGCAGGATAATGTCGGGATGATGTTCTTTTGCCGCTGCCAGTGCTTTTTCGCCGTTAATGGCAAAAATAAGCTGAAAGTAATCTTTGAGAATTTGCTGGAGGACTTTTAAATTATTGGGTTCGTCGTCAACGACCAGCACTTTGTAACTGTCTTTCATGTTGGGTCTCCATCGAGAGGGGCGGTGAACCGTGCCAGTAATTTTCGCGCTTCGGTTTTCGCGCTGTCAAAATCAAAATTATCAACCTGACGGTGGATGATGTTGAATCCGTATTCATCAATAGAGGGCGCGAGTTGTTGCAATAGCGGTTCGATGTTGTCGGGATTCAAGGTATCCAGTGCCGTCAATAATTGCTGCAACAGTGCGCGGATTTGTTCGGCAGCTAATGGTTCTGCTGAATTATTAGGGTGTTGTGCGGGTAATTGTAATTGCAAAATAGCGGTTGCGGCTGTATTAAGCGCGGTATCCAGCACGGTCAATTGTTCAGCAATGCGCTCAATATCGCCGCTTTTCAGGCGGGTATCCAGTTCGGTTGCCAACGGGAAAACGTCCCGCAACATGAGATTACCTGCAACGCCTTTCAGCGCGTGCGTCATGCGGCGCACGGCTTCGGTATCGTTGGGGTTTTCGGTAAACAGCCGCTGCATTTGCGTGGCATCGTCGGTGTGTTCATTGGCAAAATGAAGCAGCGCGTTGGCATAAACCAGCGGCTCGCGCCACGTTGCCAGTGCGTTGGCGATGTCGGCGACTGTCAGTAACGGGCTAAAATCAATAACCGTCTGCGGCTTATTTTCCACCTTGATTATGGTTCGTACTGTACCTGCCCCTTTGGCGACCAGTGTTTCCATGTGCTCCAGCAGTTCATCGATATTAATCGGTTTGCCGATGATGGCATCCATGCCTGCCTGAATACATTCTTCCCGTTCATGCTGCAAGACACTGGCGGTCAGTGCCGCAATGGGAATGCGACTGTCGCCGCCTGTTTCCAGTTGACGAATGCGCTTTGTGGCATTGATGCCGTCCAGCACGGGCATTTGTAAATCCATCAGAATCAGGTCGTAATGATTGTTGGTGAATGCGTCTATCGCTTCCTGACCGTTTTTAACCCAAGTGACCTGATGCCCTTGCTGTTCAAGGCGCAAAATAGCCAGTGTGGCATTGGCTTCAATGTCTTCTGCCAGTAATACCTTGAAACTGCGCGGGGAAAAATACTCGATTTTATGCTCAGTCTGCGCCTGATACAGACAGCTTTCCTGAAAAGTGGTGTCGGGCAAATGCACGGTAAAATGAAAGGTAGAACCCACGCCCAATGTGCTTTCCACCCAGATACGTCCGCCCATCATTTCAACGAGTTGTTTGCTGATAGTTGTGCCTAAGCCTGTGCCGCCGAACCGTCGGCTGGTGGTGGTATCCGCCTGAGAAAAAGATTCAAAAATTCGGGCGGTTTGTTCGGCAGTCATGCCGATACCCGTATCATTGATGGCGAAATGTATCATATTTGTACCGTCGGCTGTGTCGATAACAACGGTAATCACGCCTGATTCGGTGAATTTTACGGAATTGCCCACCAGATTTAACAGCACCTGCCGCAAGCGATGGGGATCGCCGACAAAATATTGCGGTAAACCCGCTTCAATTTTCAGCTCGATATGTAGCCCTTTTTCAGACGCACGCAGCCACACCGCTTGCAGGGCTTCCTGTACCGCATGGGGTAAATTGAAACAGACATTTTCCAGCTGGATTTTGCCTGCTTCGATTTTGGAAAAATCGAGAATATCATTAATGACATTCAGCAAATGTTTACCCGAACTGAGGATGGTATTGAGGTGTTTGCGGGTGTCTTGAGACAGGTTTTTGTCTTGCAGAACGACTTCGGCAAAGCCGATGATGGTATTCATCGGGGTACGAATTTCGTGGCTCATGTTGGCGAGAAAACTGGCTTTCGCTTTGGTGGCTGTTTCGGCGGTATCTTTGGCAAATCTCAGCTCCTGTTCTGCCTGTTTTTGCAGGGTAATGTCGGACACGAAGCCGACGAAAATATGTCTGCCCTCAGAAATAATGCCATGACCGACGGCGAGATTGACTGGAAAATAACTGCCGTCTTTACGCTGGGCAACTACTTCGCGCTCTGTGCCGATAATGCTGCTCTGGTTGGTCGCCAGAAAATGGCGTATATGGCTGTCATGTGTGGCATTCTCAGCTTCTGGAATCAATACCGAGACATTTTTGCCGATAATTTCATCACTGCTCCAGCCGAATAACCGTTCCGCCGCAGGGTTGAAGGTGCGGATTGCGCCGCTGCCATCAATGGAAATAACGCCGTTTACTGCTGTTTGTACAATCGCTTTGACTTCGGCGGTGGCGATAGCGACCAGTTCTTCCAGATGTTCACGGTATTTCAGCAGTTCGGCTTCGGCGGCTTTGCGTTCGGTAATGTCAGTAATAGAACCGACCATGCGCACAGGCTGACCGTCGCTATCGCGTATCGCTTCGCCTCTATCCAGTACCCAGCGATAACTGCCATCTTTGTGCCGTAAGCGCAGTTCGGTGCAGTAGCGTTCGTTGTCTTGTAAATGGCGACGAAAGGCTTCACTGGCAGGGGCTTTATCGTCGGGGTGAATTAAATCGAAAAAAATGGCTTCAATATTGGGCAGTTCGCCTTCGTCATAACCGAGAATTTTATTCCAGCGCGGTGATAGATAATATTCATGCGTCAGAATATTCCAGTCCCAGATGCCGTCATTAACAGCGCGTTCCGCGAGCATATAACGCTCCTGACTGGTGCGCAATGCTTGGGTGCGCTCTTCGACTCTGGCTTCCAGATTGTGCTGGGCATCAGACAGGGCATCGGTCATGTGGTTGAACGAACTTGCCAGTTCGGAAATTTCATCATCCCCTGTGACTTCGGCACGAATGGAATGATCGCCATCCTGAATACGCCGCGCAGTGTGGGTAAGCCGAATAATAGGGTTGATAATGCGCCGCGCCAGTGTCCTTGCAATCAGCGCAGTCAGTAGAATAAATAACACCACTGCCACTGCCAGTTGTTTTTCCAGTTTGCGCAACGGTGCAAAGGCTTCGGCTTGTTCAATATGTGCCATGATGCAACCGCCGCCGATTTCAGGAATGTAACGAAAACCGTGAATAATCGGCTCGCCGCGATAATCCAGATCCAATACTTCGGTATTTTGTCGATTCAAACAGCTCTGCATCGGTTGTACTGAGATAGGATGGCTATAGCCTTGTGCCGCTGGATAGGCAGCCTGAGTAATAAAGAAGCCGTCGCTGTCGGCGAGAAAGGTTTCACCTGAGTTGCCTAAATCAGGATGATTGACAAAGATAGGCTGAATCAGGCTGACGGGGTACGTTACCGCCAGTTGCCACGATAACTTGGCATTACCTGCGATGACATAGTAAAACGGCGGCTGATTGGGCATTTGTTTGCTGAAGCGGGCAAGTTGGTCAGGCTGAAATTCGCCCAGTTCGGCGATTGACAGCGCGGGTGTGGCGATGCTGATGCCGTCAGTTGCCCCGCGCCGAAACAATAATGCGCCCGTTGCTCCCTCGGTGTGCAAATAATCATTTATCAGCCCAGTTGCACAGGCTTGACGGAGTTGGTCTGCGGCAACGCATTTGACCAGCACATCCGACAAAAAGGCGTTGGTTCGATGGTTCGCCCGCTGCAAAACCAGTTTGAGTTGCTCGTGGCGACTTTCGGCAACGCGCCCGACAATTTTGATACGCTCGGCGCGGATGTTATCAAACGACAAGCGATACGCCATCGCACCCACGACCAGCGTCGGCAATAAAATCAACAGCAACAACAGAACAATAAGGCGGTTTTGCAACATGATGAATGCCTATTCGTTATTTGCTGATGATTATGCCACGCTCTTATTGGTTATCAACACATTATCAGGGAATGAGTGTTTGCAGTTTGCGGTGATAGTGGAAATTTAGCAGTCGAACCGCGCATTTATCTGTAAAATCTGCGCTTTTCATCATTGGAGCAACAGCAAAATGGGTAGAGCGTATCAAAACCGTAAAGTGTCTATGGCAAAAACATCCGATGCCAAGGCAAAGGTTTACAGCAAATATGGTCGTGAAATATATGTCAGTGCCAAATCGGGCGGTATAGATCCCGCTGGTAATTTAGCCTTGCGCGGTTTGATTGAACGCGCTAAAAAAGACCAAGTTCCTACCCACGTTATTGACAAGGCAATCGACAAGGCGAAAGGCGGCGGTGGTGAAGATTTTGCCCCCGCTCGCTATGAAGGCTACGGCCCGGGGGGATGTATGGTCATCGTTGACTGTCTGACCGATAACCCTAACCGTACCTTTGGCGATGTGCGTCAGTGTTTTACCAAAACCAAGTGCAAAATCGGTACGCAAGGCACGGTCAGCCATATGTTCGACCATGCCGCTATTCTGGCATTTAAACATTCTGATGAGGATGCGGTGCTTGATGTGTTACTGTCAGCGGATGTTGATGTCAGTGACATTGAAAGTGAAGCGGAAAAAATCACCGTGTTCACCCCACAAGCCGATTATTTTAAAGCCAAACAAGCTCTATTAGATGCGTTCGGTGAAATTGATTTTGAGGTGGATGAAATTCAGTTTCTGCCCAGAAGCGTGACCGCCATTAATAATGATGATGATATTGTCTTGTTTGAAAAATTTTTAGATATGTTGAGCGATTTGGATGACGTACAGAATGTCTTTCATGATGCGGAGTTTTGACAATAATAAGTTCATAATCATAAATTTACCTGTATTGTGGAGCGCAAGCTCTGCTTGCAAGTCAGGCAAAGCCTGACCTCCAGCATTCAGTAATATCATCATACAAAGAGGCACACATGACAGCTATCAACAGCATCTGCATCTATTGCGGCTCCAGTTCGGGGCGACTTGAGCTGTATGCCTCAGCCGCTTCGGCACTTGCCGACGCATTGGTCAGCCGCAACATTCGACTGGTTTACGGCGGAGCGAGTATCGGCATCATGGGTAGAGTGGCGGATCGGGTTTTAAAGCTCGGCGGTGAGGTGGTCGGTGTGATACCGAAAGCTCTTTCACATAAAGAAATCGCCCACCAGCATCTGACAGAACTGCATATCACCGAATCCATGCACGAGCGCAAAATGTTGATGGCAGAACTGTCAGACGGCTTTATCGCCTTGCCTGGTGGCATAGGTACGCTGGAAGAATTATTTGAAATTTGGACGTGGGCGCAATTGGGATTTCACCAAAAGCCCTGCGGTCTGCTCAATGTGGCAGGTTATTACGACTCATTAATCCAGTTTTTAGATCACGTTTTGGCAGAGCAGTTTGTTAAACAAGAGACTCATGCCCTGCTGATGGTGGACAGCAACCCAGACGCGCTGCTGGATCGCTATAGTAATTACCAGCCGCCCGCCGTGCAGCGTTGGGTTGGTAAAGACGACACCTGATAGATTAAAAATCCATGCGGTTAATCACAGTGCTGAAAGGCGTAAGCGGGTTAATTTTGCACACGCCTCACCGCCGCTAATATCTGGAATAATGCGTATTTCGAGGGCTTTCAGTTGTTTGAGATCCACGCTGTAGTTCTCGGTTTCCTGCGCAGAATGCGGCGGACTGAAATGATATTGCTGACGCAGAATTTCTCGAAAAAAGTCTTCATTATCCATGCGCCACAGCAAAACAAATTCTTGGGTGCGCGACTGCTCCTGCTCATCAAACACCAGTGCAATCTGTTTGATGGTCTGGGGTTGGTCAAAAATAAGGCGTATGGTTTGCTCTCCCGAACAAGCCGCCCGCCAACCTGCTTCTAAACCGTCTACCAAGGCTGATTCAATAGGATACTCCTGATTTTCGGAGCTTATTTCCACCTGTGCCAGCCGTTCCAAATCTAAATAATTCAAATCAGAAGCTGTAATGTCTGTGGGTTGGTTAATCAGGGTTTTACGCATTAGTGAACCTTTTGGATTGAAGTAACGTTGCTTGCTTTTCGGAAGCATCATGTAATAACCGAGCAAGTGTATTTTAGAATGCCTGATTAAATGTGTTTAATCTTTGGTAGTGATAAACATTGAGTGATTCATGTCGGAGGTCAGGCTTTGCCTGACAGTCAAGCAGAGCTTGACCTCCCGTTTTTATCACTCACTATTTAGGACTACTCAGGTTTTTTTAACATCCGCCTCCCTAAATGGCAGATAAGCAGCGGCATCCTGCTTATACTGGCGCATGGCGTGTTGCTCTCTGCTTAAAAACAGCTCAATCGCTGTTGCAAATTGCGCATCTTTAATCCAATGCCCAGAATAAGTAGTGATAGGTTCAAAACCACGCGCAATTTTATGCTCGCCTTGCGCCCCTGAATCAAACCGCTGTAAACCGTGTTCAATACAATAGTCCAGCCCTTGGTAATAGCAGGTTTCAAAATGCAGACTGTTATATTCCTCATAACAACCCCAATAGCGACCATACAAGGTATCTGCGCCGATAAAACTTAATGCCGCTGCAACAGGTTTGCCGTCTTTCATCGCCAGAACCATGAGTAACTGCTCGCCCATAGTTGCCGCGATTTGCTGAAAAAACGCCAGATTCAAATACGGCTGCCCACCTTTTTTTATATAGGTCAGCGCGTAAAACTGAAAAAATACCTGCCACTGCTGGTCGCTGACCTCATGTCCTGCAATACGCAATAAACTAACGCCTTGTTCACTCACACGGCGGCGTTCCCGTTTCAGCATTTTGCGTTTACTGGCATTTAACGTGGACAGAAAATCATTGAAATCACGATAATCCCGATTAAACCAGTGAAACTGCACGCCCTCACGAATGGCTAAACCCAACGAGCGCAATTGTTCAAGCTGTTGCACTTCTGGAAACAAACAATGCCATGAAGAAATATCCAGTTGTTCTGAACGCTGTTTGATAAATTCCAGCACCGTGTGCATGACTTCCAGCGGGTTGATAGTTTCTTGCATCACAAGTCGGCTGCCCTGACACGGTGTCAGCGGAATCGCCGTCAGCCATTTTGGATAATAATCCAGTCCGTGTTGCTGATAAGCCTGCGCCCACTGGTGATCGAACACATATTCACCCCACGAATGCTGTTTAAGATACAAGGGCATGAAGGCGACCAGTTCATCGGCGTTCATCACCAGCAAATGCGCAGGTATCCAACCCGTTTGCTGACAGACTGAACCGCTTTGCTCCAATGCCAATAAAAACTCATGCCGCAAAAAAGGGTAAGCGTGACCCGCAAGGCGATTCCAGACCGCACCATCAACCTCAGCCATACTATGGATTTGTTTTACTTCCATTTTTAAAACCAGTACAGTTAAAAGCTCAGAATATCATCAATCTAGCAAACTCATGACACACAAACCGTTTTCTCAAGCCTGCGAGAATAATAAAGACCCGATTTTACAGATGATTAGCACCGTTTTCTGTCATCCCACCACCGTCTGGGAAATCGGCAGCGGCACAGGACAACACGCCTGTCATTTTGCCCGACACCTGCCACATATTGAATGGCAACCTACCGACAGGGCTGAAAATATTAAGGGTATCGGTTTGTGGCTGGAAGAAACGCGCTTACCCAATCTGAAACCTGCAATAACGCTGGATGTGACTGATACCGTGTGGTCATGCAACACAATTGACGCATTATTTACCGCCAATACGCTGCATATTATGAGCTGGGATGAAGTACAGATATTGTTTCATCGTCTGGCTACGCACCTTAATCCCAAGGCTTTGGTTTGTATTTATGGGCCGTTTAACTACAACGGCACTTATACCAGCGACAGTAATGCCCGATTCGATCAATCGCTTAAAAGCCAAAATAGCTTGAGCGGCATCAGGCATTTTGAAGATATCCTGTTGTTAGCAACCGCCAGCGGCTTACACTTAATCAGTGATAATGCCATGCCCGCTAATAATCGGTTACTGGTTTTACAAAAAGACTGATAAACCTAAGCTGCTCAATAATGCTCTTCCGCTCTGATGCAGCTTTACCAAGATGAAATAAAACAAGCTCAACTAAGCCCGTCAGTGCTGAAAATCACCCAAACAGTACGCAACAAACGAGCAAGGACAGTGACGCGACGCACTGGCAAAATATCAAATCATGCTGGATAACGAACTGTACAAAGCGATTAAAGCCCTCAGAGAAACCCAAGAGTGGCGGCTGGATGCTTTGGTGTGGCTTTGTTTTGGAAAAACGCCAGCTAAACCCTATATAATCCAGCACAACACCAAAAACACCTAACAGGGACAATCAAAAAAACATGGCAATCAAAAAATCAGAACTGTACAGCTCCCTTTGGGCAAGTTGCGACGCGCTCAGAGGCGGCATGGATGCAAGCCGATATAAGGATTATGTACTCGCGTTGTTGTTCGTAAAGTATGTATCTGATAAATATACCAACGTCCCCGACGCACCCATTGAAATACCGCAAGGCGGTGGTTTTCAGGCTATGGTGGCTCTCAAACATCAAAAAGACATTGGCGATAAAATGAACACCATTATTGGTGAGTTAGCGACAGCCAACGATCTTAAAGGCGTTTTTGATGCAGCGGATTTTAACGATGATGACCAGTTAGGCAAAGGCAAAGAAATGGTGGACACGCTCACCGATTTGATTGCCATTTTTGAAAACCCTGCGCTTGATTTTAGTAAAAACCGTGCTGAAGGTGATGACATATTGGGTGATGCTTTCGAGTACCTGATAAGTCACTTTGCTACTGAAAGCGGCAAAAGCAAAGGGCAGTTTTATACACCCAGTGAAGTTAGCCGCATTATTGCCAAAGTGTTGGGCATTAAAAATGCCACTAACACCACAACTTTTTATGATCCTACTTGCGGTTCAGGTTCGCTATTGCTCAAAGCCATTGATGAAGCCAATGGTAAAGGCACGATTCACGGACAAGAAAAAGATGTATCAACCGCTGCGTTGGCACGGATGAATATGATTCTGCACGGTCAAACGTTTAGTGAAATTCACCGAGGACAAAGCACCCTATCTGATCCCTATTTCAAAGATAAATACGGCTACCTTGATACCTTTGATTTTATTGTCGCTAATCCACCGTTTTCTTTAAAAAACTGGACACAAGGTTTTAGCCCTGCCAATGACATTTATGAGCGTTTTGATGGCATAGGCATTCCGCCTGAAAAAAACGGCGATTATGCGTTTTTACTGCACATCATCAAATCCTTAAAAAGTACAGGCAAAGGAGCGTGTATCTTGCCGCATGGTGTTTTGTTTCGTGGCAATGTTGAAGCCGACATTCGCAAAAACATGATTGAGCGGGGTTACATCAAAGGCATTATCGGCTTACCTGCCAACTTATTTTATGGCACGGGCATTCCCGCCTGCATTATTGTCATTGACAAAGAAAGTGCAGACCAGCGTCAAGGCATTTTTATGATAGATGCCAGCAAAGGCTTTATGAAAGACGGCAACAAAAACCGCTTGCGTGAGCAGGATATTCATAAAATTGTCGATGTATTTACCAAACAAATAGAACTGCCTAAATTCAGCCGTTTTGTGCCTTACAGCGAAATATCAGACCCCAAAAATGATTTTAATTTAAACATTCCCCGTTACATTGACAGCCAAGAAATTGAGGATGTTCAAGACATAGAAGCCCATTTATTAGGCGGCATTCCCAATGCGGACATTGAAGCATTAAATGGCTATTGGGACGTTTATCCCAGCTTGAAAGCTGAACTATTCTCAGCCACTGACAGAACCAACTACAGCCAGTTAAAAATCAACAAAGACAGCATTAAACAAACCATTTTCAACCACCCTGAATTTATCAGTTTCAGTGAAGCAATGGATGCGTTATTTTCCGACTGGAAAACCCACAATACTGACTATCTAAAAGCCTTAACCATCGGCATAAAGCCCAAGCAAATAAGTCACACGGTTTCAGAAGACATATTGGCAACCTACACCGATAAAAAATTGCTGGATAAATACGATGTCTATCAACATTTGATGAATTATTGGCATGAAACCCTGCAAGATGATTGTTATTTAATTGCCGTTGATGGTTGGAAAGCCCAGCCTGAACGAATTTTAGTAAAAAACAAAGCAGGTAAAGAGATCGACAAAGGTTGGGATTGTGATTTAGTCCCTAAAACCTTAGTCATTGACTGCTATTTTTTAACAGAGAAAAAAGCCATTGAAGTATTGGAAGCCGAAAAGGAAACCATTGCCGCCCAGCTTACCGAATTAGAAGAAGAACACAGCAACGAAGACGGCTATTTTTTTGACGTTGATAAAGTTAATAAAGCCAACGTACAGAAACGCCTAAAAGCCATTGATACCGCAACATTAAAAGCTGCTAATGCCGAAGAAATTAAAGTATTAAAAACCTACTTAAAACTAATTGACCAACAAGCCGACCTCAGCAAAAAAATTAAAGCACTGAGTATCGAGTTGGATAATAAAGCCCTTAACCATTACTCAAAACTGACCGAAGCCGATATTAAACAATTAGTCGTTGATGATAAATGGATGGCAAGTATTGAGCGCAGCGTTAAAACCGAAATGGAGCGCATAAGCCAACGCCTGACCCAGCGCATAAAAGAATTGGCAGAACGCTATGAAACGCCATTACCAGAGCAAACCGCAGAAGTAGACAGTTTAGAAACTAAAGTCATGGCGCATTTGGCAAACATGGGGTTCAGCTTATGACACCCATCAAACCATTACCGCTAGAACAAGATATTGAAACCAAAGCCGTATTAAAAAAACTCAGCAAAGCCAATACCGCACTGGCTGAATTAAAAGGCGTTGCCGCCAGCATTCCTAACGAGAGTATTCTTATCAATACGCTGGCATTACAAGAAGCCAAAGACAGCTCCGCGATTGAGAACATTATTACCACCCACGATGACATTTACCGCAGTGACAGTATCACCCAAGATTTTGCCAGCATAGCCGCCAAAGAAGTACATAGTTACGCAGCAGCGTTGCGTTATGGCTTTGAACAAGTCAGAACGCAAGGCTTACTGACCAATAGCCACATTCTGCATATTCAAGCCACCATTGAGGAAAACAGCGCGGGCTTTCGCAAATTATCGGGTACAGCTTTAAAAAATGATGCCACAGGCGAAGTGGTTTACACCCCGCCGCAACATCCCGATGAAATTATTGCCTTGATGACTAACTTGGAGCGTTTTATCAATGATGACGAACTGTGTGACTGGGATGCACTCACAAAAATGGCGGTGATTCATCACCAGTTTGAAAGCATTCATCCGTTTTATGATGGCAATGGCAGAACAGGGCGCATTATCAATATTCTGTATCTGGTCAAACAAGACTTGTTAAAAATCCCCATACTGTATCTGAGTCGTTACATCAATCAGCACAAAGCCGATTACTACCACTTGCTACAAGCCACGCGAGACACTGATGATTGGCAACCGTGGTTATTATTCATGTTGGACGGTATCGAACAAACGGCGCGAGCAACCATTGTTTTAGTCGGAAGTATCAAAACCATGATGATTGCCTTCAAGCAAAAAATGCGCGATGAATTGCCCAAAATTTACAGCCAAGACTTGCTTAATAATCTGTTTCGTCATCCTTACACCAAGATTGATTTTATTATGTCAGAACTCGGCGTGAGTCGAATTACCGCAACCCGCTATCTCGATGAGCTTATCCGTATTGAACTACTGGTAAAACGTAAGATAGGACGCGAGAACTATTACATCAACACCGCTCTTTATGAGCTACTCAGCAACGTACATCAAAAATGACGAAAATCTATATCTATTTTAAAAACGTGTATAGAAAAAGTCAGTTTTCTATATGTATTGTGCGTGGTTTTGGCTTGTCTGAGACAGGGATTCAAAGATGGAATTAAAAGCAGGTTATAAACAAACGGACGTGGGGGTTATTCCTGAGGATTGGGAGATTAAGAAACTCGGCGATGTTTTAAAAGTTAAACACGGGAAAAGTCAAAAGGAAGTGGAAAATATAAACGGACAATATCCCATTTTAGGAACTGGCGGTTTAATGGGTTATACAAATCATTTCTTGTATGACAAAGAATCTGTTTTGATTGGAAGAAAAGGAACAATTGATAAACCGCGTTTTATGAATTCACCATTTTGGACTGTTGATACTTTATTTTATACAGAAATATTTAACAAATATTTTCCTAAGTATTTATATTACAAATTTTTGCAAATTGATTGGTATTCATATAACGAAGCATCTGGAGTGCCAAGTTTAAACGCGAAAACAATTGAAAATATTGAAATTGCCATTCCATCCACCAAAGCAGAACAAGCCGCTATTGCTACTGCCTTATCCGATACCGATCCGTTAATCAGCAGTTTAGAAAAACTCATTGTCAAAAAACGCAATATCAAACAAGGGGCAATGCAAACACTACTGCAATCAAAAGAGGGCTGGGAAGTTAAAAAGCTGGGGGATATTTCGGAGGTAAAAAGTGGTAAACGTTTACCACTAGGTAAACAACTAACAGAAATTATAACACCACATCCATACATACGAATATTGGATATGTCTGATAATGGAATTTCTTTGACAGATATAAAATATGTTCCAGAAGATGTATTTCCAATTATTAAGAACTATAGAATTTTTAAAGGAGATATTTATATTTCAGTAGCTGGTACACTAGGTTTAGTAGGTCGTGTTCCTGATATTTTAAATGGTGCGAATTTGACAGAAAATGCTAACAAAATAACAGATATAAAATGCAATACTAGTTATTTATTATGCGTATTAAGATCAGACTTTATTCAAAATAAAATAGAAGCTGAAAGGACGATGGGGGCTCAACCTAAATTAGCATTAACAAGAATTAGGAATTTTGAAATTCCTCTCCCATCACCCGAAGAACAAACCCAAATAGCCAAAATCCTCTCCGACATGGACACAGAAATAACCGCCCTAGAAACCAAACTCGCCAAAATAAAAGCGATAAAGCAGGGCATGATGCAAAACCTATTAACGGGCAAAATCAGATTAATCATTAACAATTAACAACTAATAATTAAACATGAGCAAAATCGGACAAATAGAGCGAATCACGCAAAATCGCGTGGTTAAATTATTTCAACAACAATTAGGCTATCGTTATTTAGGTAATTTGGAAAAAGAAGAAAATAGTAATCTGGATATTGCCATACTGACCGATTCTTTAACTAAACAAGGTTATAGCCAAACTCTGATTAACAAAGCTCTGTTTGAATTAAAAAAAGCCGTTACTATCAACCATAACGACAACCTTTATCAAGCCAATAAAGCGGTTTATTCCTTATTGCGTTATGGCTTGCAAGTCAAAGCAGAAGTCGGACAAAACAAAGAAACGGTGTGTTTTATTGATTGGAAAAATCCACTTGCTAATGATTTTGCCATTGCGGAAGAAGTCAGTATTAAAGGCGTTCACCACAAACGCCCCGATATTGTGATTTATATCAATGGCATTGCCATCGGTGTGCTGGAATTAAAACGCAGTACGGTGTCCATATCCGAAGGCATACGCCAAAGCAATGACAATCAGAAACATTTGTTCATCAAGCCGTTTTTTACCACTGTTCAGTTAGTCATGGCGGGGCAAGATGTGCAAGGCTTGCGTTATGCAGGGATTGATACCTCTGAAAAGTATTATCAAACATGGAAAGAAGTCAGCGAAGAATTTAATGCTAACGATAGTTATCTGTTGGAACTGACCAAGCCACTCAGAGAGCAAGCCGAGCTAGCCAATAATTTGTTGGATAAACACATTATTGAGCTGTTGAATAAAGAACGCTTGCTGGAGATATTGCACGATTTTGTCGTTTTCGACCGAGGACAAAAAAAATTGTGCCGACCCAATCAATATTTTGGACTCAAAGCCGCGCAGGAACATATTCGCCAAAAACAAGGCGGGATTATTTGGCATACGCAAGGCAGCGGTAAGAGTTTAACGATGGTATGGCTTACCAAGTGGTTAAAAGAATATAACCCGAACGCCAGAGTGTTGATTATTACCGACCGTGACGAGTTGGATAAGCAAATCGAAAAGGTTTTTAAAGGTGTTGATGAAGACATTGTTAGAACAAAAAGCGGTGCGGATTTAATTAATAATCTGAATGAAATAACGCCTTGGCTGTTGTGTTCTTTGATTCATAAATTCGC
Source organism: Methylococcales bacterium (assembly GCA_030654015.1). GTDB lineage: Bacteria > Pseudomonadota > Gammaproteobacteria > Methylococcales > Methylomonadaceae > UBA4132. The sequence goes on along the minus strand of JAURYI010000025.1, from coordinate 5,450 downwards.
TAGTAAAGAAGAGGCGGATTACGACAGTTATTTGGCTGAGTTAAAAAGCAGTTTACCGAAAGACTTTAAGCCGAAAGGCGATCTTTATGTGTTGGTGGATGAATGCCATCGTACGCAAAGCGGGGATTTGAATAAAGCGATGCGCCAGCTTTTAGGTGAAAAAGCGTTGTTCATTGGTTTTACTGGCACACCGCTATTACACGCAGACAAACAAAAAAGCATTGAGATATTTGGCGGCTATATTCACACCTATAAATTTAATGAAGCAGTTAAAGATGGTGTAGTGTTGGATTTACGTTATGAAGCCCGTGACATTGAGCAAAAAATAAGCTCAATGGATAAAATTGATATTTGGTTCGATAGCAAAACCAAAGGCTTAAGCGAAGCGGCTAAAAATGAACTGAAAAAGAAATGGGGAACAATGAAAAAAGTGTTCAGCTCAGTCGGTCGTTTGCAAAAAGTGGTCGCGGATATTTTGCTGGATATGGAAACCAAAGAACGATTGCAAAACGGTAGAGGTAATGCCTTGCTGGTTTCGGACAGTATTTATAATGCCTGTCGTTATTATCAATTGTTTCAAGAAGCTGGCTTTAAACAGTGTGCGATTGTGACTTCATTTGCACCCACTCATAACGATATTAAGGGCGAAGAAACAGGCGAGGGTTACACTGAAAAGTTAATGCAGTATGAAATTTATCAAAAAATGTTGGCTGGTAAATCCAGAGAAGATTTTGAGGATGAAGCCAAAAGACGATTTATTGATGAACCCGCACAAATGAAGTTGCTGATTGTCGTGGATAAACTGCTCACAGGTTTTGATGCCCCCAGTGCGACTTATCTCTACATTGACAAGAAAATGCGCGATCACGGTTTGTTTCAGGCAATTTGCCGCGTTAATCGCTTGAATGGTGACGATAAAGATTACGGCTATATCATCGACTATCAGGATTTATTCGGTAGCTTAAAAAGTGCTGTTGCTGATTATACGTCCGATGCTTTTGATGGTTACGATAAGGATGACGTAAAAGATTTGTTAGCTGACCGATTAAAGAAAGGCAAGGAACTTTTAGATGATGCGTTAGAGACGATTAAAGCACTTTGTGAACCTGTTGCTCCGCCAAAAGAAACAAAGCAGTATATTCATTATTTTTGTGGCAATACGCAACATAGCGATGATTTAAAGAATAATGAACCCAAACGGGTTGCTTTATATAAAGCGGTTGTTTCGCTTAATCGAGCTTTTGCCAACATAGCCAATGAAATGGCAGAAGCAGGGTATAAAGCCAATGAAATAACCGCGATTAGCAAAGATGTCGCACATTTTGAAAATGTGCGTAAACAAATTCAATTAGCCAGTGGTGATTGGGAGGATTTAAAACGATTTGAGCCTGCCATGCGCCACTTGATTGATAGTTATATTGGTGCAGAAGAAAGTAAAGCTGTATCTGGCTTTGATGATTTTAGTTTGCTGGAGTTGATTGTAGAAAAAGGCAAGGATGCTTTGGATAAACTGCCAAAAAGTATTAAAGAAAATAAAGAAGCAGTGGCAGAAACCATCGAAAATAATTTAAGAAAAGTCATTATCGAAGAAACGCCGACTAATCCAGATTATTACGAAAAAATGAGTATCTTATTAGATGAATTAATTAAATTAAGAAATGAAGAAGCCTCGCGTTATGAAGAATATTTACATGAAATTATTGCGTTGGCAGTTAAGGTAATAAAACCTAAACATCTGCCTTCAATAAATACTCAGGCAAAACGTGCTTTATATGATAATTTAGACAAAGATGAACCGCTTACATTAGCACTGGATGCCGCTATTATCGAGGGTAAACATTATAAATGGCAAGGACACCCGCAAAGAGAAAAGCATTTAAAATCTCAGATTGTAAAGCCAGTATTGGAAGAATATAAAAAACTCGAAAAATTAGAATTTATTTTTGAAATCATCAAAAAACAAAGAGAATATGAATGATGATGGAAGAAACAAAAGTGTTACAGATCAATACACAGTTATCTATTGATGTCGTTCGTAAAGATATTAAAAATATGCACTTGGCAGTTTATCCGCCAACTGGCAGAGTGCGTATTGCCGTACCTTTGCGTATAGATGATGAAGCTGTTCGATTATTTGCTATTTCTAAAATAGGGTGGATTAGAAAACACCAACGCAACTTTGAGAACCAAGAACGGCAAACGCCTAGGCAATATTTAGAAAGAGAAAGTCATTATTTTGAAGGAAAAAGATATTTGTTAAGAATAACTCAACATAATGCCCCTGCAAAGGTCGAGTTAAAAACAAAAACATATATTGATTTGTTTATTAGACCTAATACCTCAAATGAACAGCGGCAAGCACTATTAAATGAGTGGTATCGCAAACAATTAAAAACTCAAATACCCTCGCTCATTGCTAAATGGGAACAAATAATCGGCGTTACAGTGAGCGATTGGGGGGTAAAACAAATGAAAACAAAATGGGGGACGTGCAATATTTCAGCAAAACGGATTTGGCTAAATCTTGAATTGGCAAAAAAACCGCCCCGTTGTTTGGAATACATTGTTGTTCACGAAATGGTGCATTTATTAGAGCGACACCATAATGATAAATTTACTGCTTACATGGATCAGTTTATGCCGCAATGGCGCAGTTATCGGGATGAATTGAATCAATTTATATTGAATCATGCAGATTGGAGTTATTAACAATTATTGAAATAATGCGTGTAATTTCCTAATTATTTCGATTATAAAATTGGTTTATTGGCAGGTCAAGTGCTTGCAACGGAGCGTTTAGCGTTTATAGATAGTTGATAAAATAGGACAGCGCATAAGTAAAAAACGGAAAAATTCAAATTGAGCTGAAGTAGATACGATAAAAATTATAATGACTCAATATCGTAAAAATCAGATTTGAAGTTCAGTTTTTTGGACTTTATGGTTTGAAAGTTGCCCTGAGGTTGTCCTGAAAATTGATGGGCATAAAAAAAGCCCTGCATTTTCATGCAGAGCTTTGATTTATTTGGCTCCCCCGGACGGGCTCGAACCGCCGACCTAGTGATTAACAGTCACCCGCTCTACCGACTGAGCTACAGGGGATTAATTCTTTATATTCCCTAAGGAATAATTCGGTGATTTCTAAAATTTTTTAGAAATGGCGCGCCCGGAGAGATTCGAACTCCCGACCGATCGGTTCGTAGCCGATTACTCTATCCAGCTGAGCTACGGGCGCGTTACTTATTTTCCCATTATACTCTTACTTAAGAATATATGTCAACGTATTTTTTAATACATTGACGTGAAGTTAGTGGCGGAGAGAGAGGGGTTCGAACCCTCGATGGGAGATAAAGCCCATACTCCCTTAGCAGGGGAGCGCCTTCAGCCTCTCGGCCATCCCTCCTGAATCTTACTCGTTAGAACTTGTTAAGCCCGCCGACTCAGCTTGTTCTTTTTTAATCCGTTCGTAAATTTCTTCTCTGTGAACAGAGACATCTTTCGGCGCATTAACACCGATACGAACTTGATTTCCTTTTACTCCAAGAACAGTGACAGTTACTTCATCACCAATCATTAAAGTTTCCCCTACTCTACGAGTCAATATAAGCATGGCCTCTCCCTAATGTAATACAAACCTACGGTCTTTCACGCTAGCGTGCTAACTTGGAAGGGTTATTTTAACAGTTTTTAAAAAAACTTAAAGTCTATTTTATAGACAAACTGTAGCATTGCTGCACTATTACGACTAACTCATTGATAGCTATGTAGTATATTTATTTTATACGCGCAAATTTCTTTTTGTAATGTGCATTATTTTGAGCTTACACCCTTAAGTTACTATCGCAACCCGCATTCAAATAGCCGCTAGCTATCGGTTAATAAAAATTTTTTGCCACAAAAAACTTTTTAGGCGGTATCTGCTAGGCTTCACTGCATATAACCATTAAACATCGAGGCATAGTGATGAATGATGAACAGCCAAGCACTAACCGCAAGCCGAATTTCAATGTTGGCTTACCCTACATTAATCAGGAGCATAAAATGAATCTTCCCATGAAACCCATCAGTTATTTGGCTATCGGTATTGCCGCCTTGGTGGTTGTTAATTTGAATTTCGGTATTAATGATGCAGGCGAACGAACGGTTATTCAATATCCGTGGGGTACGCTGGTGACTAAATTTACACCGGGTATTTACGCCAAATTTTTTGGCAGCACCGAAGTTTACCGAGATGTTATTACCTTTGATTTTGACAAACAGGATGCCAAAGGCGAAGCCAGTTTAAATTTTCTAGGTATCAATGTGCGTTATCAGGACGGCGGCACGGGCAAAGTGCTTGGTAAAGCGCGGTTTGCCTTGCCTAATGAGGAAGAAAAAATGATTAAACTGCATAAAGATTTTCGTAATAACGATGCGGTTGCTTATAAATTGATTAAAACAGTGGTTGAAGAGTCGATGAATCTTACTGCTGGACTCATGTCATCGGAAGAAGCCTACGCGGAAAAGCGTGGTATTTTCACACAATGGGCAGAAGAACAGATTTCTCTAGGCAAATTTTTTACTGAATTAAAGTCGGTGGCAGAAAAGCAGGAAGCCACTAATGAGCAGATAGTGCGCAATATCCCCGTGATTAGATACGGTACTGATGGTTTACCGCTGCACCACAACAGTGATTTAAAAGCCTACACTATTTCAGTCAGCGGTTTTCAAATTACCGACTGGGATTTTGAACAAAAAACACTGGAACAAATCTCGCGTAAACGTGAAGCCACCATGGGGATTATCACCGCCAAAGCCGATGCGGAAAGAGCGCGCCAAGAAGCCCTGACCGCCGAAGAACAAGGCAAAAAAAATGTCATGGTGGATAAATACACCAAAGAACAGGAAAAAGTTCAGGCGGTGGTTGATGCCGAAAAAAATAAAGCAGTTGCGGTGACTAAAGCCATGCAAGGTGTATTGGTTGCTGAACAAGGCAAACTCGAAGCCGAACAAAAACGTCTCGCTGCGGTCGCTTATAAACAGGAACAAATCCTGCGCGGTGAAGGGGATGGTGAATACAAACGTTTAGTGATGAGTGCCGACGGTGCATTAACTGCAAAATTGGAAGCGTGGCAAGCGGTGCATATCCGTTATGCCGAAGCGATAGAAAAGCAAAAATGGGTACCTGAAATTCTTATGGGACAAAGTAACCAAAACGGCGGCAGTGCGGCAACGGATTTAATTGAAATGCTCAAGGTGAAAACTGCCAAAGAGCTTAACCTTGATATGAGTATCAAGAATAAAGAACCATAATTTTTGGTGGCGGGTGAAACCTGTTGCACGAGTGTGAACGACTGCCAGTCCTTTAAAGGCATAGGTATCTACACAAGTTAACCGAAAAAAGAACTGGCCGTTTTTCTTAAAATGACCAGTTCTTCCGGAGAATAACTTTCCATCACCTCCATCATGGA
>JAURYI010000017.1 GCA_030654015.1 Methylococcales bacterium | reverse complement strand
GGGCTGGGCTGGTTAATTATGTCGTTATTTGTCATTAGTCAAGTGTTTTGTCAGTTGCTTTGTATGGCGTGCTTTATACCACGTTACCCGCTATTCCGTTACCCGTCTGTGTGTTATCACAGCATCGTATTTTTTCAGCTTGAATCGCCTTTACCATTAAAACGGTTCATTGCCTCCCTTCAATTGTATATACTATGCTTCACTCAAGAACGTGCTACGATTTTTTAAAAACAGCACTTCACAGCCATGTTATCAATCCATGCACAACCCCGTCCCAACAGGATCACATAAATGAATAACACTTTTCTTTCAGAAATTACTGGACAACTTGACATTGACCCAGCGGAAACCAAGGAATGGATTGAGGCACTACAATCCGTCTTAGAACAAGATGGGAGCGAACGCGCACATTTTTTGATTGAACAGCTTGTGGCTGTTACGCGGCATTCAGGTTTTGATATTCCTTTCAGTGCCAATACTGCGTATCTCAATACTATACCTGTTTCTCAGCAAGCACCGTTTCATGGTGATGCAACGATAGAACAAAAAATCCGTTCTTATGTTCGCTGGAATGCCATGATGATGGTATTACGCGCCAATAAACATACCAATGTCGGTGGGCATATTGCCAGTTTCGCCTCAGCCGCAACCTTATACGATGTCGGTTATAACCATTTCTGGCGTGCATCTAATGAACAGCATGATGGGGATTTAATTTATACCCAAGGGCATTTGACCCCGGGTGATTATGCGCGGGCGTTTTTAATCGGACGCTTAACCGAAGAGCAAATGAATAACTTCCGTCAGGAAGTGCATGGCGGCGGCTTATCCTCTTATCCGCATCCGTGGTTGATGCCTGATTTTTGGCAGTTCCCCACCGTATCTATGGGCTTGGGGCCGATTATGGCGATTTACCAAGCTCGCTTTATGCGCTATTTGCGCGACCGTGGTTTTGCCGATACTGATGACCGTAAAGTCTGGAGTTTTCTGGGCGATGGTGAAACCGATGAACCTGAATCATTGGGCGCAATCGGTATGGCTGGACGTGAACGTCTGGACAACCTGATTTTTGTCGTCAACTGCAATTTACAACGTTTAGACGGCCCGGTACGCGGCAACGGCAAAATCATCCAAGAACTGGAAAGCGAATTTCGCGGTGCAGGTTGGAATGTCATCAAGCTGGTCTGGGGACAGCGTTGGGATGCGTTACTGGCGCGTGATAAAAACGGCGCGTTAGCAGCAAGAATGATGGAATGCGTTGATGGTGATTATCAAACCTTTAAAGCCAAAAACGGCGCGTATGTTCGTGAACATTTCTTTAATACCCCCGAATTAAAAGCAATGGTTGCCGATTGGTCAGATAGGGATATTTGGGAGCTCAATCGTGGCGGTCATGATCCCGCTAAAGTATTTGCCGCGTTTCATGCGGCGGTTAATCACAAAGGGCAACCTACGGTTATTCTGGCTAAAACCATCAAAGGTTATGGCATGGGTTCATCGGGCGAAGCGCAAAATACCTCGCATCAACAGAAAAAAATGGATCAAATCTCACTGGAAAATTTCCGTGACCGATACGAATTACCCGTTGATGATGAGCAAATCAAAAAATTGCCTTACCTGACTTTCCCCGAAGGTTCAAAAGAACTGAATTATATGTTGCAACGCCGCGCTGACTTAGGCGGGCATTTGCCGTCCAGACGCGCTAAATCTTACTCGTTGGATGTGCCTGTATTAAGCGATTTCAAAGTCTTGCTGGAAGCCAACGACAAAGAATCATCCACCACAATGGCGTTTGTGCGTTTGCTCAACATTTTGGCAAAAGACAAAAATATCGGCAAACGGGTTGTGCCGATTGTGCCTGATGAATCGCGCACCTTTGGTATGGAAGGGATGTTCCGCCAATTAGGTATCTGGTCACAAGTCGGGCAGTTATACACGCCGCAAGATGCCGACCAATTAATGTTTTACAAAGAAGACAAGCACGGTCAGGTATTGCAGGAAGGCATTAACGAAGCGGGCGGTTTGTGTGACTGGATAGCGGCGGGTACGTCGTATTCCACGCATAACGTACCGATGATTCCGTTCTTCATTTATTACTCGATGTTCGGTTTCCAACGGGTCGGTGATTTAATCTGGGCAGCGGCAGACCAACGTACACGCGGCTTCTTAATGGGCGGCACCGCTGGACGCACTACGCTGAACGGCGAAGGTTTACAGCATGAAGATGGTCACAGTCACATCATGTCGGCAACCGTACCGAATTGCGTGTCTTACGATCCGACCTATGCCTATGAAGTGGCTGTGATTATTCAAGACGGTTTACGCCGTATGTATGTCGAACAGGAAGACGTGTTTTATTACATCACCGTGATGAACGAAAACTACGCCCACCCTGCGATGCCGAAAGGTATCGAGCTGGATATATTGAAAGGTATGTATTCGTTTGCTCAAGGTGCGGATGATAAAAAAGCACTGCGCGTACAGTTATTAGGTTCAGGTACGATTTTCCGTGAAGTGGAATTCGCCGCCGAATTATTGCGTAATGATTGGGGCATAGAAGCCGATTTATGGAGCTGCCCCAGCTTTACCGAACTGGCGCGTGACGGTCAACAGTGTGAACGCTGGAATAGATTGCATCCAACTGAACCAGCCAAACAGCCTCATGTTAGTAATTGCCTCGCTAACGCCGTAGGCCCTGTGATTGCCGCCACCGATTACACCCGCGCCTTTGCTGAACAAATCCGCCCTTATGTTAAAGCGGCTTATACGGTACTGGGTACTGACGGTTTCGGGCGTTCAGATACGCGCGAAAATTTACGCAGTTTTTTTGAAGTGGATCGTTACCATATCACCATTGCCGCATTGAAAAGTTTGGCAGATGCAGGGCAATTTGAAGCCACTAAAATTGAAGTCGCTCTGGCTAAATATGGCATAGCAGCTGACGTAACCGCGCCTTGGCTGAGATAGGAAGCACATAATGACTGTATTAATAGAAATAAAAGTACCCGATGTCGGCAATGTCGCAGAAATTGATGTTGTTGAAGTCTTGATTCAAGCGGGCGACGTGGTGGCATTGGAACAAACTGTTGCCGTGTTGGAAACCGACAAGGCAAGCATGGAGCTACCCTCCAGTGCCTCAGGTACGGTACAACAGGTTTATATTAAACCGGGTGATAAAGTCTCTGAAGGTTCGTTGATTGCAACGGTATTGGTGAATACAGAAGCTGCCAGTGCTGCCCCTGCGGTTGAACCCGTTGCCGCTGCTGTGGAAGCCGCGCCTGTGGTCGAAGCAAAAGCACCCACACCGCCGCCTGCGGTGGTTAAAAGTGCTGTGCCAGCGGTTGCGGTGACGCAAGCGGATTCATCCGCTAAAGTCGCTCACGCTTCACCCTCAGTGCGTTTATTTGCCCGCGAATTAGGCGTTGATATAAGCAAAATTAAAACAGGCAGCGGTCGTAAAGGACGCATCCTGAAAGACGATGTGAAAGTGTTCGTTAAGAAAGTCATGGAAGAAGGTGTCGTTGCCACAGGGGCAGGTATTCCGAGCATTCCAGCGGTGGATTTTTCGGTATTTGGCGAGATAGAAACCCAAAAACTGAGCAAAATTAAACGCCTGACGGGACAGAATCTCAGCCGCGTATGGCTGAATCTGCCGATGGTGACGTATCACGAAGAAGTCGATATTACCGAAATGGAAGCCTTCCGCAACGCGCTGAACAGCGAAAAAGCCAAAGGTGAATTAAAAATCACAGGTTTAATGTTCATCATCAAAGCCTTGGTTGCCGCCATGCAGCAGTTCCCCAGCTTTAATGCCTCGTTATCAGCTGACGGCGAACAACTGATATTGAAAAAATATTTTAATATCGGTATTGCGGTCGATACGCCGAATGGTCTGGTTGTCCCTGTGTTGCGTGATGTCAATAACAAAACCGTCAACCAACTGGCACTGGAACTGGCAGAAAAAAGTGAAAAAGCGCGGCAGGGTAAATTATTGCCCTCTGATATGCAGGGCGGTTGTATGACTATTTCCAGTTTGGGCGGTTTAGGTGGCACGTCGTTTACGCCGATAGTCAACGCTCCTGAAGTGGCTATTCTCGGTGTAACGCGCTCTAAAATGCAGCCCGTGTGGAATGGCAAAGAATTTGAACCAAAACTCATGTTACCGTTAGATTTAACCTACGACCATCGCGTGATTGATGGCGCGGAAGGGGCTAAATTTATGGCAACGATTAAATATTATTTGGGCGATATTCGCCGATTGTTACTTTAAGACAGGGCAGGACAATGAACGATACAGTAGTACACGCAGAAGTTTTAGTCTTAGGTGGTGGGCCTGGTGGTTATAGCGCGGCATTTCGCGCTGCTGATTTAGGTAAACAAGTCGTGTTAGTAGAGCGTTACCCAGTTATTGGTGGCGTGTGTTTGAATGTCGGTTGTATTCCTTCCAAAGCCTTGCTGCACGTTGCCCATACCATTCATGAAGCCGCCGAAGTGGAAGCGCATGGTGTGAGTTTCGGTCAGCCGTCTATTGATCTGGATAAAGTTCGCGCGTGGAAAGCCAGTGTGACCAAATCATTAAATGATGGTTTGTCAGGCTTGGCAAAACAACGCAAAGTAACTGTTATGCAAGGTGTCGGACAATTTACGTCTGCTGAAACAGTGGCAATAGAAACCGCAGACGGTACAGTCATCGTGCGTTTTGAGCAGGCGATTATCGCCGCAGGTTCTCAGCCCACGCAAATCCCGATTTTCCCGCATGATGACCCACGCTTATGGGATTCCACCGATGCCTTGGCACTCACTGAAATTCCTAAAAAATTACTGATAGTCGGTGGCGGTATTATCGGCTTGGAAATGGCAACCGTGTATCACGCGCTGGGTTCAGAAATCAGCGTCGTCGAACTCATGGATCAGGTTATTCCGGGTTGTGACAAAGATTTGGTTAATCCGTTATTCCGTCGTATTAAAAAGCAGTACAACAATATCTGGTTAGAAACCAAAGTCACCTCGATTGAATCGCATGAAGAAGGTTTGAAAGTGTTTTTTGAAGGCAAAGGTGCGCCTGAGCATGAACTATTCGATGCGGTACTGGTCGCAGTGGGACGCAGACCTAACGGTAAAAAAATCGGTGCGGAACTGGCAGGTATTGAAGTCAATGAACAGGGCTTTATTCCTGTTGATAAACAACAACGCACCAACGTACCGCATATTTTCGCGGTAGGCGACATAGTCGGCAATCCGATGCTGGCACACAAAGCAGTCTATGAAGCGAAAATTGCCGCTGAAGTGATTGCTGGACATAAAGCTGCGTTTGACGCATTGACTATTCCATCGGTCGCCTATACAGATCCTGAGATTGCGTGGATGGGGCTGACGGAAAATCAAGCCAAACAACAGGGTATAGAATACGAAAAAGGCGCATTCCCTTGGGCTGCCAGTGGTCGTTCACTCAGCACAGGACGCAAAGAAGGCTTGACCAAAATCCTGTCCGATAAAGAAACAGGCAGAATTCTTGGCGCGGGTATCGTCGGCCCGAATGCTGGAGAGTTAATTGCCGAAACCGTACTGGCGTTAGAAATGGGTGCGGATGTCGAAGACTTAGGCTTAACCATACACGCGCATCCCACCTTATCAGAAACAGTGGCGTTTGCTGCTGAAATGATTACAGGTACCATCACCGATTTATATATTAAAAAATAAGGTGCGAGGTGCAAGGTTCAAGGCGAAAGGTGAATGTCTTTACCTTGAACCTTGAACCCTTTACCTTGAACCTTACCTCTCACTTTTTTTTCAAAAACTCAAATGATAAGAAAGATAGCTATATTCCTCGTACTCCTGTTACTGGTTGCTGTTAATTACAGTATATGGAGTCGTATTAACAACCCGCTACACTTACAACCGTGGACTAAAACCACATTAGGAGTCACTTATGACCCTATGCGTAAAGAAGATACGCAAACCAGCGATTTAACCATCAATCCCGATAATATCGACTCCGACTTTGCCCTACTATCCAACCAAGTTCATGCTGTTCGTACTTACAGTATGCTCAAAGGTCAGGATGTCATGCCTACTTTAGCCGCCAAGCACAATCTAAACATCACCCTCGGTGCGTGGATTGGTGCGGACTTAGACAAGAATAAAGAAGAGCTTGATAAATTGGTCGAAGTAGCACGTCAAGATCATAAAAATATTCTGCGCGTTATGGTCGGCAACGAAACTTTATTGCGTGGCGAACTGACCAAAAAAGAACAATGCGATGACGAACAATTTGAGCAAAATTGCCGCGTTGTTGATAAGTGCGAAAACGAAAAAACCTGCAAAGTCACCGATGCCACCGAAGAAAAACTGATTGAATACATCCGTGATGTTAAAAAACGGCAATGGCGACCTGTCGGCACGTCTGAAACGTGGGATATGTGGTTAGCGCATCCTAAGTTAATCGACGAAGTTGATTTCATCGGTGTCCACGTTCTGCCCTACTGGGAAGGTAAGCGCATTCATGAAGCTGTTGATTATGTCTTTGAGCGTTATATACAAATTAAAGAAATGGCAAAAGGCAAACCTGTCATTTTGACAGAAACAGGCTGGCCGTCTGATGGTCAACCGTTTAAACACGCCACCGCTTCACGCGCTAATCAGGCAAAATTTTTGCGTGAGTTTTTAAACCGTGTTGATGATTACAACCAAGGCTTAAAAGATAAAGACAAGCTCAACTATTATATCGTTGAAGCCTTTGACCAACCGTGGAAAAAATCCATAGAGGGTTCAGTCGGTGCGTACTGGGGTGTCTTTGATGCCGATAGACAACCGAAATACCCAATGGATGGTGATGTGGTTGCCATGCCCGACTGGGAAAATTGGGCAGCTGCCGCAGCAGGTTTCAGTTTACTGTTGATGGGCTTGTTCTTATTCACGCGCAGTACACTGAAATTACCCGGCGTGTTATTTTTCGGCTTAATTGCCAACTTGGCGGTGTCGGTGATTTTCTGGTCTGCCTCGATAGGTGCGCAGCAATATCAAACCAAACTCAGTATTTTCTTCTGGGCATTAATGATATTGATGCAAATCATGGCAGTGGTTATTTTACTGATTGAAAGTCTGGAAATTGCCGAAGTTATCTGGCATAAAAAAACCGCGCGTACCTTTCAACCGCTCACGCCGACTGAAAGTTTTAAATACCCGAAAGTATCACTGCATCTGCCGATTCATAATGAGCCGCCGATGATGGTGCGTAAAACGCTGGAAGCACTGGCAAACGTGGATTATCCCAATCTGGAAGTGCTGGTGATGGATAACAACACCAAAGACCCAGCCGTGTGGGAACCTGTTAAAGCCGATTGTGAACGCTTAGGGCCGATGTTCCGCTTTTTCCATTTGGAAAACTGGCCGGGTTTCAAAGCGGGTGCGATTAATCACGCGCTGGAACAAACCGACAGTGATGCGGAAATTATTGCCGTCATCGACAGTGATTATATGCTGTCACCTGATTGGTTGAAGTGTATGGTGCCGTATTTTGATAATGAAAATGTCGGTTTTATTCAATCGCCACAAGATTACCGTGACCGTCATCAAAGCACCTTCAAAAATTTCTGTTACTGGGAATACGCGGGCTTTTTCAATATCGGCATGGTACAGCGCAACGAATACAACGCCATCATTCAACATGGCACGATGACCATGATACGCAAATCCGCGTTGCTGGAAGTGGGCAACTGGGCAGAATGGTGTATTTGTGAAGACAGTGAATTAGGCTTGCGTCTGTATGAAGCAGGCTACGATTCTGTGTATGTGAAAGACTCATTTGGTAAAGGTTTAATGCCTGATACCTTCTCAGGTTTCATGACGCAACGTTTCCGCTGGGTTTATGGTGCGATGCAAATCATCAAAGGGCATTGGCGCAGTTTCTTGCCGACCAAAAAATCACCGCTGACCGCCGCGCAACGTTATTACTTCATTGCAGGCTGGCTACCGTGGTTTTCTGATGCCTTGGCGTTATTGTTTACTACTGCCAGTTTGATACTGACCGCTGTTATTTTATACGACCCGTTACACAGTGAACTACCGTCAAACGTATTTTTAATGCCGACTATCGGTTTATTCAGCTTTAAAATTTTGCGTGGCCTATGGCTGTATCAAGCGCGTGTACCGTGTTCGATATGGGAATCATTGGGCGCAGCCTTAACGGGTTTAGCCTTAACCCATACCGTTGCTCAAGGGACAGTGCAGGGTTTATTTACCTCAGGTAAGCCGTTCATGCGTACGCCCAAGTATGAAAAACAAGGGGCATTAATCTCTGGTTTACGCACCATACAGCAAGAATTGCTGATGTTGATTCTATTAGGTTTTGCTATTTGGCAAATGAGCAATGTCGAACATTTTGATAATCTCAGCGGTAAATTGTGGATAGCGATTTTATCGGTGCAAGCGGTTCCTTATGTAGCAACTTTAATCACTCTATTAATCAGTATCGCGCCTAGTTACACCAAACAAGGCAAGTTGAATGCCGAGGAATTAGACGACCTGTAGTTTGTAGGTTGGGTTGCCGTTTTTTGGCAACCCAATCTACACAGCTAATTTATCGCCAATATATCCTTCGCGCTATATAATGCGAATTCACACAATAAAATAAGGAGTAACCAATGAAATATAAACATCTGGCACTTATTTGCGTTATCGCTGCTGTCAGTCTTCCAGCGATACACACTGTACAAGCCGCAGAAGAAGCCGCAACAATCAACCCCGTTCCAGCCCATAATGAAGCTTCACAAGAAGCGGTAGCAACCGCTGTAGCGGCTGATGAAGGTAAAGAAATTGCTATGTTCCGCTTCAGTCTGCGTATGGAGAAAATGGAATTCGTCAAAAAAGCGATGAAATTGACTCCAGAACAAGAAAAAAAGTTTATGGATGTTTATTATCCGTATGATATTGAACTGAAAAAATTAAGTGATAAACGTTTAGCCATCATCGTCGATTATGCCGCTAAAATTGACAATATTACCGATGCAGATGCAGATAAACTCGCCAAACGTTCTTTGGAGTTTCGCAAACAGCGTAACGCATTGCTGGAAAAGTATTATGGCAAAATGGCAAAAGCGACCTCAAAAACCATTGCTGCACGTTTCCTACAAGTAGAAAGTATCGTGCAGGCTACTACCGATGTGAAACTTGGTGCTTCAATTCCTTTAATGCCTGAATAACACATAAGCTGCATGGGGCATTGTTAGATGCGGTATTCCGTAATGCTCCATGCCGACTGCCTCTTGAAAAGCGACTGTGTAGTACGTTTAGACCCTAAACAAAAACAAGCGACTGGGGCAGTATCTCACCCCAGTTTACGATTGAGAGATGCCATGACCCTAATACGCCAAGAAGATTTTATTCAAAGTATCGCCGACTCCCTGCAATACATTTCCTACTACCACCCGCTGGATTTTATTCAGGCCCTCAACACCGCTTACGAAAACGAACAAAGCCCCGCCGCGAAAGATGCAATCGCGCAAATTCTCATCAACTCCCGTTTATGTGCCGAAGGGCATAGACCGATTTGCCAAGATACAGGCATTGTGGTGGTTTTTTTAAAAATCGGCATGAATGTACAGTGGCAAACCACGCAAAGTATTACCGATATGGTCAACGAAGGCGTGAGACGTGCTTATAATTACCCCGATAACATTCTCCGCGCTTCGGTATTATCAGACCCCGCAGGCAAACGCATCAATACGGGCGATAACACACCTGCCATTGTCCACACTGAATTAGTGCTGGGCGACACCGTAGAAGTTGAAATTGCGGCTAAAGGCGGCGGCTCAGAAGCCAAATCAAAATTTGTTATGCTTAACCCCTCTGACAGTATTGTCGATTGGGTATTAAAAACTGTGCCGACGATGGGCGCAGGATGGTGTCCTCCCGGGATTTTAGGCATCGGCATAGGCGGTACCGCAGAAAAAGCCATGTTACTGGCTAAACAAGCCTGTATGGAATCCATTGATATACAGGAATTAATCGCCAGAGGTGCGAATAATGCACTGGAAGAACTGCGTTTAGAGTTATACGACAAAGTCAACGCCCTAGGTATCGGCGCACAAGGTTTAGGCGGATTGACGACTGTGCTGGATATTAAAATCAAGGATTATCCGACTCATGCCGCCAATAAACCTGTGGCGATTATTCCCAACTGCGCCGCAACCCGTCATACGCATTTTGTCCTCGATGGCTCAGGGGCGGCAGAATTTACTCCGCCGCGTTTAGAAGATTGGCCCAAAATAACGTGGGCAGCTGGGGCAACGGCGCGGCGCGTTAATCTCGATACCGTCACCAAAGCCGAGATGGCAACGTGGAAACTCGGCGAAACCTTATTACTCAGCGGCACTATGCTCACAGGTCGAGATGCGGCACATAAACGCCTGTGTGATTTAATCGAACGCGGCGAACCATTGCCTGTGGATTTCACTAACAAATTCATTTATTACGTCGGGCCTGTTGATCCCGTGCGTGATGAAGTGGTCGGGCCGGCTGGGCCGACGACTGCCACGCGCATGGATAAATTCACCGAAACCATGCTGGCTAAAACAGGGCTAATCGGCATGATAGGTAAATCGGAACGCGGCGCGGAAGCGATTGCAGCTATTCAAAAACATCAGGCGATTTATTTAATGGCAGTGGGAGGAGCGGCGTATTTAGTCTCGAAAGCCATTCGTAAATCCCGCGTGGTTGCGTTTGCTGATTTAGGCATGGAAGCGATTCACGAATTTGTCATTGAAGATATGCCTGTGACTGTTGCCGTTGATACGCAAGGCGCGTCTATTCATCAATTAGCACCCAAAATCTGGCAACAAAAAATCGGCAAAATTCCTGTTGTTGTCGGCTAAGTGTTCTGCCAGTCCTTTAAAAGACTGGCAATCATTCATTATTCAATTATTTCCGCATGATAACGCGACATTTTAATACTGTCCGACCAGTAATCAGGCGGTAAACCTGCTTTTTGTTTCAAGTGGCGCAGAAATTGTTCAGGTTCTGGTAACTGTTCCCAGACTGAGGGTAAAAATGTCCCGCGTCGAAACCCTTCCTGTAAAATTAAACCGTCAATATACGGTTGTAACTGGCTGAGTAAATCCTGTTCTGAGCTAAACTCCATCGGTTCGGCAGGTGTCAGTATGGACAGATGAATGTCCAGTTCATCCAGTTCATCAGCAGTTAACGGTGGAAAGCGCGGGTCGTTGAACGCGGCGGAAAACGCATTTTCGGCTATATCTTCTACCAAGGGTCTGACGGCGGTCAGCATACCGATACAGCCGCGTAGTTGCCCGTATTTTTCTAAGGTGACAAAGGTCGCGCGTGGTACGGTCAATTCGGCTGGAAAATCGGCTATATCAACCGATAAAGGATTCCCTGTCGTTAATCCATGCTGAATGGAGTTTTTCGCCAGTATCAGCAGTTTTTGTTGCTGTTCTTTATTCAATGACGTACGCGCCATAGCCCACCACCCTCTGTTTATCACCTGCGGTGTCGCCTGAATTACGCAGGTCGATATTTTTAACCGTCAACTCCTTATCTTGAGCCAGTTTTAACAAGCCGCTGACAGGTACTCTGCCACACGCTGAATCATAGCTCAGTTGTTCAAAATGCAGGGTTTCTATTGCCTTGTTGGTGACCTGATCCAGCTGTTGCGCGGTGGCATAGTTATGATAATGGCTTAAATCAGAGCTGATAACGATCAGCGTTTCGCTGCCGCCCCATAATAATTCCAGCACCTGACTGACTTGTTGCGGAGTTGCGTCACCCGCAACAATAGGAATGATACTGAAATCATCAAGCACGGCTTGTAAAAAAGGCAGATGCACTTCTAAACTGTGTTCCTGATTGTGTGCCTGTTCGATGATGTAAATAAAGGGCAGGTGCATGATGCCTTCTAGCGCAAATTCATCAACGGGAACGTTGCCTAGCGGGGTGTTAAAACTGTCCGCGTGACTGATGGCAAGTCCTTTGAAAGCAACATGATGAGATGGCCCGATAATAACGACGCGCTTGATGGTGGCGTGGGCTTTTTTTAAGCGGCTGTAGGCACTGGCAGCAATTGGGCCTGAATAAATATAGCCTGCATGAGGGACAATAATGGCTTTAGGTACTTTCGCGCTGGTGTCGGCTTCATGCAAATACTGCGTGAGTTGTTGCTGGAGTTGTTGTGGGTTGGCAGGATAAAAACTACCTGCAACGGCGGGCTGTCTGTTCATTGGAGTCTCCTGTTATCAATTGGGTAATGGGTGTGTCATAGTCATAATGAGCGGCTGAAAGTGAGAGGAATGGCTTAATGTTAGCATTGTGTTATTACGGTATGCCAATAATTTTATTGTGTTTATTGTGTTTATTGTGACGCTGTATTTTTGTGGCAGATACGTTGAACTTAAATGTAATAAGAGTTTCAAACCATTATTGTTACAGAAGGCAAGGGGGATCAGATGACTATGTTTATTAGCCATGATACGGTGCAGACTCGTTATTGGCATACTCTGACAGATGGTCGTGTTCAGTGTGATTTATGTCCACGTTTTTGTAAGCTGCATAACGAGCAACGCGGTCTGTGTTTCGTCAGGCAAAATGTGGATAATCAAATCGTGATGACCAGCTACGGTCGCTCCAGCGGTTTCGCGATTGATCCCATCGAAAAAAAACCGCTCAACCATTTTCTACCTGGCACACCGATACTGTCTTTTGGTACCGCAGGCTGTAATTTGGCGTGCAAATTTTGCCAGAATTGGGATATTAGTAAATCAAGGGAAATGGATACGCTGATGAGCAAAGCATCTCCTGATGCCATCGCACGGGCTGCATTGGCGCATGGTTGTGACAGCGTGGCTTACACTTACAATGATCCTGTCATTTTTCATGAATACGCAATTGATACTGCGCAAGCGTGTCGGGCATTAGGCATAAAGTCGGTGGCGGTGTCAGCGGGTTATGTCTGCGAGCAACCAAGAGCGGAATTTTATGCGTGGATGGATGCCGCTAATATAGATTTAAAAGCCTTTACTGAGCATTTCTATCACCATATTACGGGTGGACATCTGCAAGCCGTGTTAGATACGCTTAAATATATCAAGCATGAAACGTCTGTGTGGCTGGAGTTGACCACCTTGCTCATTCCCGATGAAAATGATTCAGAGGCGGAGCTGGAAGCCATGACGCAATGGGTGGTGGAAAATCTGGGTGTCGATGTACCGATGCACTTTACTGCTTTTCACCCTGATTGGAAAATGCAGGATAAGCCTCACACGCCGATACACTCTTTATTACGCGCCCGCGAAATTGCACTAAAAAACGGCGTACATTATGCCTATATAGGTAATGCACACGACAAAGCCGCAGACAGCACTTATTGCCACAGCTGTGGCGGATTATTAATCGGTCGGGATTGGTACGAACTGTCTGAATGGAATCTGGATGCTTCTGGATATTGTCGTTTTTGTGGCGAACGTTGTGCTGGGGTATTTAATGCTAAGGCGGGGAATTGGGGAGCGAAACGGCAGGCTGTTGTTTTGGAGTAAGTGAATTACAACATTGTGTTTGTATTTTTCAGGCTTGCGGGTAACCGCGTTTTTAAAACGCCCGTAAACAAAAAACCCAGCTATAAAGCTGGGTTTTTTGGTGTTACAAAAAATCTTATAACGAGATAGAGCTAGAAACTTTTTGTTTGCTGTCGTCTTGGCTATCGATACAGCCAGTTAAACCAACAATCATTAATGCCATTGCTAAAATTGCTAAAGTTTTTTTCATAATGTTATCCTCCAATGGGGTTTAAATTATTTTTATGTGCGCTGTTAAGAAAAGCACGGATAATTTATATCATGACTATAATGTTGATGCAATAATAAAAATCGTTTTACCCCTGCCAAGTGATTTATAAAGCATTAATATTATCAGGCAAGTCGAAGGAAAAAACGTCATTCGACCAGCTTGCCGAGCCGACATCCGTCCATTGTGCGGCAAAGTTTTTATGTAGCTGATCGTAAACCCATTCGGTTGGCGCGTCGATTTTTTTCATTTTGATATGAAACTGGGTGTGATTGATGTCCAGTCCGATATTCTTGCCCCAAAATGCCGTCACTTTCATGGTGAATTTTTTGATTCGTTCATGATTAATGGTCGGTGTGACGGCAATATTAGCCCACATGGAATGCACACGTCCCCAGTTCGGCGCAAGTATTCGTCCTTGTTCATTCACAAACGGCAGCCAGCGTTCCACGCCGTCTTTGTCGGTGTAAGTAATCGCTAAAATGCGATCATAACCCGCAAAATGGTCGTGTAGATACAGCGCGTGCGGCGTGATGCCTAAAAATAGCTGTGAGACCATAATCAGCGCGTTACTGGCTTGAGAAATCGGTGCGCTGAACGCGCTTTTTTCAATGGCTAAATCCAGCCGATAGAAAAGCCCGTAATGAATACTGCTGTTTAATTGCAGAATCAGGATAGCCACCATAATATTGGTGAGTTTTCTAGTAAATGCTTTGGGTTTTTTAGATGCAAATTGTTCAAAAATGCGGTGATATAAGGTGTTATCAGCTAATTTTTCCGAAATCAGGCATTCTGAGGTGCAAGCTACACGGAGGCGCGAATCAGCAATGGCACGGTATTTTTTTACTGCAATATGGTGAATGACAGGTAGTTTTAAAATGAATCCTATCGGAGCTAAATAACCCATTTTTATCAGAATTTGGCTATAAGTATCCACACCTGAATACACATTATTGTGCGTATCCAGTGCGTATAAATCAGTCAATAAAGTGTCATCGCTAATGCCCGACAATGCAGGATACTGTACCGCATATTGTTGCGCATTCTTAAAGGCAACACGGCTGAATATATCAAAGTGATTCAGTGTCAGTACGGTGCGATTACATAACGGGCATTGCTGGTCAAAAAATACAATCAATGCAGGTTGTTTCGCGGTCAGGCACTTGCCGATACTACGCCACCAGCTAAACGGCACAAGCAATACATAAAACACCGCCATACCCAGTCCAAAAGGATAAATATTGAGAGACAAGGTAATGCCGAGATGCAGACAAAGACCAAGACATAAATAAATAACGCGGAACTGGCGGCGAAAGAACATGAAGATGAAGGTAAACTGAAAGACTAAAATGGTATAGCCAACGGTTTTTTCTAATAGCTCATTGTTTAGCCACCATGACATATCCAACGCCGACACATAATAAGGTTGCGTCGCAGGTAGCCACGCACCTAAGCCATTACGCCAATGCTGGGCAAACATTTTATGAATGGATGAATCGAAGTACAGAAAGCCCAGACAAATTGCCACGGGCAACAGGTAGACAAGTATAGATACGGTAGGTTTAGTGTAGCTTTGGTAAGATGTAAAAGGTGTGCTGAGTTTAGCTCGGAGATTGTCGATAGAAAAGGCGCGATCTGCTGGCATAAACAGCAGAAAAAAGCCCGCACCAATCATAAAAATGTCAAAGCCACCGTCAAAATCACGCTGCATGGTGGTGAAATTAACAAAGACTATCCAAAAAATATAATTGCCAAGCATCGAAAATGAATAGCGATAGCCCACCACTACAAAACTGGCAATCACTGCCCAAAGACATAAAAAAAACGTAATGGTTGGGAATTCAACGTCGATATACGGAATCGGGTCAAATATTAAGTGATTGAAATACAGCAGGAAGAAAATTTCCTGTAACGTAACCAAGCCATAAAGAAGCCGAAATAAGCCAATGCCTGTTGCGGGTGCTTGTTTAGTGTGGAGTTGTGCAAATTTAGCGAGGAGTGTTTTATACATTTTGATGGTCTAAAAACCGCAAAATATGTAAGTATAAAACAAATAAGAAACGAAGGTCACGAAATGTGTAACTGAAAACTTGGCCGCTACCCATCCAGAAAGAATGAGCAACGACCCAAGTCAGGCGATGTAAAGCTAAATACTTTATTATTCGTCGTCTGGGTGTGGAGCGAAAACCCATTTTGCGAGAAAATAAACAGCAGCTATAACGACAACCGCGCCAATCATGCCTTTTGGTTCTTTTAACATTTCAGTTAAGTCTAATATAAAACCCATGAATATCTCCTACCTAATATTTTTTTTTGAGAAATTGCTAACTACATAGCAAGGGGAATCAGAATCACAGGCATAAGTTCTATAGAAAGTATGCCTATAATTCCTCTATAAACGCTTCAACACAAACTGCCGCATGGATTACCCATTTCAGTCTGACATTTGCTCCACGTTTGTTTAGCACTGCTAAAACTCAGTGCTTCTTCTAAAAAGAAGTGCTGGCATTATAAACGATACGTTAGCATTATCAATGCTTTTGTTTTGCATAGAGTCGTGGAAATCAATCGTTTGGGGTTTGTTTTTATAAAAGAAAATAAGGTGTGCAAGAAGATTAAAGTCAAGGCTTAATTGTTGATGACTTTTAAAAAATGAGGCAAGATGAACACCATACACTGATTATAGTTAAAGCTCGATAGCCAGTGTGGTATAGTTTAAGCCCTGCGATTTTAAGCAGATACACTAGGGGAAAAATAATGAAAAAAATCGTTAAAATATTGTCATTGGCTACAATTTTCTTAGCATTTTCAGTGAATGCAGAGGTTCAGTTAAAAGACAACTCTGAGGTTTTAGGAAAATGGAATCTTTATGCTGAAGCAATTAAATTAGACGGTGAACAAAAAGCGGTCAAAATCGAATGGGACTTTCAAGCTGACGGTATAATACAAACAAGGTCAACTGACTCGGTAGGTCGTACTGGAGAAATGAAGATTCCCATTAAATATTCAGTTGAAAACGGCGAAATTAAAAAGCAATTGACACCTGGACGAGAAAAATATGATTCTTGTAAAGTGCTGGAAAAAGACGATACAAAGATGACGCTAAAATGTTCTGGTATGTTCTTTTTCCTAAAAAAATTATAAGTTAAGAGGGTATAAATCATGATTGGTGCAGTAGTAATGATTTTTGTGGCTATCTGGATTTATCAGACAGCCATAAAAGCAAAAATGTCGAATGTTATTGTGTGGGCAGCGGCAGCGGCGGCTATTTTTTTCGTCACGCAATTTATGTTGATTGAAGTTAATGTTAATGTTTTTAGTCTGGATGGCTCTAAAACAGAAAGCAAAATGATGAGTTCAACAGACGAAGCGTGTGAGGATGACAAAAAAGCCAGTGTAAAAGAAGGCGAAAAAGACGATGATATGGGGCAGTTCAAAAATTCAAGCTGCTCTGTAGTGCATGGTAATGACAGACAGGATGAAGAGCGTTATTTAGGTTTTAGTGGTATGCTGAAATCGTTGTATTTTGAGTTAGCTCCTCAAATTCTTGGCTTTCTGTTGATTGCATTCTTGCGTCTTAAATTTATCACCAAAGAAGCAATGTCAGTAGGCAACCTGTTTGGCGGTATTAAAGAAATGTTTCAAAGCATTAAACAAAGCTTTAAATCACCTGAATAAATAACGGCTGATTATTGATAAAAAAGCTCAAGCTCTGCTTGGGCTTTTTTTATGGATGTTTACTAATAAAATGACAGGCTGATTGATTTACAATATCAAAGAAACCAGCAGAATAAGACTACCGACAAACAATACAGTAAATATTACTCCTGCAATCACATAGCTTGATAGCGAACCTTGTTCAAATTCTTTACGTCTATTCGCCTCACTTTGTACGCCCATAGCGGCAGAAAGAACACTTTTTATTAACTGCGTAATTTTTGGTTTTGACATAACATCACCGACAAAAAATAAAAATAATAGTGCTAGCTAGTGCATTAAGCAATGATTAGTTTCACAAGTAACTCAATACACCCTTGGTAATTTCAATGAACAGAACAGACTTATTCAAACAACACTTGTCCCAGCGCATTTTATTTCTCGATGGCGCGATGGGGACGATGATTCAGGGCTATAAGCTGGAAGAAAAAGATTATCGGGGCAGCCGTTTTGCACAGTGGGAAACAGATTTAAAAGGCAATAATGATCTGTTGTCGTTAACCCAACCCGATATTATTCAAGCGATACACAGCGCGTATTTTGCCGCAGGTGCGGATATTGTTGAAACCAACACTTTCAACTCGACCACCATTTCCATGGCGGATTACCACATGGAATCCTTAGCCTACGAAATTAACGTGGCTTCGGCAAAAATTGCCAGAGCCGCCGCCGAACAATACAGCACACCTGAAAAACCACGGTTTGTGGCAGGTGTTCTAGGGCCCACCGCAAGAACCGCCTCCATGTCTCCCGATGTCAATGATCCGGGTTTTCGCAATATTTCTTTTGACGAACTGGTCACAGCGTATACCGAAGCCACACACGGATTGATTGAAGGCGGCGCAGATTTTATTTTAATTGAAACCGTATTTGATACGTTGAATGCCAAAGCCGCCATTTTTGCCGTTGAACAAGTATTCGATAATATCGGCTATAAATTACCCGTGATGATTTCAGGCACGATTACCGATGCCTCAGGCAGAACGCTTTCAGGACAAACCGTCGGCGCGTTTTGGAATTCCTTGAAACACGTTAATCCTATTTCCTTTGGTTTTAACTGTGCCTTAGGTGCAACGGAACTGCGCCAATATATTGCTGAATTATCCAGCATTGCCGATACCAACGTATCCGCACATCCGAATGCAGGTTTGCCGAATGAATTCGGCGAGTATGATGAAACGCCCGAAATGATGGCGGCAGAAATTGCTGATTGGGCAGCCAATGGCTATCTCAACATCATCGGTGGCTGTTGCGGTACATCACCTGCCACGATTAAAGCGATTGTCGATGCGGTAGAAAAATACCCGCCACGCCCCATTCCAACGATTGAAAAAAAATGCCGTCTGTCAGGTTTAGAACCGATGAGCATCGGCGCGGATTCTTTATTCGTCAATGTCGGTGAACGCACCAACGTCACAGGATCAGCCGCGTTCAAACGCTTAATTATTGAAGGTAATTTTGAAGCCGCTTTAGACGTTGCCAAACAACAAGTAGAAAACGGCGCACAAATCATCGACATCAACATGGATGAAGGGATGCTGGAATCCAAAGAAGCAATGGTGCGCTTCTTGATGCTCATCGCCGCTGAACCCGATATTGCCAAAGTGCCGATTATGCTCGACTCCTCCAAATGGGATATTTTGGAAGCGGGGCTTAAATGTATTCAAGGCAAAGGCGTGGTCAATTCCATTTCCTTAAAAGAAGGCGAAGAGGCGTTTATTAAACACGCCAAACTGGTACACCGCTACGGTGCGGCAGTTATCGTTATGGCATTTGATGAAGAAGGGCAAGCGGATACCAAAGCCCGAAAAATTGAAATTTGCCAACGTGCTTATAAAATTCTGGTCGAACAAATTGGTTTTCCGCCCGAAGATATTATTTTCGATCCCAATATTTTCGCCATAGCCACAGGTATTGATGAACACAATAACTACGGTGTCGATTTTATTGAAGCTACCCGCGAGATTAAACGCACCTTGCCTCATGCGTTAATTTCAGGCGGCGTATCCAACGTATCATTTTCGTTTCGCGGTAATAATCCTGTCCGTGAAGCCATTCACGCGGTGTTTTTATACCACGCGATTCAAGCGGGTATGACAATGGGTATCGTCAATGCGGGACAGCTCGCCATTTATGAAGATGTGCCGTTAGACTTGCGCGACACCATTGAAGCCGTGGTATTAAACACCCATGACGGCAGTGGCACTGACCAATTATTAGTTCTCGCCGAAAAATATCGCGGTGATGGCACAACAGGCGAAGTCAAAGCCGAAAATCAGGAATGGCGTTCGTGGCCTGTCAGTAAACGCCTAGAACACGCGCTGGTTAAAGGCATCACCGACTACATCGACGAAGACACCGAACAAGCCCGATTAGAAGCGGAACGCCCATTACACGTTATCGAAGGCGCGTTAATGGACGGCATGAACGTGGTCGGTGATTTATTCGGCGCGGGTAAAATGTTTTTGCCGCAAGTGGTTAAATCGGCGCGCGTCATGAAAAAAGCTGTAGCGTATTTAATGCCCTTTATGGAAGCCGACAAAGCCGCAGGTGATAGACAAACCAACGGTAAAATTTTGATGGCAACCGTAAAAGGTGACGTGCATGACATCGGTAAAAATATTGTCGCCGTGGTATTGCAGTGCAATAACTATGACGTAGTCGATTTAGGCGTGATGGTTCCCGCTGAGAAGATTTTACAAACTGCCCGACTGGAAAACGTTGATATTATTGGCTTAAGCGGTTTAATTACCCCGTCACTGGATGAAATGGTACACGTTGCCAAAGAAATGCAGCGGCAAGGTTTTACCATTCCACTGATGATAGGTGGCGCGACTACCTCACGCGCTCATACCGCTGTCAAAATCGAACCGCATTACACCAATGGCGCGACCGTGTATGTCACTGATGCGTCACGCGGCGTGGGTGTTGCCAGTAATTTACTCAGTACCGATTTAAAAGACGAATTCGTGAAAAGTATTCGCGTCGAATACGAAGAAGTCAGAGAGCGTCATAAAGGCAGAGAAGCCAAAACCCAGCAACACAGCTTAGAAGATGCCCGAGCCAATAAACACGTTTGGCGCAACTACGAACCAGTGAAACCGTCGTTTTTAGGACTTAAAGTCATTGATAATTTACCGATGGCAACGCTAGTGGATTACATCGACTGGACACCGTTTTTTCAAACGTGGGAAATGGCGGGCAGTTATCCGAAAATTCTGGATGATAAAGTGGTCGGTGTGGAAGCACGCAAATTATTTGCCGATGCCAACGAAATGTTGAACAAAATTGTCAACGAAAACTGGTTACAGGCGCGGGCAGTGGTGGGCTTTTTCCCTGCGGCAAGCCAAGATGATGATGTTATTGTTTATACCGATGAATCACGCAGCCAAGTCCGTGAAACCTTACACCACTTGCGCCAGCAAAACATCAAAGCTCCGGGTCGTCCGAATTATTGTTTATCGGATTTTGTTGCACCAGTCGATAGCGGCAAAGCCGATTATATCGGCGGTTTTGCGGTGACGACAGGTATCGGCATTGAAGCAAAATTAGCAGAATTTGAGCAAGATCACGATGATTACAGCTCCATTATGCTCAAAGCTCTAGCGGACAGACTTGCCGAAGCCTTTGCTGAATACCTGCATCTGATGGTGAGAAAAGACTATTGGGGTTATGCAGAAGAGGAAGCACACAGCCCCGAACAACTGATTAATGAAAGTTATCAAGGTATTCGCCCAGCACCGGGTTATCCCGCTTGCCCAGACCATACCGAAAAAGAAAAACTGTTTGAATTGCTCAATGTGACTGAACACACCACCATTGAATTAACCGAAAGTTATGCGATGTATCCTGCATCGGCAGTCAGCGGCTGGTATTTTTCCCATCCTGAAGCACAGTATTTTAATGTCGGTAAAATAGACAAAGAGCAATTAACCGATTATGCACGACGTAAAGGTATAGCCGAAGAGGTTGCTGCCCGCTGGTTAGCGGCGCATTTACACCATTAATCATGACAGACCTCGCAGGTTTTAAAAACCTGCGAGGTCTTGTTAGAGCTAACGCACAATAAAATGATACCGTTCGTGGTGAGCTTGTCGAACCACATTCACACTTCGACTGTTCGACAGACTCACAGCTCAGTGCCAACGGTTGTGTAATCGTTTCATTGGCAGTTAGCTAAATCTCATTCAGCAACAAGAAACAACACCATGCCATTCCACGAAAAAATAGAACACGCACTAGAAAAATTAATGTACGGCAGTCGCTGGATACTTGCGCCGATTTACGCGGGGTTAAGTCTGGCATTGTTGGCTATTTTCTTAAAATTCTTTCAAGAGCTTTTTCATTTTCTGCCATATATGCTTGATAACGATGAATCTGATTTAGTATTGAGATTGCTCAGCTTGATTGACCTTACGCTAGTAGCCAGTTTAATTGTAATCGTGATGTTCAGCGGCTATGAAAATTTTGTCTCACGCCTTGATATTGGTGACGCTACCGAAAAATTGGAATGGTTAGGCACACACGATTATGGCTCTTTGAAAATGAAAGTCGCCTCATCCATTGTCGCTATTTCTTCCATTCATTTGCTGAAAGTGTTTATGAATATCAACGCCACCTCGAACGATAAATTAATGTGGTATGTCCTCATACACCTGACTTTTGTCATTTCGGCGTTATTCATGGGTTATTTAGACAAAATGACCAAACATTGATGATGCGCTTACTGTTATTAGGCACAGCAGGCTGTCATCTATGCGAGGAAGCGGAAGAGATTATTCGGGAATGTTTGCCGAATGACTATCAGCAAGTGGTTGAAACTATTGATATTGCTGAACAAGAACACTGGCAAGCCCAGTATGCTATTCGCATTCCAGTTTTATATCATCCTGCAACGCAGAAAGAATTGGCGTGGCGGTTTGAAGTAGGCGATGTTGAGAGGTTTATTCGGTCTTTGTAGATAGCATGGATTGCAGATTGATGACTGCCAGTCCTTTAAAGGCATAGGTATCTACACAAGTTAACCGAAAAAAGAACTGGCCGTTTTTCTTAAAATGACCAGTTCTTCCGGAGAATAACTTTCCATCACCTCTATCATGGAAAGAAATGCCCACAAACCTGCCAGCAATGCGGGAT
>JAURYI010000015.1 GCA_030654015.1 Methylococcales bacterium | reverse complement strand
TTGGGTTGCCGCTTTTTGGCAACCCAACATAACCCCGACATAAAATAGAGTACAAATTGTGATTTAGCATTTAATTTGCAAATTGCTTAATTGAACCATGCCCGCTAGGGTAAATTAATCCTTGTACAACGTTAGATGGCACTTGGGTTTCCACATTGGGATATTCCCAATATACGAAGTAAAAAGAATCCGGATTAGTCATTGCTTTATTCTCAAGAACTTTAAAAGCCCCTTTATTTAAGGCTGCTAATTGTGCAACAAAGTTAATATCAGCACCCCCTCCAAGGCTATGAGCAATGGCGTGTCCTTTTTCATATAAGGGTCGTCCGTTGTCGTTTTTAAGATCGCCACCAGGCTTCCATTTCCTATCCACTCGAATTTTATCTCTCGGTTCAGTATTTTTTCCTTTACTGAATCCCCATGCTGCAATCAGTCTTTGATGCGTAATATCAAATAAATATGAAAATTTGGTTTGGGTTGTTTCTACGATTTCAGGGGTTGCTAAATTAATGTTTTCATAATAATCATCAAGCAAAATGCCAATAATGTATTCAATTGTTGATTTGCACACCGAATATGTACTGTACTCCTCAAGTTTCTTAAAACGTTCCGATTTCATGATATTTTTTCCTCATATTAAAAATAACTGCTTTAAAAACAGTCTGTTTGAAGCTATTGCTAAAACTCAATAAACGGTTTTAATAATATTACTAATAGCACAACACCCTCATCATCGCTAGTAATGATAAAATAAACCCATTATAAAAATGTGTCAGCGGAGACAGGTATTGAAACCCTTTATAGACGAGCTTGAACAGCATCGTGAAACAATGAACAATTTAGCCAGTTGCAATGCGTTGATTGAAGCAGCCGCCGAGTTGCTGATTAACACTTTGCAACAAAGCGGAAAAATTTTACTGTGCGGTAATGGCGGCAGTGCAGCGGATTGTCAGCATATTGCGGCAGAATTTGTGGTGCGTTATGAGAAAAAACGGCGGGCATTAGCGGCAATCGCACTCACTACTGACAGTTCGATTTTAACGGCTCATGCCAATGATTTTGATTTTGACACGGTGTTTTCCCGTCAAGTGGAAGCCTTGGGCAATGAT
The DNA here is from genome assembly GCA_030654015.1 of Methylococcales bacterium. Lineage (GTDB taxonomy): Bacteria > Pseudomonadota > Gammaproteobacteria > Methylococcales > Methylomonadaceae > UBA4132. The sequence continues at coordinate 7,077 of JAURYI010000015.1, read as the reverse complement.
AAAGATTGTTTGATTGCCATTTCCACCTCAGGCAACAGTAACAACGTATTAAAAGCCGCTATTGCCGCGCGTGCCAAAGGCATGACAGTGATTGTTTTAACAGGCGGTACAGGTGGCACATTGCGTGAACACGGCAATGTTACGGTGTGCGTACCATCGAATGTAACAGCGCGTATTCAAGAAGCCCATATTTTAATCGGTCACTATTGGTGTGGCGTGGTTGAGGAGAGATTAAGTGTTAGCGACAACACCTGAGTTTAATAAAGCGCGGATTTTAGTCATCGGCGATGTGATGCTGGACAGATACTGGTCTGGAACGGCGGCGCGTATTTCGCCCGAAGCTCCCGTGCCTGTGGTGCGGGTTAAAAATACCGAAGAACGCGTTGGCGGTGCGGGTAACGTGGCGTTGAATATTGCCAAGTTAGGCGGTCAGGTGACATTGCTGGGTGTGGTCGGAGCAGACGCAGAAGGCGAAACCCTCAAGACTATTTTGGAAGCGTACGGTGTAAGTTGTGATTTTGTCAATGAAGTGGCAATCCGCACCATTTGTAAATTGCGCATCATGGCGCAACATCAACAGCTTATCCGTGTCGATTTTGAAGAACCCACGCTGCATTTTGACCACGCCGCATTATTAACGCGCTTAAAAGCACATTTGCCTGAACACGATGTGATTGTGTTTTCTGATTACGGCAAAGGCACATTAGCCGATGTTGCCGATTATATTCAACTGGCTAAATATCAAGGCTTAACCACACTGGTTGACCCTAAAGGCGTGGATTATCAGCGTTATAGCCACGCCGATATACTCACGCCTAATTTATCGGAACTGCACGCGGTAGTTGGTGTCTGTTATGACGAGGCGGCGTTATTGGCAAAAGCACGGCATTTGTTACAACAGTACGAAATCCCCACGCTGTTACTGACACGCGGCGAGGCGGGTATGACCTTAATACAGGACGAGCAAGCGCATTCACTCCCCGCGCAAGCCAAAGATGTGTTTGATGTCACAGGTGCGGGTGATACCGTGATTGCGGTGATGGCGTTAAGTATCGCCATTCAAAAACCACTTACCGAAGCGATGTATTTAGCGAACTTGGCGGCTGGTATCGTGGTCGGCAAACTCGGTACATCCACCGTTTCCATGTTGGAACTGACCCGCGCTATGCACGGCGAGCGTGATTCTGCGTTTGGAGTGGTCTCAGAAGATGAGATGGTTCACTTGATTGCAGGCGCGAAAGCCAATGATGAGCGCGTCATTATGACCAACGGCTGTTTTGATTTACTTCATGCAGGACACGTTACCTACTTACAACAAGCCCGCGCCTTGGGCGATAGATTAATTGTTGCCGTTAATTCCGATGATTCGGTGAGACGCTTAAAAGGCGAAACCCGCCCGATTAACGGTTTACAGGAACGCATGACGGTGTTATCCGCGTTGGCGTGTGTCGATTGGGTAGTCGCATTTGAAGAAGATACCCCCGAACGCTTGTACTGCCGTGTATTACCCGATGTGATTGTCAAAGGCGGCGATTACACCACCGACCAAGTAGCTGGTGCGGAATGCGTTATTAAAGCAGGTGGCGAAGTAAAAATTTTATCGTTTGTTGATGGACAATCGACAACGCGCATGATTAACAAAGCGAGGGCAGGGGAATGATTATCGTCACAGGCGGTGCGGGTTTTATCGGCAGTAATTTAATTCGCGCTCTTAATGAGCGCGGCATCAGCAATATTTTATTGGTCGATAATTTGGAAAACGGGCGCAAAATGCTCAATATCGCTGATTTGAATATCGCCGATTACATGGATAAAACCGAATTTTTGGCAAATCTCGCGCTACCCAAATTTTTAAACAAAGTAAAAGCGGTGTTTCATCAAGGTGCGTGTTCGGCAACCACGGAATGGAACGGTCAGTATGTAATGCAGAACAATTACGAATATTCCAAGCGCGTACTGCAAGCCTGTATCGCCAAAAATACCGCTTTTATTTATGCGTCGTCGGCTTCGGTGTATGGCAATGGCGAACACGGTTTTCGTGTCGAACGCGAATGCGAACACCCCATCAATATGTACGCTTATTCAAAATTTCAATTTGACCAATATGTCCGCGCGTTATTGCCCGACACCAAAAGCCCGATTGTCGGCTTTCGTTATTTCAACGTCTATGGGCCACGCGAACAACACAAAGGCTCGATGAGCAGCACACCGTTTCACTTTAACCAACAAGTGCTAAACGATAAGCAAGTGCGTTTATTTGCAGGCTGTGATGGTTTTGCCGATGGCGAACAACAACGCGATTTTATTCATGTGGATGACGTGGTAGCAGTCAATTTGTGGTTTTTAGACCATCCAGACCAGCGCGGCATTTTTAACGTCGGCACAGGACGTGCGGAAACCTTTAATACCATGGCTAATGCGGTTATTGACTGGCATAAAGCGGGCGAAATTAACTACATCCCTTTTCCAGACCATTTAAAAGGCGCGTATCAAAGTTACACCCAAGCTGATATTTCAGGCTTAAGAGCCGCAGGGTGTCACCACGAATTTTTGACCGTTCAACAAGGCGTTAAACGGTATCTGGATTGGTTGAATCAGGCTAAATGAACACTACCCGAAGCCCTATCGGTATGTGATAATAAGAACATTTTTCACACACAGGGCAATAGCAATGGATGACAATAAGAAGAAAGCACTAAGCGCGGCATTAATGCAAATAGAGAAGCAATTCGGCAAAGGCTCAGTCATGCGTATGGGTGATGTTGCTGCGTCGCGTGATATTGAGGTGGTTTCCACAGGTTCATTAGGTTTGGATATTGCTTTAGGCGTAGGCGGTTTGCCGCGCGGTCGCGTGGTTGAAATTTATGGCCCTGAATCGTCAGGCAAAACCACGCTGACGTTACAAGTCATTGCCGAAATGCAAAAACTGGGCGGTGTGGCGGCGTTTGTTGATGCCGAACACGCATTAGATCCAGGGTATGCGGGAAAATTGGGCGTTGATGTTGATAATTTGCTGGTTTCTCAACCTGATACAGGTGAGCAAGCCTTGGAAATTGTTGATATGTTAGTGCGTTCTGGTGCTGTTGATATTGTGGTGGTCGATTCAGTTGCCGCGCTCACGCCTAAAGCGGAAATTGAAGGCGATATGGGCGATTCACACATGGGTTTACAAGCACGGCTCATGTCACAGGCATTGCGTAAACTGACCGCTAATATCAAACGTTCAAATACACTGGTTATTTTTATCAACCAAATCCGTATGAAAATCGGCGTAATGTTCGGTTCACCCGAAACGACCACAGGCGGCAACGCGCTGAAATTTTACGCTTCTGTGCGCTTGGATATTCGCCGCATCGGTTCAGTGAAAAAAGGTGACGAAATTGTCGGCAGTGAAACCCGCGTTAAAGTAGTAAAAAACAAAGTCGCGCCACCGTTTAAACAAGCTGAATTTGAAATTTTATACGGCGAAGGTATTTCATTTGCAGGCGAACTGGTTGATTTAGGCGTGTCTTACGGCTTTATTCAAAAAGCAGGTTCGTGGTACAGCTACGGCAATGACAAAATCGGGCAGGGTAAAGACAATGTTAAAACCTTCCTGAAAGAAAATCCTGAAAAAGCCAAAGAAATTGAAGCTAAAATCAGAACCGAAGCCTTTAGTAAACTACAAACGGCTGCGCCTGAATTTGATCCTAGTGAAGTGGATGTCTAAAACTCTATGGGGTTGAATGCTGTTAATGAACGTAGAGACGCGGATAAATGCGTCTCTACCGACATCAAAAACAGTTGCTTACGCTTATTGACGCGGCGAGAGCATAGCCAAAAAGAACTGCTCACTAAATTAATGGCAAAAGGTTTTGATAAGGATGCCGTTTTGCCCGTTATTGAAGAATTAACCAATCAAGGCTGGCAAAGCGATAGTCGCTATGCAGAAAGTTATGCACGGCATCGTTTACAAAAAGGCTATGGAGCGATTGCTATCGGCTATGAGCTTAAACAAAACGGTGTGTCTGCCTTTGATATTGATAATAGTTTGTCAGCGTTTGCCGACAGTTGGCTGGAACATCTTGAGCAAGTTTATTTCAAAAAATACCCGCATGACACCCGTTTAAGCCGTTCAGAATGGGCAAAACGCAGCCGTTTTTTAATGCAGCGCGGTTTTTCCAGCACCCTAATTAACGCTTTATTTCAACACTTGAATATTAAGTTTTCCTAAGTTTCTAACCTCACCTACCTTTATGAAAAAAATGACTAGCGCAGAGTTGCGCTCCGCTTTCCTTGAATTTTTTGCTCAACGCGGACATTCAGTGGAAGCCTCCAGCTCACTAATTCCTGCCAATGATCCCACGTTATTATTTACTAATGCGGGTATGGTGCAGTTTAAAGACGTATTTTTAGGGCGTGAACAGCGCGATTTTACCAAAGCCACCACCAGCCAACGCTGTGTGCGTGCTGGCGGTAAGCATAACGATCTGGAAAATGTCGGCTATACCGCACGGCATCACACCTTTTTTGAAATGCTGGGTAATTTCAGCTTTGGCGATTATTTCAAAAAAGACGCAATTCATTTTGCGTGGGATTTTTTAACCAAAGAAATGCAAATCCCCGCTGAAAAATTATGGGTCACGGTGTTTGAAGAAGACGCGGAAGCCGAACAAATCTGGCTGGAAGACATCGGCGTTGATAAAAACCGTTTATCCAAAATCGGCGCGAAAGATAACTTCTGGTCGATGGGTGATACGGGCCCCTGCGGGCCTTGCACCGAAATTTTCTACGACCACGGCGAACACATTGCAGGTGGTGCGCCAGGTACACCCGATGAAGACGGCGACCGTTATATTGAAGTGTGGAATCTGGTGTTCATGCAATACGACCGCGCGGCTGACGGCACATTAACACCGTTACCTAAGCCGTCTGTTGATACGGGCATGGGCTTGGAACGGATTGCCGCCGTATCGCAAGGCGTACACAGCAACTACGAAATTGATTTATTTCAAAAATTACTGACCGCAGCGGCAAAATTAGCCAACACTACTGACTTAAATCAAAGCTCGTTGCGCGTGATTGCCGACCACATTCGTTCGTGTGCGTTTTTGATTGCCGATGGTGTCATGCCATCTAACGAAGGGCGTGGTTATGTCTTACGCCGTATCATTCGCCGCGCCATTCGTCATGGCTACCGTTTAGGTATTCACGAAGTATTTTTCTATCAATTAGTCGCGCCTTTAGTGGAAGAAATGGGCGAAGCGTTTCCTGAATTAAAAGCCAACCAAGCGCAAGTTGAACGAGTCTTACAAAAAGAAGAACAACGTTTTGCTGAAACCTTAGGGCAGGGCATGAAAATACTGGAAGCCTGTGTTGCCAAACTACACGGCACAGTTATTTCGGGTGACGTGGTGTTCCAACTGTATGACACTTACGGCTTCCCAGTGGATTTAACCGCTGATTTTGCGCGGGAAAATAACTTGACCGTTGACCACGCAGGTTTTGAAATCGCTATGAACGCACAGCGTGACAGAGCGCGTTCCGCCAGTAGTTTTGGCGGCGATTATCATCAAGATATTAAACTCGACAGTCAAACCGAATTTACAGGTTACGACCACTTGGATGACACCGCGCACATTGTCGCACTGTATCAACAAGGACAAGCGGTTGACCATTTGAACGCTGGCGAAGAAGGTTTAGTCGTGTTGGATAAAACGCCATTTTATGCCGAATCAGGTGGACAAGTCGGCGATAGCGGACAAATTGTCGTCGCGGGTGCGGTGTTTGAAGTCAGTGACACGCAAAAACAAGGCGGCACGTTATTTCTGCACAAAGGCAAGCTGGTTTCAGGTGCATTAAGTACAGGGCAAACCGCGCTTACCACGGTCAACGCCACCGCGCGTAAAGCTACGGAGCTGAATCATTCCGCCACACATATCCTTCATGCTGCATTACGGCAAACATTGGGCGATCATGTTACCCAAAAAGGTTCATTAGTGAATCCAGAACGCTTACGTTTTGACTTTTCACATTTTGAACCTGTCACCGATGAACAAATCGCCGTTCTTGAACGGTTAGTGAATGAACAAATCCGCTTAAACAATCCCGTATCTGCACAAGTCATGGCAAAAGATGACGCAGTTAAAGCGGGTGCAATGGCGTTATTCGGTGAAAAATACGGTGCGGAAGTGCGAGTATTAAAAATCGGCGAATTTTCTACCGAACTGTGCGGCGGTACGCACGTTGATAGAGCAGGGGACATTGGTTGTTTTAAAATCATCAGCGAAACAGGCGTTGCCGCAGGTGTACGGCGTATTGAAGCAGTGACAGGTCAAGGCTGTATCGACTGGTTAGCCGAGCGTGATAAGGCATTAACCAGCATCGCCAGTTTACTCAAAAGCCCCGCAGACAAAACCGCTGAAAAAGTGGAGCAACTGCTGGAAAAAAACCGTAGTCTGGAAAAACAACTGGAACGCTTAACCGCCAAACTCGCCAGCGCGGCAGGTAATGAACTGATTTCACAAGCCGTTGAAATTAATGGCGTTAAAGTGTTAGCCGTCAAACTCAACGATGTCGCCGCATCCTCATTACGCGATATGGCAGACCAGTTGAAAAACAAACTCGGCACTTGCGCTATCGTATTGGCAGTTGTCGATGGTGATAAAGTGAGTTTGGTCGCAGGTGTGTCTAAAGACACTATGGGCAAAGTCAAAGCAGGTGAATTAGTTAATTTTGTCGCCACCCAAGTCGGCGGCAAAGGCGGCGGAAAACCTGATTTAGCGCAAGCAGGCGGGACGAATCCTGCGGCATTAGCGGGTGCGTTGGCTGGTGTTAAAGCGTGGGTAGAAGAAAAGTTAGGGGCGTAAAGCACACGCTCTCATCAAGACCTTTCAGGTTTCTAAAACCTGAAAGGTCTATCTAAATAAATATCTTCCACACTACGACTGCCAGTCCTTAAAGGCATAGGTATCTACACAAGTTAACCGAAAAAAGAACTGGCCGTTTTTCTTAAAATGACCAGTTCTTCCGGAGAATAACTTTCCATCACCTCTATCATGGAAAGAAATGCCCACAAACCTGCCAGCAATGCGGGAT
>JAURYI010000014.1 GCA_030654015.1 Methylococcales bacterium | reverse complement strand
TCAAGGATTCTTCAATCAGCTGCTGATAGCGTTTGGACAAGCGTGCATCAATGTTTGTGAGTGTTTTTTAGTCATTCTATTATGATACTATTTTTCATTGTTAATTTGTGTAGATAGCTATGCCTTAAAGGACTGGCAGTCATAAGACGTTTTTACAGTGTATTGCCGTGTTGTGCAGGGACATCACGTCGTGTCGCACCTGTATAAAGCTGTCTTGGACGACCGATTTTTTGTTCGGGATCACCAATCATCTCATCCCAATGCGCAATCCAACCGACGGTTCTGCCCATCGCAAACATCGCCGTGAACATATTGGTGGGAATACCTAGCGCGTGTAATACGATACCTGAATAAAAATCGACATTCGGATAGAGTTTTTTACTGATGAAATAATCATCTTCCAGCGCGATACGCTCCAGTTCCAACGCCAATTTAAAGAGCCTGTCATCATGCAAACCCAGTTCAGACAATACTTCATGACAGGTTGCCCGCATTAATTTCGCGCGTGGATCATGGTTTTTATACACCCGATGTCCAAAGCCCATCAATCTGAATGAATCATTTTTATCTTTGGCTTTAGCAATAAATTCAGGAATACGCGACACATCACCGATTTTTTCCAGCATATGCAGCACCGCTTCATTCGCGCCGCCATGCGCCGCACCCCATAAACAGGCAATGCCCGCCGTGATACAGGCGTAAGGATTCGCGCCGCTTGAACCTGCCAAACGCACGGTGGACGTGGACGCATTTTGTTCATGGTCAGCATGAAGAATCAGAATACGTTCTAACGCACGCACCAGCACAGGATTAGCAACAAAATCATCACACGGAGTCGCCAGCATCATGCGCATAAAATTTTCCACATAGCCCAGCTTATTGTTGGGGTACATGAACGGCATACCCGTACTGTATTTATGACACATCGCCACAATCGTCGGAACTTTAGCCAGCAAGCGAATCGCACTTAAATCACGGTCTGCTTTCGATTTAATGTCCAGTGCATCATGATAAAACGCCGACAACGCACCAACCACCGCCACCATAATCGCCATCGGATGCGCATCACGACGAAAACCTTTGAAAAAATTAGTCAACTGATCATGCACCATCGTGTGCATAGTGATAGTCCCTGCAAATTTGTCCATTTCTTCTTTGTCAGGCAATTCACCATTCAGCAGTAAAAAACAGACTTCTAAAAAGGTACATTTTTCCGCAAGCTGCTCAATAGGATAACCACGGTACAGTAATACGCCTTCTTCACCGTCTATGTAGGTAATCGTTGAACTGCAACTGGCTGTTGACGTAAAACCAGGATCATAAGTAAACATCCCTGTTTGTTTATACAGTGTCTGCACATCCAATACATCAGGGCCTATCGTGCCAGATAACACAGGTAACTCACACAAAGACTGTGCGTTCTCATTTAAATTAAGATTGCGTAGATTGGTCATGACTTTTCTCTTAAGGTTTTAAAAACGGATTAGCATTTGGCGTTATCGACAGCCAGTTTTGCCAACTCGGTGACTTTAGCCCAGTTTTTGGCTTTAACCGCATCCAGAGGGGCTAACCATGAGCCGCCCACACAGGCTACGTTACTTAACTGTAAATAAGCCTGATAATTATCAGGTGAAATGCCGCCCGTCGGGCAGAAAGTCACTTGAGGAATCGGGCCTGCAATAGCTTTTAACATCGGAATACCGCCCGCCGCTTCCGCAGGGAAGAATTTGAAATGATCCAAACCGTATTCCATACCCTGCATCAATTCTGACAGCGTAGCAATACCCGGAATTAACGCAATATTGCCTTTTACAGCGGCGGCTAACAAGGTAGGTGTTAAACCGGGACTAATCGCAAACACCGCACCCGCGTCTTCAGCGGCTTGCAATTGTTCAGGAGTCAAAATTGTTCCCGCACCGACAATCGCATCAGGTACTTCTTGGCTAATCAGCTTAATCGCTTCCATCGCGACTGCGGTGCGCAATGTAATTTCTAACACTCTGATACCGCCCGCGACCAAGGCTTTAGCCAATGGCACAGCATCATCCAAGTTCTGAATCACCATCACAGGCATAACAGGACTGGCAGTTAAAACGTCTTTAGGTTGGATTTTCCAGTGGTTTGTATTCATAGTTTTAGTTTAAAGGTTGTATTTTGAATTTATGTTTAACGATGTTGCGAATGGGGTATCGCTAATAAAATAGCTCTTAAGGCGTTATTTACTGCGATGGAATCTTTAAAAATTTCCGCTATATCCGCATCCAAAGTCACTGTAATAGGTGTTGATTTAACGGTAAATCGGTTAGGCTTTGCCTTTGCGTAATCAAAGTCATATTCAGGCAATAAGTCTTCATTAGCGTTATCTGTATTGTTCATAATTTTGTCGCTCCTGAGTGGTAGCCAATCGAGAACTGATGATACGAATAACACCGTCTCGTTCTGTAAAAGATACGATTAAAAGTTGTCTTTTATTAGAATGACCAATAATCAATTCTCGGCACTCTCCCAACGAATGCCATTCATCATCAAAAATAGCGGCTAGTGAATCATTAAACACCGTTTGTGCTTCATCAAAAGTCACATTATGTTTTTTTCGATTTTTGATAGCTTTTTCTGCATCCCATTCAAATTTCATTTTTGATATTCGACCAGTGCAGCATCAATCAGGAAATACAGCGTCCGCATTTGAATCAGCTTCAATTTGCTTTTCCCAACGTGATTGTTCAAATTCGATAAACCAATCGCGCAGCTTTGAAAACGACTCGTTATCTAATTCGGTAATTTGTTTTTCTAATACTTCGATACTAATCATAACAAGATCTCATCATTTAATATCTTGACCGACAGAACTATCGTGCCAGTTTTGTAGGTTGAATTGCGGCTTTTGGGCAATCCAACCTACGCCTGTTAATCCACCATAAACAAATTACTAGCTCCAGTCTCAGCCGAAGATGCACCTAAACGGAAGCCGCCGAACATTTCTCTACCCATGCCGTAATGGTGATTTTTAGCAGAATTGGGTTGTGGTACGCGGGCATTAAATTCAGCATCATCAATCAGTACGTTAATGTCGCCTGTTTGTAAATTCAGCGAAATAATGTCGCCGTTCAAGACTTTCGCTAACGGGCCGCCCATTTCACATTCGGGGCATAAATGAATCACCGAAGGCACTTTACCAGACGCACCTGACATACGACCGTCGGTGACTAACGCCACTTTAAAACCTTTATCTTGTAACACGCCTAATGGTGGCGTGAGTTTGTGCAGTTCAGGCATTCCATTGGCGCGTGGGCCTTGGAAGCGGATGACGGCAACAAAATCTTTTTCCAGTTCGCCGCGTTTAAAAGCGGCAAGCATATCTTCTTGGTCATCAAAAACAATTGCAGGAGCTTGCACAATTTGATGATCTTCTGAAACAGCGGATAGTTTAGATACGCCGCGTCCTAGATTGCCGTGCATAACGTGTAAACCGCCACCTGCGGCAAAGGGTTTTTCGACGCTGCTCAACACTTCAACGTCTAAAGAAGCCGAAGGGACAGATTCCCAGATAAGCTGATTTTCAATAATTTTAGGTTCTTGGGTATAGCTTGCCATGCCGCGTTCATCAGCCACACCGATAATGTCGGCGTGTAATAAACCGTGTTTTAACAGTTCAGCGATTAATACGCCCATGCCACCAGCGGCGTGGAAGTGATTTACGTCCGCAGGGCCGTTAGGATAAATTTTTGCCAGTTGCGGTACGGCTTTGGATAAATTATCAAAATCATCCCAATTTAATACGATGCCTGACGCTCTGGCGATAGCGATGAGGTGCATGGTGTGGTTGGTTGAACCACCTGTGGTTAATAAACCGATGACGGCATTGACAATGGCTTTTTCAGACACCATATGCGCGATAGGGCGATAATCATCACCGAGTGCGGTAAATTTCAATACTTGGCGAGCCGCCGCTTTGGTGAGTTCATCACGCAACGGGGTGTATGGATTGACGAAAGAACTGCCGGGAAGATGCAAGCCCATGATTTCCATCATCATCTGGTTGCTGTTTGCCGTGCCGTAGAAGGTACACGTTCCAGCACTGTGGTAGGACGCGGATTCAGCGGCTAATAATTCTTTGCGTCCGATTTTGCCGATTGCATAATCCTGACGGGCGCGGGCTTTTTCTTTGTTTGTCAAGCCGCTGGGCATAGGGCCTGCGGGAACAAATACGGCGGGTAAATGCCCGAAACTCAACGCGCCGATTAATAAACCAGGAACAATTTTGTCGCACACGCCCAGATATAACGCGCCATCAAACATATTGTGACTCATGCCGACAGCAGTTGCCATTGCAATCAAATCACGACTGAACAGCGATAATTCCATGCCTGCCTGACCTTGGGTAATACCGTCACACATGGCAGGTACGCCACCTGCCACTTGCGCGACACCGCCCGCTTCACGAATCGCCGCTTTGATTAAGTCAGGCGCGTCTTTATAGGGTTGGTGCGCCGACAGCATATCGTTGTAAGCGGTGATAATGGCGATATTGGCTTTTTGATCGCCTGTTAAATCGGCTTTTTCCGCCGCGCTGCACGCCGCAAAACCATGGGCTAAATTACCACAGCCCATGCCTGAACGAATCGGGCCTTTTTTGGCAATAGCATCAATGTATTTTAAATAAGCCGAGCGTGTCGGGTGACTGCGTTCGATAATGTCGTTGGTTACTTTTTCTATAGTTGGGTGCATTTTATAATCCTAATTGTTGAAATTATTTAACAGTGGGTTTTACCTATCAGTTCAAACTTTATATTTTGCGGTAAATTTCTCTACGATGTCCTATCTCAATAACGAAAATAGTCAACTGCTCATTTTCAACTTCGTAAATCACGCGATAATCGCCAACTCTAATCCGCCAAGCTTCCCGCCCTGTTAATTTTTTACAGTCGCTAGGAAAAGGAATATCTGCCAATTCATAGATAGCTGCAATAATTTTTTGTTGTTTATTGGCAGGAATTTTCGCTAACATTTTTTGCGCACTGCGCTTTATGCTGAGAGCAAAAGTCATGCTATTTTCCAGCGATTTGTAATTCTTTTACTGCCTGTGCAAAAGGTAAAAACTCACCATCTTGGGCTTTAGCATTGTCATAGGCGCGAATATCATCGAACTCTTCCAATATGGCTAAAATGTTTTGCCATTCAGTGTACGGCAAAACAACAGACTTTTTATGTGCCTTTTCATCAATAATGAAATTTGGATGCAGTTCTATCATGTTTACTCTTCCCAAGCCCTACCATCACGCGCAATCAAAGCAATGGAGGCGACAGGCCCCCAAGTGCCAGCGGGATAATTTTTAGGGCTGTCACCTGAATGCCGCCACGCATCCTGAATGGAATCGACCCACGTCCACGCTTGTTCAATTTCTTCACGGCTTAAAAACAGGGTAGGGTTGCCGCGCATGGCTTCCAGTACCAATTTTTCATAACCACCGAAAATACTGCTTTTCTTAAAGGTTTCAGAAAAACTCAAATCCAGCTTGGTTTTCTGGATTTTGATGTGTTCGTCAATCCCCGGAATTTTATTGAGAATTTCCACTTCCACGCCTTCATTGGGTTGCAAGTGAATAATCAATTTATTGGGGGGTAATTCACGGAAACTATCGGCAAAAATGTTATGTGGTAACTGTTTAAAATAAATCACAATCTCGGTGCGTTTGTTGGTCATGCGTTTACCGGTACGCAGATAAAACGGCACACCCGCCCAACGCCAGTTATCAATATCAACGCGCAAGGCAACAAAACTTTCGGTGGTGCTTTCTGTATTCGCGCCGTCTTCTTCCAAATAACCTGGAACCGCTTTGCCTTTCATATAACCTGCGGTGTATTGACCGCGCACGGTTTTTTCATCGACATTGGCACGGGTAATGGGGCGCAAGGCTTCCAGCACTTTGATTTTTTCACGGTGGATGCTTTTCGCTTCCAGATTCACAGGCGGTTCCATCGCGATAAAGGTCAGAATCTGTAATAAATGATTCTGCAACATATCACGCAACTGCCCTGTTTTATCGAAATATTCCCACCGTCCTTCAATACCGACTTCTTCCGCGACCGTCACTTGAATATGGTCGATGGTATTGTGATTCCAGTTGGTGGTAAAAATAGAATTGGCAAAGCGTAACGCCAGCAGATTTAAAACGGTTTCTTTACCTAAATAATGGTCGATACGAAAGACTTGTGTTTCGTTGAATACTTTCGCTACTTCGTCGTTGATGACTTGAGACGATTTCAAATCATGCCCGATGGGTTTTTCCATTACCATGCGTGATTCTTCGGTTAATACACCTGACTGAGCCAAGCCTTGGCAGATATTGCTGAATAAAAACGGGGCGACGGCAAAATAATTAACCGTTACGCGGTTTTCGGTATCCAAAACGGTATGCAGTTGCTGATATTCTGCCATTTGCGTCAAGTCGATTTTCAGGTACGACAAACGCGCAGAAAACCGCTTCCATATTTTATCGTCCAGCTTGTCGTTTAAAAATTCCTGCAAACTTTTGTGGGCAATCTCAACAAACTCAGCACTGGCATGAGTATGTCTATCAACACCGATAATGCGGGTATCAGGTTCAATCAGATTAGCATTTTCCAGCCGATACAGGGAAATAAGCAACTTGCGGCGAGATAAATCGCCCAGCGCACCAAAGATAATCAAATCGCAGGGTTTAAATGTTTTTTTGTCTTTCATTGTCTGTGTCAGCTAAAAATACGGGGCGGGATAAAATACAGTTTTATGACTCAGAACTTATTATCTCAGAATTTGTTTGAGGATGCTGGACTGATTGCACTGCCGCAACCCCACAGAATACGCGGCTTATATAATATCGAATCGAAATCTTATTGACAGACCTATTCAGTCACTCGTATAGTGTCGATTCACTACTAAGCAATAACCATAGCAGTGATAGAACTGATTAATGACCCATAATAAAGGTGGAAAAAATGAGCGAAGAAGAACAAACCAAAGACAAATTCTGGCTGATTGTAGGCGGCACTGTATTTGCTATCGTAGCAGTTATCTTATTGATTAAACAAAGTGAAAATGAAAAATTCGCACCTATCAAGCAACAGGTAGAACAGGAAAATGCCCAGATGAATATTCGGGTTTTGAGCGACAGCACAGAAAAATAATAATAAATAATTGAGGAGAGAATCATGAAACTAAAACCCCTAATCCTGTTAGCCGTATTGAGTTTTTTTTCGGGCAGCACATGGGCAACTGAATATATTTACCGCGATTTAATGGCAAATACCCTGACATCCCCTACTTGCGCCGCAGAACCGCAAGCCATTACCGAAGCCTCCAAGCCGTTTAACTTGAGTAAATACAGCAAACGTTTTTGTCAGTCACAGGGCTACGGGTGGCACGTTGAAAAAATAAAAGATAACGGTAAAGCGGTTTGTGTGGATTGCACAGGCGATAAAAGCGGCAAACAATGTCATCTGGAAGACGTGGTTGTGACCTGCAAACGCATCAAACCCGGATCTGTCGGTATGCTCCCGGGAAAAAGTTAATCAGTCTTTGTTATTTTCGCACTAGATACCCCCCGCTTAATCCTTAGCCCAATATTGTTAATAAGTTGGAGTGTGTACATAAACCTGCGAGATAGTTAATATCTCGTGGGTATGTGATTCCATTGATTGTCCGTAAATCAATGATGAAGATTACGAGTAGAGCTATCTGAAAGCAGCGCGTCTTGTTGAAGTTTCCAAAATCCACGCTGCTTTTGGGCGGTTTCATTTATGATTTACAGCACTCAAGTCGATACCCAACGCGTCGGCGATACCCTTGCCATACGCTGGATCAGCTTTCAGGCAGTGGTCGATATGACGCAGTTGAATTTCACGCGGCACATCCATAATAGAACGCGCGGTATTATCAAATAACGCCTGTTGTTGTGGGGGAGTCATCAAGCGAAACAATGCGGCGGGTTGCGAATAGTAATCTGTATCTTCGTAATCCCAGCGGTCAGCTGCGCCGTCTAAAGGCAGTGGTGGTTCAGAAAAATCGGGTTGTTGTTGCCATTCACCTGCGCTGTTCGGTTCATAGCCTATGGTGCTACCAAAGTTACCATCCACTCGCATTGCACCATCTCGATGGTAATTATGCACAGGGCAACGCGGGGCATTGACGGGGATTTGTTGATGATTTACCCCCAAACGGTAACGCTGGGCATCGCCATAAGAAAACAATCGCCCCTGTAGCATTTTATCGGGAGAAAAACCGATACCCGGCACAATGCTGGCAGGGTTAAAGGCGGATTGTTCTACTTCTGCAAAATAATTTTCAGGATTGCGGTTTAATTCCAGCACGCCGACTTCAATTAACGGAAAATCCTTGTGCGTCCATACTTTGGTCAAATCAAACGGATTGTAAGATAGTTTTTCTGCATCGGCTTCAGACATAACTTGTACTTTAAGTATCCATTTCGGAAAATTACCCTGTTCGATACTGTCGTATAAATCACGCTGGTGACTTTCTCTATCCTTACCCATAATTGCTGCCGCTTCAGCATCAGTCAGGTTTTTAATGCCCTGTTGCGTTTCAAAGTGAAACTTAACCCAATGGCGTTCATTGTTGGCATTGATAAAACTAAAGGTATGGCTACCAAAACCGTGCATATTGCGGTAAGTGGCAGGAATGCCGCGATCACTCATAAACATGGTGATGTGATGCAAGGCTTCGGGCAGTAATGTCCACAAATCCCAGTTGCTTTTCGCGTTGTGTAGATTGGTACGCGGGTCGCGTTTCAAGACATGATTTAAATCGGGAAATTTCAGCGGATCACGCAGAAAAAATACGGGGGTATTGATACCGACTAAATCCCAGTTGCCTTCTTCGGTGTAAAATTTCAGTGCGAAACCGCGAATATCACGTTCAGCATCCGCTGCACCGCGCTCACCTGCCACAGTAGAGAAGCGGGCAAACAGTTCGGTTTTTTTGCCGATGTCAGAAAACAGCTTGGCACGAGTATATTGAGTAATATCATGGGTCACGGTGAATGTACCATAAGCTCCCGAACCTTTGGCGTGCATACGCCGCTCAGGAATAACTTCACGGTCAAAGTGAGCCATTTTCTCTACATACCAGACATCTTGTAGCAGTTGCGGGCCGCGTGCGCCAGCAGTCAATACGTTTTGATTATCAGCGACGGGGCAGCCTGCATTAGTAGTTAAGTTTTTTTCGTCAGACATGGGGTATATTCCTTTTCCGTTATAAATACAGATGGACATTAGGTATTGAGAAAAGCAAGCAAATCGGCGTTGAGCTGGTCTTTGTGGGTGTCGGCGAGACCATGCGAGCCACCTGAATAAATTTTCAGTGTCGCATTCTTAATGTATTTCGCGGACGCATGAGCTGAGGCATCAACAGGTACAATCTGATCGTCGTCACCATGAATAATTAACGTGGGTACGTCGAATTTTTGCAGGTCTTCGGTGAAATCAGTCTCAGAAAAGGCTTCGATACAATCAAACTGGTTCTTTAAACCGCCCTGCATACCCTGCAACCAGAACGCATCACGAATACCTTGGCTAATCGTCACACCTTTTCTGTTAGTTCCATAAAACGGCGTGGTGAGGTCTTTGAAAAACTGTGATCGGTCGGCGAGGACATTTGCGCGAATCTCATCGAACTTCTCCATCGGCAGACCAATGAAATTAACATTAGTTTTGAGCATTAATGGCGTAACCGATCCCATTAGCACAATTTTTTCAACGTGTTTGTTACCATGACGACCGATATAGCGGGTTACTTCACCGCCGCCAGTCGAGTGACCAATCAGCGTCATTTTTTTCAAATCCAAGGTTTGGATAAGCTCCGATAAATCATCCGCGTAAGTGTTCATATTATTACCTTTATAGGGTTGACTTGAACGTCCGTGACCACGGCGATCATGGGCAATGCAACGATAGCCGTTGGCAGCCAAATAGAGCATCTGGTTTTCCCACGCATCGGCAGTCAGTGGCCAGCCGTGACTGAAAACAACGGGGTGTCCTGAACCCCAGTCTTTATAGTAGATTATTGTGCCGTCTTTAGTAGTGATGGTACTCATAGCTGCTTTTCCTTAAATTTTTTGCGTTAGGTTGTCTACTTATTTACTAATGTGCGATAGCTTGTTCAGTGAATAAGTAGTTTTTAAGTTTTTCGGAGAACTTGGGGTCGTTGCGTTGAATCCACTCCAGTATCATGGCAGCATGTTCTTTTTCCTCATCTCGATTGTGTTCAATGATGGTCTTAAGTTCTGCATCCATACAGACATCAGCACGTTGGTTGTACAAATCAATCGCTTCTAGTTCCTCCATCAAAGACACGATTGCTCGGTGCATATCGTGTGTTTGATTGGATAGTTTCTCTATAGGTTTCTCACTGGACATTTTTTTCTCCTAATGGGTTGCGGGATTGTTGCCGAAAACTGACTAATAAGAAGTAGTTGGCATCATAGTATGTGGGTCGGGTTACGGCTATCGCCTAACCCGACCCGCTTCGCTGGCTGGGCGATGAGCGTGGATTACCCCAACGCATCGCTCAACAAAACTTGTCAGTATTTCTAATGACTTACATTGCATTGGTTTCATGACTTGCACGGGTTTCATGACTTACACTGGCTTCACCGGTTGATGAAATATCTTCTGCGCCCGCCTGCTCGAAGATTTTCTTTGCTTGCGAAAGTGATTCAGCACTTTCGGTATGCACGGAAATCAACGCGTTGCCGCCGATGATCTTGCCTTCATAACGTTTTGCTTCATACTCTGGAATACCCAGACCAACGAGCGCACCAACCATGCTACCCGTAGCAGCACCCACCGCCGCCCCGCTTAAAGCACCCATAATGGGCCCGGCGGCAATGAATGGACCCACACCTGGAATGGCTAAACTACCGATGCCCGCCAGCCAGCCCAATACCGCACCAACGCCGATGCCTGCTGTGCCACCGATAGCTGCGCCTTCAGGCAGTTTGGTGTGCATTTCGTATGCAAAATCCTTAGTACCTGATTTGTCGGGTAACAATACGGAAATATCATTATTTGAGAAACCAGCCGTTTTTAACTGGTCTACAATAAGTGTGGCTTGATCGACGTTTTGGGCGATACAAAAAACTGCTTTTTTCATGACCTATCTCCTGTGCCGATTAAGGCGTTTTGCTTTCTAGTTGATTATCTACTTGCTTCACGCCCTTTACTTTTTCGGCGATGGCTTGCAGTTTGATTTTTTCGCCCGCATTTTCAACAGGACCACGCAGCGTTACCAGACCATCACGGGTGATAATTTTGATATTGTGTGCATTGCTTGACAGCGAATTGTTTTCAACGATCTCGCGGCGAATGGCAGCCGTGATTGGGCGATCAGCCTCATTTTCTTTTTGATCTTCTGGCGTGAGCGTAGTGTTATTACTATCACGAACATTGCGCTCAGTGTTTTCAAGTTCCGCATTAACAGGCGCGGGTGGGGTGGATTCAGCTTGGACGCTGAAGTTAGTCAGCATTAGCCCCGTTAACATAACGGTAAGCAATGAAAATTGTTTTAGCATTTTGAACTCCTTAGGATTAATTTTTTTGAAATATGGTTGTGCAACTGCTGCAATGGCTTTGTTTATGATTTGCATGGTGGTCTCCTTTGCTAACGTATTGCATTTAAAATGAGGTCTTTAAATGTTAAAGACCTCGTTCAGACTCCAGTACTATCTGGTGTCTGTAATACAGCTTGAGTTAAGGATACTTACCATTGCTCAAGCGTTATCGACCGCCTTCAACGTGATGTTATTTGCTAGTCTCAGGCGCATCTTTGCTCTTTTCGCACGCCGCTAAAGAGGCTTTGTCAGCGGCTTTTGCATGTTCTGCTCGTTCTTCTGCTGTCTTAGCGTTAGCAGCAGCTTTATGATGTATCGCAGCTTGCTCATACGCTACCGAGGTTGCCAAATGTTTGGCGGTAGCCTGTTCGTCGGTAGACATCGTCGAGCCTGGATGCGATTGGTCAATAGGTGTTCCTGCGACATGAGTTTTGGCTTGATCTGTCTCAGGCGTTTCTGCGGAGACGCGCAGGGCAATGAGTAACAGGGGTACGATGACGGATGCGATAGCGAAATTTTTCATGGTTAGTTCCTAAAAGTAGTTAATATCAATGTGTTTTGGGATAACGGGTGATTAGTTGTTGTTCTTGCAACAGGCTTCCTGTGCAGTGCCTTTACTCGCCATGTGCCGACAACTCTCGGCACAGGCGCGACACGCCTTAACGCATTCGTCCATATCACCAATTTTTTCGCAATCATCAGCACACGCCTCGCAGACTTCTGCGCAGATTTCGCAAAGACGATGTTGAAAGACAGAGTTGCTGAGTTGAAAGTTGACAGAGGTTTGACAGATTTCGGCACAATTCATCATGAGGCGAAAATGTGCGGCTTCAACGTGTTTCCCACCTGATTCAAGGCAGTGATTCATAGCAGTTTGCAGGCAAACTTGATAGCAATGGTTACAAGCTTCTATACAATCTTGCATAGTATGTTTATTGTGATTCATCGTATTCTCCTAATAAAAAAACAAGGATGGCTAGTTATCTAAACCAACTTCGAGACGAGACTGGTATTGCCATTCAGTTAAGGATTTTTCCGTTTGCTCCAAAGCCAAACCGACCATTCGACAAATTCACAACTCAACGAATGATGGGATTACGTCAAAACCTTACAGACACCATAATCAAAAAAACAATCGCAGTCGGTGCGTTAATGCACATAGAAAAGAACGAAGGCAGTCAGGTCTACTACGGCTGGTTTGTCAGAATTAGTGAAAAAAAGTAGACTGTTTGCCGATTCCCGAATGTGCAGTAAGCACTGATAACCAGATAGCGATGTGATAATGACTGCCAAGACAACAAGCGTGTGGTGTGTTTATTTGCTGGAATGTGTGAATGGTAAAATTTACACGGGCATTAGCACCGATGTTGACGCACGCTTTAATGCGCATCGTGCGGGTAAAGGGGCAAAATTTACCAAGATGAATCCGCCTGCTCATCTAATCGCCAGTAAACCCTGTGAAAATCGATCCGCAGCAAGTAAACTCGAATACCAGATTAAACAACTGACTCCAGCCAAAAAACGGGCGTTGGGAGCAGTGTGGAATGACACAATCAAGGATTTAATGACCATGAGATTAAAAGAAAAAGACGTTGAAGTCGGCTATTTGTATTTAACCAGTGCCAAGCAATATCGGGCGGTGCTGGCGATGCACGGTGACTTTATGATTTACGCGCCCAGTCTGGAAGGCACTGCGCCCTTAAGTCTGAATGCGCCTATCATGCCGTTTGAAAATCAGCCCTTTAAAAAGTGCCAAATCGTGACGTTTGCCAAAAAGGATTATCAGGTGTTTGCGTTTAATGGCGCGGAAGCCATCAAACATAAGCTGGATGAATCGCAGTTAGCCAATGTCATCGCACAGTGTAATGCGAAGTCGGCGATTGCTACCTTGTTAGCTGAATAACGGGTATTAATAATCAGGAATATGACTGCGAGTCCTTGAAGGCATAGGTATCTACACAAGTTAACCGAAAAAAGAACTGGCCGTTTTTCTTAAAATGACCAGTTCTTCCGGAGAATAACTTTCCATCACCTCCATCATGGAAAGAAATGCCCACAAACCTGCCAGCAATGCGGGAT
>JAURYI010000013.1 GCA_030654015.1 Methylococcales bacterium | reverse complement strand
TGATCTTTGATCTTTGATCTTTGATCTTTGATCTTTGATCTTTGATCTTTGATCTTTGATCTTTGATCTTTGATCTTTGATCTTTGACCTTTGACCTTTGACCTTTAACCTATTCCAAGCGCAACACATCCACCGACACCGACAGCGTATGTTGTCCGCCACCGAACGCGATACCTTTTAACGGGGTCACATCGGCATAATCACGCCCCCATGCCAGCGTGATATGCTGGTCTAATGGCACGGTATTATTAGTGGGATCAAAATCCAGCCAGCCCGTATTGGGAATGTACACGGAAAACCACGCATGAGACGCATCCGCACCGACCAGCCGCTGTTTACCCGCTTCGGGTACGGTTTCCACATAGCCGCTGATATAACGGGCGGCGATGTTATAAGCACGCAAGCAACCAATCGCCAAATGAGCAAAATCCTGACACACCCCGCGCCGATGACGCAGTACATCCGATAACGGTGTCGCAATGGTGGTAAAACTGGGATCGTAGGTAAACTCCCGATAAATACGCTGCATTAAATCGTGTACCACATCGACCAGCGGGCGATTGGCTTGAAATGACGATTGTGCGTAATCGGCAAGCTCAGGCATAACGGTAATCATCGGAGAATCCAGCACATATTGCTTGGCATCGAGTAATTCCAGTATCTGTTCCTGATTGGATAACTGAGTTTGGCTTTGCCCCTGCTGACTTTGTGTTTGTCCTTGCAACGGCATTTCCTGTAATACGTTACGCGCCTGTTCCCATGTTATCCGATTAGTTAAATCTGAATTATTTTGTCTGGGAAATATGGTTACTTCATTAACAGCCGTCACTGTCAACTGGGTATGCGGCTGCTGAATGGCAAAATAGGTAACATGATTGCCGAAAAAATCTAGCCATTCACGAAAATCAGTCGGTGTTGGTTGAATATCAAAGCGACTGTTATGGCACTGTTGCCGCCAGAAATTGCGCGGCTGGAGTCGGGCTTCATTCTGACACAGCCCGACTGGCTGACTGTAACGATAGTAAGTCGTGTGCGTGATGCGATATTTCACAGTTCGTCCTCAGGCTTGTTGAGTACAATCAGTTGTGAAGTCTGCGAGTGGCTGAAATACGCCTCCGCAATCACTTCGGCAAGCCGCCATAACACATTGGTGGTATTGGATAGCAATTGTTCAAGATGGCTATAAATGACTTCATTTTCCTTGGCTTGTGTTAATTCCAGCACATTGCACAGCCGCACATCGGTGTAGGCTTTTAAAATCAACCGCTCTTCTTCACTCAACTGGCGTTTGCCTTTGGTACGCGGCAACGCGCTGATATGAATGGATAATTGTCCCAATTGATACGCCAGTGAGCGCGGATGGGATTCGTCCAACAGCAATAATTCCAGCACCAACGGTAGCTGAATATACGAACGGTAGCGGCGTTGATAAATCGTTAAACTGTCCGTCGATACCAGCACCGCTTCCAGCACCTGACTTTGTAAATTATCTTCATGCCGCAATGTCAAAGTCGGGCGCAGTAAGGCAATCAATGTTAATGCCCGCTCTAATCTGCGTCCGCTGTCCAGCATCAACCACGCGGCTTCGCGCGTCATACTTTCACCCGTCAAACCGATAAAGGCAACCATCCCCGTAATCAACTCATCGAGATGCGAGGGTAACTGTCCGATAGTGACATCAGTATTCAGCACACGCTGTTGCCAGCGGCGTTGAATATTATCGACACTGCGCCATGTATCATTCGACCAAAAGTCACGAATACTGAATGCCGCCTGCACAAAAGCATGGATATTAGCAGTCAGTGAGCCTTTGCGCGGGGCATCTTTAGCCAGCGATAACAGTTCAGCGTGCGGTGCTTTCAGTAGTTGAGCATCACATTTTACAAACCCTGGATAAGTTCCCGTCACTTGCGTCAGAGCGCGTAATAAAATGTACAGACACTCATTATCAACCGAATCGTCAAATTTAACGGCTTTCTCGGTGTTGCGTAACACCGTGCGCAACAGCAGGGAAATCGCTTTCACCCGCTCCAGATGCCGACCGACCCAAAACAGATTATCAGCGGCACGACTGGTTAAAGGTTCAGTAACCGCTTCAATCTGTTGGTTACGGCGCGGTTGCGTCCAGATACTGATGGGTTTTTCAGGTTCAGTTGCCAATACCCAAGTGTCTTTACTGACCCCGCCTGCCTGATTGGACACGATAAAATTATCTTTTTGCCGTGCCACACGGGTCAATCCGCCCGACATCACCGCATAATCATCACCACTGGCAACGGCAAACGTGCGTAATACCGCGTTACGCGGTTCGATATGATGGTCAACAAACGCGGGGAGTGTGGAAAAACTCACCTGCTCCTGCCCGATAAACAAGTGCGGTTTTGCTCTTATCTGACTGCGCAGCAAGTCTTTTTCCTGACTGCTTAACAAACCGCCGAACACGGCGTGATTATCCTGACTGCGATTAATCGGTTTAATCACCAGCCTGTCCAGATTTTGCAATACAAAATCGCGTTCCCGCGTCTGTCCGCACCACCACGTTGCGACCGAGGATAATTTTAATTCTTCACTTAAAAAATAGCGTGACAAGCGCGGCAAAAATGCCAGTAACGCGGGGTTTTCCAGAATACTGCTGCCTAATGGATTGGCAATCGCCACATTACCACGCCGCACCACTTCCAGCAGTCCCGCGATTCCCAACTGTGAGCCGCTGCGCAATTCTAAAGGATCACAGAACGAATCATCGACACGCCGTAAAATGACATCAACGGGTTGCAGACCAGCCAAGGATTTCAGCCAGACGTGTCCGTCACGCACCGTTAAATCACCGCCCTGCACCAGCGTAAACCCTAAATATGCCGCCAGATAGGCGTGTTCAAAATAGGTTTCATTTAAAGGGCCGGGGGTAAGAATAACAATACGCGGGTCTTCTTTATTGTGCGGTGCAATATCCGCCAGTCCCTTATGCAATGCCTTGAAAAACCCTGCCAGACGATGCACTTGAGTTTCGCGAAAAATATCAGGCAATACCCGCATCATGACCATGCGGTTTTCCAACGCATAGCCTGAACCAGAGGGAGCTTGGGTTCTGTCATCCAGAACCCACATCCGTCCGTTCGGGCCACGCGCCAGATTAGCTGAATAAATGGTTAAATGTCGCTGTTGCTTTTGCAGGGTATCGACACAAGGACGCAAAAAACCTTCATGCGCAAAAATCAGTTCAGCGGGTAACAAGCCTTTTTTTAACAGGGTTTGTTTGCCATAAATATCTTTCAGTATCAGGTCAAGCAACTCGGCACGCTGTTTCAGTCCCGCTTCAATCGTTACCCATTCTTCACTGCTGATTAATAACGGAACAGGATCCAGCTTCCACGGTCGGGTCAGATTTTGCGCATCACCATAAACATTGTAAGTAACACCATTTTCCCGCAACAAACGTTGCGCTTCACGACGACGCGCTTCGAGTTGCTCGCTGCCCATCGTATCAAGCGCGTCCATAAAGCGTTCCCAATAGGGCAACGCTTTATTTTCTGTGGCATACATTTCATCATAAATGCCCAGTTGCGTTGCGTAGTATTGCGCACCCATATCATTGGCTGGGCTGTTGATGTTACGCACG
Source organism: Methylococcales bacterium (assembly GCA_030654015.1). Taxonomy (GTDB): domain Bacteria; phylum Pseudomonadota; class Gammaproteobacteria; order Methylococcales; family Methylomonadaceae; genus UBA4132. The sequence goes on along the minus strand of JAURYI010000013.1, from coordinate 6,896 downwards.
AATGATTCCTTATCGTTGATTAATATCTTTATAGTGACGCAACGGCTCACCCGTGTATATCTGACGAGGACGGTAAATAGTGACGGTTTCACCATGAATCATTTCACGCCAGTGCGCCAACCAGCCGGGCATACGCCCGATGGCAAATAACACGGTGAACATATTGGTGGGAATACCTGCCGCACGCAGTATCAAGCCCGAGTAAAAATCCACATTCGGGTATAATTTTCTGGAGATAAAATAATCATCTTTCAGGGCAATTTCTTCCAGTTTTCGGGCAATATCAAGCAATGGATCATTAACCCCCGGTTTGTTCAGTAGTTTATCGCAATGTTGTTTCAAGACCATTGCACGCGGATCAAAGTTTTTATAAACCCGATGTCCGAAACCCATCAGCCTGCGACCTGAATTTTTATCTTTCGCCTGATTGATAAATTCAGTGCCGTCACCACCTTCGGCGTGGATTTGTTCCAGCATTTTAATGACTTCCTGATTTGCACCACCATGACGCGGCCCCCACAGTGCGGCAATCCCTGCGGTAATGACCGCATAGACATTCGCCATACTAGAGCCTGCGGTACGCACCGATGAGGTGCTGCAATTCTGTTCATGATCGGCGTGTAATATCAACAGCATATCAATAGCGGCAACAATATCAGGGTCGAGCTGATAATCGCGCACGGGCGAGGCAAACATCATGTTCAAAAAATTATCGGTGTAGCGGTATTTAATAGACGGATACACCAGCGGTTCACCGATGGATTTTTTATAGGAAAACGCGGCAATGGTACGCACTTGTGAGACTAAATTGGCGACAATCTGTATTTCCGTCTCTTCATCTAGCCTATCGGGGACAGGATAAAAAGTCGATAAAGAAGCCACCATCGTCGCCAGAATACCCATCGGATGAGAGCCACGCGGAAAGCCGTTAAAAAAATGATGCACATCTTCATGAATAATGGAGGATTCATTAAGACGGGTGGAAAAAGTCAGTAATTGTTCATTACTGGGTAATTCACCATAGAGCAATAAATACGCAACTTCGGTAAAGCGCGAGTGTTCTGCCAATTCTTCTATCGGATAGCCGCGATAGCGCAATATGCCCTGTTCGCCATCAATATAGGTAATCGCACTTTCACACGCGCCTGTATTGCCGTAACCATCATCCAGCGTGATGTAGCCGGTTTCGTTACGCAACTTGGTAATATCAATGGCTTTTTCGCCCTCAACGCCCATGTAAGTGGGTAATGAGTAAGTTTTATCTTCCAGCGTTAAGGTGGCTGGTGTCAGCAGTTTTAATTTATCGCTCATATAAATAAATCTCCAGTTTTATTAATCATTTCGGTGGGCAAAAAGCCTTGCTCGCCCTGCAAAAAATCCACATTTATCATTAACGATTACGATGGCGTAAATCCAAGGTAAACGGATATTCGGCACTTAATTCTTCCATAGGTGGAGCCATTGCTCTTGGTGCGCCACCCGTGACACTAAACGTTGCTGGCAATATTTTATCAGAAGGGGTGGCGGGCGAACTTGCCAACGGCGGGCGAATGATAACACCGGGTGTATGCCCATAATCCCAAAAACGGGTCATGCGGCGCGTTTCTGCGGCGTAATCATTAACAGGAAAATCATCATAACTACGACCACCCGGATGGGCGACATAGTAAGTACAACCGCCCACTGAATGCCCGTTCCAGGTATCTATTACATCAAATACCAGCGGCGTATGCGGTGCAATCGTGGGATGTAATGCCGATGGCGGCTGCCATGCGCGATAACGCACACCTGCGACAAATTCCCCTTTGCGTCCTGTGTTGCGCATCGGTAAGCGTCTGCCGTTACAGGTAATGACATAACGCCCTTCAGTAAAGCCAGTCACCATGACTTGGACGCGCTCCACTGAGGAATCGACATACCGCGCTGTGCCTGTGCTGCTCATTTCTTCACCGAGAACGTGCCACGGTTCAATGGCAAAGCGTAGTTCTAAATCAATGCCATCGACCAGCGTATTGCCATAACGGGGAAAACGGAATTCAAAAAACGGATCCAGCCATTCCAAATCAAAGCCAAAGCCCGCACGTTGCAGGTCTTTAGTCACCTGCTTCATGTCTTCGCGGACATAATGCGGCAACATGAAACGGTCATGCAGTTCCGTACCCCAGCGCACTAAATCGTGCTTATAGGGTTCGCGCCAGAACCACGCGATCAATGAACGCAGTAACACGGTTTGCACCAAAGACATCCGCGCATGAGGCGGCATTTCAAACGAGCGCAGTTCTAAAATACCCAAGCGTCCTGTGGAACTGTCAGGCGAATACAGTTTATCAATACAGAACTCAGACCGATGGGTGTTACCTGTAATATCCGTCATTAAATGACGCAGTAATCTGTCCACCAGCCACGGTTCAGGCACTTCACCTTCGGGGATTTGTTGAAAAGCGATTTCCAGCTCATAGAGTTTTTCATCACGCCCTTCATCGACACGCGGGGCTTGACTGGTAGGGCCGATAAACATTCCTGAAAATAAATACGATAAACCCGGATGGTGCTGCCAGTAGGTAATCAGGCTGCGTAATAAATCGGGACGACGTAATAACGGGCTGTCGGTGGGCATTTCTGCGCCCATCGTAATGTGATTACCACCGCCTGTGCCTGTGTGGCGACCATCCTGCATAAATTTTTCTGTACCCAAGCGGGTTTGGTGCGCCTGTTCATACAAAATGGTGGTTTTTTCCACCAACTCCGACCACGTTTTGGACGGATGAATATTGACTTCAATCACCCCGGGGTCAGGCGTAACCATCAAGCGTTCGATACGGTAATCGCGCGGCGGTTCATAACCTTCCATCACGATAGGCAATGCCAGATTATCGGCAGTCGCTTCAATCGCCGCCACCAATTCAAGATAATGTTCCAAGGAAGTTAGCGGCGGCATGAAAATGTATAGTCGTCCTTCTCGCGCTTCCACACACAACGCGGTATGCGGGACTTCGACTTCTATCATGTCATCACCGACATCCTGTTGAATAATTTCAGGATGCTCGTTAATTCTTTCTTCAATGTGACTGTAACGACGGGTGACTTCGCCATAATAATCACCCAATGCAGGCAACTCTTCAAACAGACTTTGGTCTTCGTGCAGCTCGCGTTTATCAGGTGCAACCCACGGTAAACCCGCTAACGGTAAGCGCATTCCCATCGGTGAATTACCCGGAATTAAAAACATCACACCACGGCGAAAATCCCACGGCCCGCTTTTCCAGCCATTTTTAGCCCAGTCCCATTTAATTGGTAAGGTAAAACCTGCGGGTTGATTCAACCCTGTGTCCAATAACTTGGTCAGGGTTTTACGTTCAATCGTATCCTTTAAATTACTTTTTAACGGGTCGATATTATCGGGCAGGTTGCCTTCTTGCCAGAGGTGATAAAAACTGTCTTCAAACCCAGTGACAACATAGTGAGAATGGATACCTAACCGCTGACTGAGCTGATAAATAAATTGTTGCGCCTGTGTCACCGTGTGACCATAGTCTTTATTTATATCAGCCAGCAACGCAGGATTGCGCCACACCGCTTGGTTATCTTTACGCCAAAAAATGCCATATTGCCAACGCGGTAACGGTTCACCCGGATACCATTTGCCCTGCCCGTAATGCAACATTGCACCTTTAGCGAACACATCACGCAAGCGCATGGTCAATTGTTGTGCGCGTTCTCGCTTGTTTGCACCATCAGCGTGCGTATTCCATTCATCACCTTCCATATCATCGACGGAAACAAAGGTCGGTTCACCGCCCATAGTCAAGCGCACATCGTCTTCCTGTAGGCGTTTATCGACAAACTGCCCCAAGGCATCAATGTGATACCACTGTTCATCGGTGTACGGCTTGGTGACGCGCGGGTCTTCGTGCAGCCTATCCACGGTATTGCTGAATTCAAATTCCACTTCGCATTTATCGGTGCCGCCCGTAACAGGTGCAGCACTGGCGGGATCTGGCGTACACGCCAGTGGAATATGCCCTTCACCTGCCAATAATCCTGAGGTGGGATCCAGTCCTATCCAGCCTGCACCGGGAATATAGACTTCTGTCCATGCGTGTAAATCGGTGAAATCCTTTTCAGGTCCTGATGGGCCGTCGAGTGATTTTATATCGGCGGTCAACTGCACCAGATAGCCAGAGACAAAACGCGCCGCCAACCCCAGATGACGCAACGCCATGACCAATAACCACGCGGAATCGCGACACGAACCACTGCGAATTTTTAACGTTTCTTCACAGCTTTGAATGCCTACTTCCATGCGGATGTTATAGCTGATAGCGGCAAATACGGCGCGGTTAATTTCCACCAGAAAATCATTAATCGAGCGTTTGCCCGTATCTAATTCTTGCACCCATTGCTTTAATAATGCGCCATCTTCGGTTATTTCCAGATAAGGTTGCAGTTCTTTCAGGGTCAGAGCGTCGTAAGTAAACGGGTAGTTTTCCGCATAATCTTCTACGAAAAAATCAAACGGATTAATGACCGTCATATCGGCAATCACTTCCACTTCAACGCTGAGTTTTTCGCATTTATCAGGAAACACCACGCGTGCAAGGAGGTTGCCGAACGGGTCTTGTTGCCAATTGATGAAATGATTTTTCGGCTCAATGCGCAAGGCGTACGCCTTAATGGGCGTGCGACTGTGTACCGCTGGACGTAAGCGAAATACATGAGGCGATAACGAGACAGGTCTATCGAAGTTGTAAATCGTTTTGTGACGAATGGCGACGCGAATGGTCATAATATTTCTTCCTATTGCCGATGGTTGGTTTTGGCTTTTAGTTAGCTAGTTGCAATAATACAAGCATTAATCATTCCATATTGTGATTTTTTACAAAAAATGTATTCATTATTGAATGACGGCTTGCAATCCTAAGCGAAGAACACACAATGCCTAAACAAAAAACGCCCCATTATGGGGGCGTTTTTGTGTACTTAAAGCAAGTAATTATCAGGGGCGACCCGATTCGAGAATCGCGGTGTCCATATCAGGAAATTTCTGCGCCATATTGGTATGAAAAAGCTGGTTGAGTTCGTCGCAAGCCGCATAATACGCCGTCTGATCCTGCCACATATTCAATGGGTTGAGGTTGCGTTCATCAACACCTGCGATATGTTTAGGTGCGTAAAGATTGTGTTCAGGGAGCAGAATCAAGTCCTCATCATGAATTTTATTATGCTGTATGGCATGGACAATATTTCTGGAAGTGGCGATAGAAAACCGTCTGCCCGCAGGTGAACCCATAGGCCCGCCAGTCCAGCCTGTATTGACCAGATACACGGGTACATGATGTTCACGCAATTTGGTCTGGAATAGATCAAGATAGTATTTGCTTAACAGCGGAAAAAACACTTCACCGAAATACGCACTAAAGGTGGGCTCGAAGTCATGCAGACTATTCGCCTCGGTGCTGCCCACTTTGGTGGTATAGCCTGCGGCAAAATAATACGCCGCTTGTTCAGATGTCAGTTTTGCCACGGGTGGCAACACGCCAAACATATCACAGGTCAGAAAAATAATCGCGTCGGGATGTCCCGCGTGTTCACCGGGATACACATCCTCAATAAACTCCATCGGATAAAGTCCGCGTATATTCTCTGGACCGCTTTCAAAATCAGGCGTGCGGTCACTATCCAGTTGCACATTTTCCATGATAGTGCCAAAACGCAGCGCGTCCCAGATTAACTGTTCACGTTCACGGGTAATGTCATGCAGTTTCGCATAACAACCGCCTGCAATATTAAAAATGCCATTGGGCCCCCACGCATGACCATCGTCACCAATCAGAAGACAATCAGGGTCGGCAGACAGTGCGGTTTTTCCTGTTCCTGATAGCCCAAGGAACAGCGTGACGTGACCTTCTTTTTTGGTAATATTCGCGCCGCAGTGCATGGTTAGAACACCCTCCAGCGGGAGTAATGTGTTCATTGCCGTGAAAATTGCTTTCCATTGACAACCGCCGTAGGTACGGTTGGCAATCAAAATCACCTGTTCATCCAGATCGATAGCAATGACACCATCACTGTGTGTAGCATCTCGTTCTGGTTCAGTCACAAATGACGGAATGCTCAGTAATGTCCACGGTTTCTTACTGCCGTTATGTTGCTCATCCTGAATAAAAAAGTGTCGTCCAAAAAGCTGATGCCATGCGTATTTGGTCGCAAGGCGTAGCGGCTGACGGTATTGGCTATCTTTACCGACATACAGATCATCAGAGAAAAATAGCGGTTCTGCAAGGTTTTCCACATGGCTAATGACTTTATCCATGAGCGAGAGAAATACATCGCGAGGCATTTCTTTATTGACTGAATTCCAGTTAATTTGTGAAGAATATTTCCCCGCAACAATGTATCTATCCGATGGAGAGCGTCCTGTGCGATTGGTATCAACACATAACGCGCCATTCGATGCTAACCGTGCGTTAATGGGGGCTTTACATTCACGTTGAATCGAGTGTTCAATCAGTGCTATGTCACTCTTGGCGCGTCTAAAGCGTCCGTGATTACGAATAAAGTCTGTCAGTGACTGCTTTTTGCTCATATTTTGTTCTGGCATTGTTTACCTCTCGTGCTATTTACGCTGTAAATGAATGATAATAATCTGGAAAGCAATCATCATACCAATCACTGAGGTACGTCCGTTGTTGAGTTACTAATGGATGACGGTAGTGGGTTAAACCTGTTACTGCGATATTTATGACTGCCAGTCCTTAAAGGCATAGGTATCTACACAAGTTAACCGAAAAAAGAACTGGCCGTTTTTCTTAAAATGACCAGTTCTTCCGGAGAATAACTTTCCATCACCTCCATCATGGAAAGAAATGCCCACAAACCTGCCAGCAATGCGGGAT
>JAURYI010000008.1 GCA_030654015.1 Methylococcales bacterium | reverse complement strand
GTCCCTGTATTACACCAGAATACACCTGTATTTTGCAGAGAAAAGAAGTCTTTTGACGCAGAATATTCATCTACATCATCGTCATTATAAGTAAGCAAACGGGTATTATTATCCACAATAATTTCTTAATATCAGGGTTAGAGAATAGCTTTAAGTTATCATTTTACAAGTTTATTGCCTAATAAAAATCCACGCGGCTATGGTGCTTCAAGATATAAACCCATAACACCACAGCATCTGATTATATTTACCGTCGCAATACCAAAACCAGCCGTAACTCATAAGTCTTTATACTGATACCTGTATTTTTCGCACATTTTAACGGTATACCATGTAAAATTAACGCTACATATTTTCGCAATTTTAGGATGTAGTAACGTGTTTAGAGGAACAACCATACTTTCAGTTCGTAGAGCGGGCAAAGTCGTTATTGGCGGTGACGGACAAGTCACCTTAGGCAACACTGTCATGAAAGGCAATGCCCGCAAAGTGCGCCGATTATACCATGATAAAGTTATTGCTGGATTTGCAGGTGCAACTGCCGATGCGTTCACGCTCTTTGAACATTTTGAAGGCAAGCTGGAAAAAAATCGCGGCAACCTGACCAAAGCCGCCGTTGAAATGGCAAAAGACTGGCGTACCGACCGTGCATTACGCAAACTGGAAGCCTTATTAACCATTGCCGATGCCAAAACGTCACTGATTATTTCAGGCACGGGTGACGTGATTGAACCTGAATTTGATTTAATGGCAATCGGCTCGGGCGGTGCATTCGCTCAGGCGGCGGCGCGTGCGTTATTGGAAAACACCAATTTAAGTGCGCGAGAAATCGTTGAACGCTCTTTAAATATTGCCGCTGATATTTGTATTTATACCAACCATAATTTGCGTATTGAAGAACTGGACGCAGAGATTAACGAGTAACATCATGACCCAAATGACCCCCAAAGAAATTGTAAGCGAATTGGACAAACACATTATCGGTCAAGCCAACGCTAAACGATCTGTCGCCATTGCCCTGCGTAACCGCTGGCGCAGACAACAGGTTGATATTGCCTTGCGTGATGAAATTACGCCTAAAAACATCCTGATGATAGGGCCTACAGGTGTGGGAAAAACTGAAATTGCCCGTCGCCTTGCCCGCCTTGCCAACGCACCGTTTATTAAAATAGAAGCCACCAAATTTACCGAAGTCGGCTATGTCGGGCGTGATGTCGATTCCATTATTCGTGATTTAGTCGATACCGCCGTCAAAATGACGCGCATGGCGGAAATGGAAAAAATGCAGCACAAAGCCTTTGACAGTGCGGAAGAACGTATTTTGGATGTGTTATTACCCCGCGCCGATGGCGGAATGTTATCCGATACCGAAAGCTCGACACGCCAAAAAATGCGTAAAAAATTGCGCGAAGGCGATCTCGATGACAAAGAAATCGAACTCGATGTCCATGTCGCCCCGATGGGCGTAGAAATCATGGCTCCCCCTGGTATGGAAGAAATGACCAGCCAATTGCAAGGAATGTTCCAAAACATGGGTTCAGGCAAAACCCGTTCGCGCAAAATGACCGTCAAAAAAGCCCTGCAAACCCTGCAAGAAGAAGAAGCGGAAAAACTGGTCAATGAAGAAGAAATCCGAGTGCGTGCAGTTGAAGCAGTCGAACAAAACGGCATCGTATTTTTAGATGAAATCGACAAAATCTGCAAACGCTCAGAAATGGGTGGTGGTGGCGGCGAAGTCTCGCGCGAAGGCGTACAACGCGATTTATTGCCCTTAGTCGAAGGCAGCACCGTCAACACCAAATACGGCATGATTAAAACCGATCATATTTTATTCATCGCCTCAGGTGCGTTTCATTTAACCAAACCATCGGATTTAATCCCTGAATTACAAGGACGTTTTCCGATTCGTGTTGAACTCAACGCCCTGACTGCCGATGATTTTGTCCGCATTCTGACTGAGCCTAACGCCTCACTGACTGAACAATACGAAGCCTTATTAGCCACTGAAGGTGTATCGTTAAGTTTCGCGGAAAGCGGCATTAAACGTATCGCAGAACTGGGTTTTCAAGTCAATGAAACCACCGAAAACATCGGTGCAAGACGCTTGCACACCATGCTGGAACGCTTACTGGAAGAAATTTCTTTCAACGCACCTGATTTAATGGATAAACACATCGTTATTGATGAAGCGTATGTCAATATTCATTTAACGCAATTTGCGGAAGACGAAGATTTAAGTCGGTATATTTTGTAAAAGTGCGGGGTGGGTATCGCACACCTTTATTCACCTCACACACCATTGGTACATAATCATCATGCTAAAAAGTTATGCTGCTATTTACAAACAAGGTCATTTAGATTGGCTAGATGATGCACCCGAACAAGATAATGTAAGAGTTATTGTTACGTTGGTTGAATCTATGCCCCAAAACCCGCCAATGCGAGCGCGGGAAATTTTACAACAGGCGTGGGGATGTATTGAACAACCGTACAGCATTGAACAAATTGACGCAGATATTGCAAAAATGCGTTCTGAATGGGAATTAGCCAAAATTATTTAATCCGTTTTTGATTGAAACCAATTAGAGTACGGCTCGAATTACGAACATTTTTTACACCACAAACACAGATGGCACATAATCACACCCACGACCATTCACATCATCACAGCCACTCGCAGCCCCACCAAAGCGGACGCGCGTTTGCCATTGCCATTGTTTTAAACACAGGCTTTGTCGCAATAGAATTTATTTATGGTTTTATCGCCAACTCCACCGCCTTAATAGCTGATGCAGGGCATAATTTGTCTGATGTATTGGGGTTGATGTTAGCAGGCGGTGCGGTACTATTAGCGCGTAGACAACCCAGTAAACGCTACACCTACGGCTTGCGCAGCACCTCCATACTCGCCGCACTTGCCAACGCTATGTTATTACTGCTTGCTTGCGGTGCGATTGCAATGGAAGCGGTAGAACGCTTTAATCAGCCGCCCGTCGTAGAAAGTCTTACCGTGTCAGCCATTGCAGGTATCGGTATTATCGTCAACAGCTTATCGGCACTGCTGTTTCTCAAAGGCAGTCAACATGACATGAACGTTCGTGGCGCGTATCTGCACATGGCGGCAGATGCAGCGGTATCGCTGGCGGTGGTTATCGTCGGTTTAACCATGTTTTATACCAACGATTATTATTGGCTAGATCCAGCCATTACCTTATTAATTGTTATCGTCATTGTCGTCGGCACATGGGGCTTATTGCGCGAATCCATGCGCTTAGTATTAAGTGCCGTCCCTGAAAACATAGACAACGCGGCAATTGAAGCCTATTTATGCCAACTGGACGGCGTAACCGACTGCCACGACCTACATATTTGGGGTTTAAGCACCACCGAAACCGCGCTTACCGTGCATTTGGTCATGCCCAACGGCTGCCCCAATGATGCCTTTATAGACGACATCACCCACACCCTAGACCATGCTTTTTCAATTCATCATTGCACCTTGCAAATTGAACAAGGCGACACCCATCATGTCTGCTCACTGACACCCAAACAACACGCACACTAAACTTATGCGCCTAACCAATAAACCCTGCAACAGCAGACCGACTGACCTCATTCTGCACCAACTGTCCAACAGCCTTGAAATTCATTTTGATGACGGCAAAATCTTCAACCTGCCCTGTGAATACCTGCGCGTCTACACACCCTCGGCAGAAGCCCTAGGACACGGTGCAGGACAAGAAATTTTACAAGTCGGCAAAGAAAACGTCGGCATCACCGAAATCAAACCCGTCGGCAACTACGGCATTACCCCCGTATTCACCGATGGACACAACAGCGGTATTTACACTTGGGATTTACTCTATCAACTGGGTAACGACTACTGCACACTATGGACAAACTACCTGCAAGAGCTACAAAATGCAGGTCATCAACGCAACACCTCACACTAATTCAGAGACATATCATGACTACAAACACCACCCATTTTGGCTTTAAAGAAGTCGCCACCGAAGACAAAGTAAAACTGGTGCGCGGCGTATTTGATTCAGTCGCAGGACAATACGACATCATGAACGACCTCATGTCGATGGGCGTACATCGCATCTGGAAGCGCGTCGCCGTCCAACTCAGCAACGTCAGAAAAGACGAACAAGTGCTGGATTTAGCAGGCGGCACAGGTGACTTAACCACCCTGTTTGAACAGCGCGTCGGCAAAAACGGGCAAGTCGTCCTAGCCGACATCAACTCCGAAATGTTACGCACAGGACGCAACCGCCTCATCGACAAAGGCTTAGTCGGCAACATCCGCTACGCCCAAGTCAACGCCGAATGCCTACCGTTTGCCGACAATACCTTCGATTGCGTCTGTATCGCGTTCGGCTTGCGTAACGTCACCGACAAAGATGCAGCCTTACGCTCCATGTACCGCGTGTTAAAACCCGGTGGTCGCGTGATCGTGCTGGAATTCTCCCACCCTGTCGATAAAATCACCAAAAAAGTCTACGACTTCTACTCATTCAAACTACTGCCCAAAATCGGCAAAGTCGTTGCCAAAGACGAAGACAGCTACCGCTACCTAGCCGAATCCATCCGTATGCACCCCAAACAAGACGAACTAAAAGCCATGATGGAAAACGCAGGCTTAGAACGTTGCGAATATTTCAACATGACGCAAGGTATTGTTGCAGTACATCGGGGTTATAAGTTTTAAAGACAGTGTTGTTCTGAATGACCTATTTTAGGCGATACTTGCCGCACTACGACTGCCAGTCCTTAAAGGCATAGGTATCTACACAAGTTAACCGAAAAAAGAACTGGCCGTTTTTCTTAAAATGTCCAGTTCTTCCGGAGAATAACTTTCCATCACCTCCATCATGGAAAGAAATGCCCACAAACCTGCCAGCAATGCGGGATTAGTAAACTCCACGCCCCATTTCATCTGTCGTCCGCTTAACTTGATCAGAAAAGTACGCAACAAGCGTGCTTCCTCACTGTCGGCAGCAGCAATTTCCCAGACGGTTACACAGGCCATGCTCACAACCAGCAGGCGTTTGGCA
>JAURYI010000004.1 GCA_030654015.1 Methylococcales bacterium | reverse complement strand
GGCCAGTGCGTGTAAATGATTGGAATACGCCCCGCCCATGCTGATAATCGTATCCGCCCCTGAATTCAGCGCGTGATTCAGGCTGTATTTCAATTTGCGCCATTTATTGCCTGACATAATCGGGTGTAATAAATCATCCCGCTTAATCCATAATTCCACCTGATACTTATCCAGCACCGCGTCATTCACTTTGTTCAGGATTGAGGGACTAAAGGTTTTTTCCAGCTTAAGCAATTCGGGGTGCATGGCGGTTCACTCACAATGAGGTTAAATGGTACAATTTTCGTTCATATTTTCAGACTTTTATTCTCCATGACCATGAAACTTTCCATTTATTTCTTATCGTTGGCAATGCTGGCTATCACAGGCTGTGCGACAGATAATGCTGCTAAACCAACCGCTACCGAGCATCAAGCGCACGATACCGCTGCACACGATGAAAAATCCAGCGAAAAAGCCCCCGTCTGTGTCAGTCCGTCCAGTCAATGCTCGAATACCGTCGCGGCTGAGTTTGCGCATGATGGCGTGTTGTGGATGACTTGGGCAAATAATGATCACATTTATGTGCAGTCATCAAGCGATAAAGGGCAGAGTTTCAGCACCCCTGTCATGGTCAATGCGGTGGCAGAAAAAGTCATCGCAAAGGGCGAAAATCGTCCCAAAATAAAACTCGATGCCAAAGGCAATGTTTATATTAGCTGGGCGTTATCATTGGACAAACGCCACACGGGTCATATTCGTTTCAGTCGTTCCACCGATGGCGGAAAATCATTTTCTGCCCCCGTCACCGTGAATGATAATCTGGAGGTTATCGGGCATTCATTTGATTCAATGACAATCGGACAAAACGGCGAGATTTTTATTGCGTGGCTCGATGGACGCGATACGCAAGCCGCTAAAAAAGCAGGGCAGCCATTTGACGGTTCATCGTTGTATTACACATGGTCAAATGATAGCGGCAAGTCTTTTTATCCCAATAAAAGAATCGCCGCCCATGTCTGCCAATGTTGCCGCTTACAAACAGCGATTGCCAAAGATAATACGCCTGTGATTACTTGGCGGCATATTTTTGACGGCGGTATTCGTGACCACGCGCTGATTAAATTTAATGATTGGCAAACGGCGGGGGATTTACAGCGTGTCGGTCAGGAAAACTGGAAAATTGATGCCTGCCCGCATCACGGGCCGGGGTTGGCAATTTCTGATAAGGATGTGTATCACGAAGTGTGGTTTAGTAACGCGGATGTGAAAAAAGGCTTGTTTTATGCCCGTTCAACGGACGCAGGGAAACATTTTTCTGAACCGATGAGTTTTGGTGGCGCGGGTGCAAGTCATGCTCATGTGCAAACGCTGGGGCGGCAAGTCGCTATCGTTTGGCAAGAATTTGATGGCAAAAACAATGTAGTTCAACTCATCAAATCGAGCGATACGGGCAAAACGTGGACAAAGCCCGAAGTAATCGCACAAGCGTCTAAAGGAGTCGATACGCCCTTTTTAATCACCGATAAGCAAGCGATTTATCTCTCGTGGCAAGTGCAACAGCAAGATTATCACTTACAAAAAATCAATTTCTAGCATGATGAGATCGCCGAGGTTTTAAAAACGTCGGCGGTTTTACTTTCTAAAGCCCCCCCCTCTTATTCTGAGTCATATCATGGACATCATCAATTTCTTACTTCATTTACTCAAAGACCCGCTGGCGACGTTGCAGGATTTTTTAACCCATTACCAAACCCTGACTTATTTTGTGGTCGCGTTGATTATTTTCGTCGAAACAGGGCTAATCGTCATGCCGATATTACCCGGGGATTCGCTGCTGTTTGCGGTCGGCTTATTGGCATCATCGACAGGGCAGCTGGAGTTACAGATTATTATTCCGCTACTGATTGGTGCGGCGTTGCTGGGCGATAACGTCAATTATTATGTCGGCAAGCATTTTAGCCGCTTCATCAGAAAACGGGAGCGCGTGCTGTTTTTTAAACATGAATATCTGGTGGAAACCGAGCAGTTTTATCATAAACACGGCGGCAAAGCGGTCATTGCCGCGCGTTTCGTGCCGATTATTCGCACGGTCGCGCCGTTTGTTGCGGGTGCGGGCAGTATGAAATAC
>JAURYI010000003.1 GCA_030654015.1 Methylococcales bacterium | reverse complement strand
CTAATCCCGCATTGCTGGCAGGTTTGTGGGCATTTCTTTCCATGATGGAGGTGATGGAAAGTTATTCTCCGGAAGAACTGGTCATTTTAAGAAAAACGGCCAGTTCTTTTTTCGGTTAACTTGTGTAGATACCTATGCCTTGAAGGACTGGCAGTCATGCCTAAATCTGGAGTGATTAATATGAAAACATCCGCCTATTGGCTTGCTTTATTGACAACCTGCACCGCTCTATCAGTCTCAGCCGCTGATTTAACCCGCGCCGAAGTGGAGCAACGGCTAGCTACCGCTGATAAAACTCACATCGCCGATTTAAAACGTAAAGATTTAACCGAACTGGATTTATCAGGTCTGGATTTTAGAAATGCGAATTTATGGGGTTCGGATATGCGCCGTGCCAATTTCAGCAACAGCAATTTATCGGGCTTGGTGTTGGATTTGGCGGTGATGTCAAAAATCAATTTATCGGGTGCGGATTTATCCAATACCAGCGTGTTTGGTGTTCATGTCGGCGGCGCAAATTTAAGTCATGCCAATCTAACAGGCAGTCGTTTTATTGCCACGCTGGATCGTGCTGATTTAAGTTATGCCAATTTATCCCACATTAACTGGGGCGTGGATATGAAAAATCAGTCGATGGGATTGATGCGTGCCAGTATGAATAATGTCAATTTAACAGGCGCGAATTTAACCGATGCCAATCTTGACCGCGCCTTATTGCGCTATGCCAATTTTAAAGACAGCGTGTTAAAAAATGCCAATTTATTCGGCGTGGATTTATCAGGTGCGGATTTTACTAATGCCGATTTAACCGATGCGGATTTAACAGGCACAACGCTGGAAGAAACTAATTTTGCAGGCGCGAACTTAACCAGAACGCACTTTGCGGGTATTAAAGATAAAGGCAGATTAAAAGGGTTGTCTGAAAGTAAAAATCTGGATAAGGCAATTTTTGATTAATCAGCTGTTGGTTCGGCG
Source organism: Methylococcales bacterium (assembly GCA_030654015.1). Taxonomy (GTDB): domain Bacteria; phylum Pseudomonadota; class Gammaproteobacteria; order Methylococcales; family Methylomonadaceae; genus UBA4132. Next base: position 56,679 of record JAURYI010000003.1, on the reverse strand, counting down.
CAATACACTGTCTGCTATTGCACCTACTTATTGACCATCAACACTCGATAAACTGAGCGTTATTGACCACAATAAAATCTATTAAAATTCTAACTCTAAGCTGGCTTCACAAAAATCAAATTTAGCTGGAAAGCGAAATATCGAATTGACTGCTGATGATAGAAAAATACCGTTTTATTATCATTCGTTTGGTAGAATACCGAACATTAACCCTGTTTCAAGCAAGACTGTACCGAACTGAATATTTCTTTAGTTTTTACCACTTCCTTGAAATTCACATTAATTGGCGATTGCCTTTGTAAACCAAAAGCTGACTATAGCCACTTAATATTTAACCCCTTGAGCCCCCTTTTTTAAATGAAGACTGTGAAATTAATTCTATTTATTGCCCTGTTTTTTACCGCAGAAATAAGTTATGCCCGTCATGCCGCCATTCTGGTTGATGCCACTAACGGCAGTGTATTACATGAAGTTGAAGCCACACAAGCATGGTATCCAGCTTCGCTGACTAAACTAATGACGCTGTATATGACTTTCGATGCTATCAGTAATGGGCAGATTCAGTTACAAGATACCTTAAGTACATCGCGCCATGCGGCATTGCAACCCAACAGTAAACTGGGTTTGCGCGTTGGTGAGGTGATAACTGTCGAAGAAGCTATTTTGGCATTGATTACCCGCTCGGCAAATGATGCGGCAGTCGCATTAGCAGAGTATATCGGCGGTACGGAAGAAAGTTTTGCCGTCAAAATGACTGCAAAAGCTCATGCGATTGGTATGGTTGATACCCATTTTATGAATGCCACGGGTTTACCGCATCCTTGGCAAGTCAGTACCGCCAGAGATTTAGGTCTGCTCGCGTGGCGCACAGTGCATAATTACCCTGATTTTTACCCCTATTTTTCCGCACATAGCTTTACTTTTAGAGGCTCAGAATTACACGCTATCAATAAATTCACCGAGCATTACCCTGGTGCGGAAGGCATGAAAACGGGATTTACCTGTGGTTCAGGCTATAACCTGATTTCGACTGCCAGTCAAAATGGCAAACGCCTGATTGGTGTTATCTTAGGGGGTATGAGTAGTGCGCAGCGTTATCAGCTAATGATGGATATGATGGACGCGGGTTTTGGGGATCAATATCCTGCTAATCAAGGGCAACTGATTGAAGCAGCTGTCGTTAGCTCAGGCGGTACACCGCCGCATCAACTTGGCTGTGGAAATGGTGCTGCTCTCGTCACTGCATCCACCGCTGATGATAATTACGACAATATCCCGCATAGACGTGGGCATTCATACAAAACGGTTAACACCAAGTTCCACAAAAAAGGCAATGTCATAGGCAAGAGTCGAGTAATTAAAGTAACCAAGCCTGTAAAAAGCAACCCGAAATCTATTAAAGTTGCTAAAAAATCACCACAGCGTCGAGGCTAACTACCCTCTTCCACACAGCTTGAAAGCGCGAAACGCAACATTAACAGCGTCATCATGACAGGATACAACTGATAATGTTGCGTTACTTCCACACTACCTAGCACGCATAACATCAACGCCCACGCTGGGATGGCTTTTTCCCTGTCGAAAGTGCGCATATAACCGAGACTTTCTTTATCAATTCTGTGGTTTTGATTGCTCAAAAATAGCGTGATAAACGCTGACATCAAAGCAAAATACAACGGAAAAAAGAAGAAAATGGGTGAATCAGAGGTAAAAAAAGGCATTGGTTTCCAATAAGCAAACCAAAGTAACAAAGTGCCACTGGAAAACCCGTCGTAGCCCACTATATTGGGCAGTTTTTTAAAAAACATCCCCAAAATACTGATTAACGCAATCCCTAAGCCGCCATAGACGAAGTATTCTGAAGTGAGTATTGCGGGTAGTGAAATTGATACCTGTACCAGATAGCACAGAACAAGGCTGAGAGAGATAAAAATTAGCATAATAATTCCGCTGAAAAACGATTGATTAAAATACAACAAAAAGGGAGAAGATCGCTAATGAATGATGATCATAATATTAGAATTATGCCAAAGTTTAATAGCTTTATATATTATATCAACCGTGCTTTCAACCTACTGGAGATATTAGGTTCAATATGTGTTAAATCTCACCTATTTACCTGAAATGGACAGGCTTTTTATTACTTTTTTGCGGTGTTTATCGAATTCATCACAGCCGCCATATCTCCATTGACCATTTGGGAAATATAGCTTCTGCTCAAATCAAACGCATCCTGCAATAACTCGAATTCACTTTTTGGTGGTGATGACAACACGAAATCAGCCACTACTTTTCCAGCGGCAGGGCGACCGATACCTATTCTCAGGCGATAGAATTGATTGGAATTCAGATGAGCGATGATGTCGCGCAGACCATTATGTCCTGCATGACCGCCGTCTTTTTTCAGTTTGACGATGCCTGGATTAAAATCCAGTTCATCATGAACAACCAGAATTTCTTCGGGTTGCAGTTTGTAATAGCGGGCGACTTTACCAACTGATTGACCGCTTCTATTCATAAAAGTGTCAGGTTTTAGAAGCATCACAGGTATGCTGGCTATTTTGCCTTGCGCAAAAGCCCCCTGAAATTTAGACTCATTCACCCAAGTGCAGCCCAGTTGGTCTGCTAAAGTGTCTAAAAACAAAAACCCGGCATTGTGCCGGGTTTTTTCGTACTGCCGACCAGGATTACCCAAGCCAACGATAAGTTTAATCATTGTTAAGCAGCAGTGTCGTCTTTAGTCGCTTTTGAAGCCATCATAGAAACGACTGGCAGATTGTGTTCTGCACCTTGTGCTAATACAACAATGCTAACACCTGCTGGTAATACTAAATCAGAAAGGTGCAGTGTTTCACCTACATCTAAAGTCGCCAAGCTGACTTCAATAAATTCAGGCAATACCGAAGGCAAGCAAGACACTTCTACATCAGTCATTGAATGAGCAGCGATACCGCCTTTTTTGCCGCCAATGCCTGTGTGTTCATTAGTGAAATGCAGAGGAACGTGTACTTTTACCGCTTCAGCCATATCAACACGCATAAAATCCAAGTGTTGTATTTGAAATCTTGCAGGATTACGCTGTACGCCTTTCAAAATTGCTTTTTCAGTTTTTCCATCAACTGTTACATCTAAAACGTGCGAGTAAACCGCCTCATGCTCAAGATGTTTAATCACTTCATTGTGATTCAGCGTTAGCATTTGTGGCTCTTTATGCCCACCGTATATCACTGCTGGCACACTACCGACACGACGCGATCTTCTTGCGGCGTTTTTACCTGATTGCTCGCGACTTTCGGCAACAAATTCAAATACGTTAGACATTTTTCCTCACTCTTTTTCTTTGAAAGTCCGTACCTTAAGGTACGGACACTAAATTCTAATTCGACACCGTTAATCTACATACAGTGAACTAACTGACTCACCGACTGCGATACGTCTTATTGTTTCAGCCAACATTTCTGCTACGCTTAACTGTCTTATTTTCCCTGATTGAACAGCTTCCTGACTTAGCGGAATAGTATCTGTCACCACTAATTCATCAAGCTGAGAGCCATTGATATTCTGCATTGCAGCACCTGACAATACCGCGTGTGTACAGTAAGCAACGACTTTAACAGCACCGTGTTTTTTCAATGCAGCGGCGGCATGACATAATGTCCCTGCTGTATCTACCAAATCATCCACTAATACACAGGTGCGTCCTTCGACATCACCGATAATGTGCATGATTTCTGACACATTTGCTTTAGGTCTGCGCTTATCTATAATGGCAAGGTCTGCATCATTCAGGCGTTTAGCTAAAGCTCTTGCTCTGACTACGCCACCAACATCAGGAGAAACCACGATTAGATTTTGATATTGTTGCCGCCATATATCACCCAAAAGAATCGGTGATGAATAAACGTTATCAACGGGTATATCAAAAAATCCTTGAATCTGGTCGGCATGAAGGTCAACCGTCAGCAGTCGATGCGCTCCCGCCTGCTCAATCATTCTTGCTACTAATTTAGCACTGATAGGCACTCGGGCTGAGCGTGATCGTCTATCTTGTCGCGCATAACCGTAATAGGGTATGACTGCGGTAATTCGTGATGCTGATGCTCTTTTAAGCGCGTCTGTCATCACTAACAATTCCATCAAGTTTTCATTAGTAGGCGAACAAGTCGGTTGAATAATAAAAACATCCTTACCGCGAACGTTTTCTTGAATTTCAACTGCAATCTCGCCATCACTAAATCTGCCAACTGCCGCCATTCCGAGGCGCATATTGAGCTTCTTAACGATCCCTTCAGATAAATCAAGGTTAGCGTTTCCAGAAAACACCATCATAGAGGTGTCGTTCATTCAAGACTCCCAAAAGAATTCAGTGAAGGTAAAAAATAATGGCTGGGTCGCAAGGATTCGAACCTTGGTATGCGGAGATCAAAACCCCGTGCCTTACCGCTTGGCGACGACCCAATAATTATGATACATGGTTTTCCATCCGTAGCGTTGTAAACAAAGGTGATTCGTTTATGCCTTTTGCCAGATAGACCTGCCACTTGCTTTTAAGTGACTGATGCGCACTGACTGCCGATTCTTGCGAATCAAACTGTGCAAAAACACACGCCCCTGTCCCCGTTAATCTTGCCTCTGAAAACTCAGACAAATCAACCAATGCACTCTGAACAGATGGATAACGCTGGCTAACAACCTTAATGCAATCATTTTGGTGTTGACCTGCTGTAAAGTCGTCTATTGTGATGGATTTACTATCTCTTGTCAATTCCTTAGATGAAAAAATTTCACCTGTATTGACATGACAATCGGGCTTAATGATAACAACCCATTGTTCTGGTGGATTTATTGCCTGTAATTTTTCTCCTACACCTTCTGCCCATGCTGCGTGTCCATGCACAAATATAGGCACATCTGCACCTAAAGACAGACCCAACGCCATTAATTTTTCTGTTGAGAGATTAAGTTTCCATAATTTATTCAACACCACCAGTGTCGTTGCAGCATCAGAACTACCGCCACCAATACCGCCGCCCATAGGCAGGTTTTTTTCAACGTCAATGCACACGCCCAACTCACAGCCTGTTTCGGCTTTTAACAGGTTTGCAGCTCTGATGGTTAAGTCATCTGCTTCCGCAACACCTGTTAGCGGTTTTTGCAGATATACACGCTCGTTATCGGCAGGATGGAAGCTAATCCAGTCACATAAATCAATAAATTGAAAGACTGTTTGTAGCAGATGATAACCATCGGCTCTTTGTCCGACAATTCTTAGCATTAAATTCAATTTTGCGGGTGCCGGGTATTTTTTCCCCCAGCCTGTTTGCACTTGCGTCATTATAAAAGCCACTGATCTATGATTAATTTTAATTTAACGTGTTCGTTGGAGACGTTAATTTTGTAGGGCATAGTCGTTTTTGCAACGTCCTGCATTTGTTTGTACTCAATCATCCAGCCCGCTTGTTGAAAGCCAGTGGGCGTTTCAGTAAACTTCTGAGTAGGCTCAGGCAAACCGATAACCCAGTAGCGCAATGATTCTATGGGGACAAACATTCCTAATTGCTGATTAATAAAGGCTTCAGGCTGGTCTGAGGTTTGTACCTTCCCATCGCCTCTATCAATAGTGACTTTACCTTTAGTCAGCTCAATAACAGTAGCCCCCTGCCCTAATGGACCTGATAATTTTACCCGTTCTTTATCAACACTGTGTTGCCAATCAGTATTTGCCGTCCAAGAATCGTTGTGTCCTGTAATTGATAATCTGCCTTCAAATGACCATTGCTGTAACTTATACAGCGGCAGTGTTGCCGTTTTTGAATAAGCAATAGCAGGCGGCTCTACAGGAAAAAGTGAGCAGCCTGACAAAGCGAAAAAACAACAACCCCAGATTAGTACCTTCGTTTTAGAATTCAACACGGTTATTTCGCTTTATTTAAAATTCGTCGTTGAAAATCCAATAAATATTCATCTTCTGGTGCATCTTTAATGACTTTATCAAATAATTTTTTAGCTTCTGCCTTTCTGCCTAACGCCCACAATACTTCGGCAATGTGGGCGGCTATTTCATTTTCCTGTTGTTTTGTGTAGGCGCGTTGTAAATACTCCAATGCCATTTGAGTACGTCCCTGCTTAAACAGCAACCAGCCATAACTATCAATGATGACCGCCTCATCGGGGCGCAATTTAACGGCTTTTTGTAAATAAACCTCGGCTTCCGCATAGCGTTTGGGGTCATCTAATAGACTATAACCCAGCGCATTTAACGCTTCGACATTATCGGGGTCTTTTGCCAATATTTGCTTCAAGTCTTTTTCCAATACATCTTTTCTATTCAAATGCTCAGAAATTAACGCTCGCGTATATAACAATTCCTGCTGATCAGGTTGCTCAGCTAACGCGGCAGTCAATACATCAAACGCTTTTTGATATTGCTTTTGCTGGCTATAGGTTTCAGCCTGAATTAATAAAATACGCAGTTTTTGTTTTGGGAATCGGCTGGATAAGGTGCTTAATCTGGCATTCGCCGCATCAAACTGCTTATCTTTTGCCAGTAGAGACACCGCCTCAATAGCCGCATCAAAGGCAAAATCACCCTCGGTTACTTTATCAAAATACGCTAAGGCTTTATCAATATCTTTACGTTTTTCGGCTAATTTACCTAAATAAAAGTTAGCCTGATATTTCCAGTCTGGTTGTTCAAGCAATTGATTTAAAACGTCTTCAGCTTGCTCATCCTGATCTAATTGCAGGTATACCAGACCCAAAGTAAATTTACTTTCAGCATCTTTCGGATTAGCGGCAACCAGCTGTCGATAAACATCAACGGCTTCTTTATAGCTTTCCGTTTTTATTAATACCTGACCCAATAATTTTTTAATTTTGTCATTATTGGGATATTTTAGACTAGCATTTTTTATCGCGGCTTTTGCTTTATTGGCATCACCCGATAGCATCGCTATCTGCGCTTGCAGGATTAGAGCCTTATCCCAGTCAGGTTGTATGCGCAACGCTTTTTGAATTTGTTGCTCAGCCAATGCGCCATTTTTTACTTGCAATGCCAACAACGACTGCACAAAATAAATAGCCGCCTGATTAGGATATTTTTGGGACAACGCCGTCAAGGTATCGTAAACAACATCCAACTTACCTTCTTTTTGCAACACACTCGACAGCTCAAGCAAGGTGTCTTCAAATTGAGCAGGATTTGCTTTCAGCATTGTCGATAAATGCTCGACAGCTGCTTGTTTATCGCCTGATCTGAGTGCGGATAATGCAGCGATTTTTCTGGCGGTGGGATTTTTGGCATCCCCTTTCAGCCATAACGACACCGCCTCTTGGGTTTTTTTGCCATCTTTCATGTACATGGCAATAACAGCCGCTCGCTCAGCAAAACGCGGATCATTCACACGTTTGGCGGCTTCCATATAACCTTCAAGCGCGACATCATACTGCTCTCTTTGCCCGGCAATCTCTGCTGCCAGCAACATAAACATCACATCAGGGTCAATGGCGGTTTTAGCTTCTTTTTGTCGAGCTTTTTCTTTCATATCCGCTACTTTAGCGGCAGTGGATTTAACAGATTCACTAGGCTTATCTGGCGAACCCGCACAACTATTCAGCAAGACAAGAACTGCTACGGAAAACACTCTGGAAATTAACACTCAATAATCCTATTTATGAGACAAACATTTAGTTATAGATTAGCAGAAAAACGCTATGATTTAGATAGGTGATTTATTCCATTTGGATAAAATGGTTATATTTCTTAGAATAGAACCCAATAACATACAAAAATAAGCTACAAAACACCTGTTAAGAGGCTAAAAATCTTACCTTGGACGGCTTGTATCTTGAACCATTAACCTTAAAAGCAACTTATGACATTTCTTGCAGTAGGTATTAATTACAATACCGCCCCCGTTTCCATTCGTGAACGTCTTGCCTTTCCAGCCGATAGACTGCAAGCGGCATTACAAGACCTCTGGCACGTCAAAGAAATTAACGAAGCGGCTATTCTTTCCACCTGTAACCGCACTGAATTTTACTGCACCACCACCGCCAATCAACAAGTGCTGATTGACTGGGTGACACAGACTAAAAATATCAACGCGATTGACCTCACCCCTTATTTGTACAGCTATACCGACAAATATGTCTGCCGTCATATTTTCCGCGTCGCCTGCGGACTTGATTCCATGATATTAGGCGAACCGCAAATCCTCGGACAAATGAAAACCGCCTATCAAGCCGCCTCCGATGCAGGCACATTAGGCAAACGCTTAGGTAAATTATTTCAACATACCTTTACCGCCGCCAAAAAAGTCCGTACTGATACCGCCATAGGCTCCAGCCCTGTATCGGTCGCATTTGCCGCCGTCCAGCTTGCGCAACAAATTTTTGACAAACTCAGCGAACAAACCGCCTTACTCATCGGCGCAGGTGAAACCATTGAACTGGCGGCGCGGCATTTATCACAACAAGGCATAGGGCGCATCATCATTGCCAATCGCACTTATGACAAAGCCCACGCGCTTGCCATGCAATTTAACGGCTATGCAATCGCGTTATCAGAACTGCCCAATCATCTTGCCGAAGCCGATATTGTTATTTCGTCAACCGCCAGTCAATTACCCATTCTGGGTAAAGGGCGGGTAGAAAGTGCGTTAAAAAAACGCAAACACAAACCCATGTTCATGGTGGATTTAGCCGTACCGCGTGACATAGAAGCCGAAGTCGAACAACTGCGTGACGTGTACCTGTACACCGTAGACGACTTGCAACACACCATCACCCAAAACATGAACTCGCGTAAACTGGCGGCAGAACAAGCTGAAGAAATTATCGACACCCAAGTCGATTATTTTTTAGCCTGGTTACGCGCACAAAGTGCGCAATCCACCATCCGTGATTACCGCTCTCAAGCCGAACAAGCGCGTGATGAAGTCTTGCAAAAAGCCATCGCGTCTTTAAAAAATGGCGTATCAGCAGAAGAAGCACTGAATCGTCTGGCACACAGCTTAACCAATAAACTCATCCACACACCCAGCACCCAAATCCGTACCGCCGCCGAAAACGAACGCTATGATTTAATTACCGCCGCCCGCGAGATTTTTAAACTACCCGAAGCAAACAACAATTAATCCGCTATTCCGTCGGCTTTAAATCAACGCCTTCGATATTGCTAACGAGGTCTTTTTCAGCGCATTTAACGGTAGTGACCAACTTATTGTTGATTAGCACATTAACACCTGCTTCAATTGCGTGTTCGTCGGTCATTCTGTCTACCCCCCAAAACACGTTATAAGTCGTTTTTCCGTTGGGAATATCAACCGCATAAGACTCACTTCTGCCCACACCTGCCCATTGATACGTTGATGCTTTATCACGCGGCACTTTAATGGCTATTTCTGGTGTTTGCCGTGCTTTGCCGAACGCATAATTAATCGTATCGCCCGCATCGCACACCTCAATCTGTTTGCCTTTTACCGTATTACAAAAAAATAACGTCTTACTTCCCTCACAGCTTGCGTAAACGGTGGCAGTCCATAAAATAGCGACTACAGGCACAACGGCGATAATTTTCATCAATAGCTTCCCATATTGTTGGACAGCCCAGCTATAAAGCTAGGCGCAAGTAGATTAGTACGAACAATGTACTACACGATTTTACAAGGAATCACCGCATCCTCATTATGAGAATACACCGCACATAAACGATGATACCCATCTGCCACCACCACTTTACCATTGGCGACATCTCTGACGAGCAAGAGCGGTGACAACTCGCGCCCCTTATCTATTTTCTTTTGATTTTTTTCAATATGCACATTACTTACACCCAGCAATGACAAACTTGATGCCCTGAAAATATCTTTGGCTTTAAATTCCGACATCGGAGCATCTTTTAACCTAGCGACATAATCGGTAGCTATCTGCGTCTCATATAACAGACTTAAATACGACACAGCGGCGGGATAATTATGATCTTCGGGTACAGAAAACCATTTAATTTCAACTTGTTCTTCATCTTGATCTTGATCTGACATGAGTTACTACTAGTTATGATTAATTATAAAATGCCGTTTTCTATTTCTTGCAAATAGATAAAATCGGGGGCTTTCACGCCTGCGTTTTTCCTGATTTCCACCAACTCAGGCGATTCAAAAAAACGCCGCGCATTCGCCAGCGACGACCACTCTGAAAAATGCACAATTGCGTTGGCATCATCATCGTAACGCAACAACCGATAACTGATTTCCCCTGCGTTTTTTCTAATCTCTGCCGCCTGATCAAAAATCGCTTTCCATGCGGGATAAGACTCAACTTCATGCATAATTAAAACGTGCTGCATATCAACTCCAATACCTAATATGAATGCCGCACATCATAACAAAAAAGCCCCTGTTGCTGAAAACAACTGATTACTTAAATTATAGTGCCGTAACGGATATAAAATAGGCTGTAACAATACCCAATAATAAATACACCCTCAGGATAAATCATGCAATTCCCCAAAATTCTCTTACTCGCCGCCACCTTAGTTCCCACTCTATGTCATGCAGATTGCCAACAAAATGCCGTCATCGCCAACCAGTTTATTAATAGCTACATAAAATACAACAACGCCGTTTACCAACAGAAAACCCAAGAAAGCGTACTTGAATGGCTGCAAAAAAATAAAACCGTCACCCCGCATTTCACACAATCCTATCAACAACTGCTCGCACAGGCAGAAAAAGCAGATCCCGAATTAGGGCTGGATTTTGATCCAATTCTCGACGCGCAAGATTATCCTGAGCAAGGCATGAAAATAGCCAGCTGTGACGAACAATCAGGCTTGATCACCTTGGTAGGCAAAGATAAAGCATGGGAAAATTTTAAAGTCGTTGTCAACGTACTGGATAAGCGGGTAGACGGTGCGGGCGTTATCAACATCCCTAAAGATAAACAAGCGAGCAGATAATGACACATCCCAGAAATAGAACACTTTACGCCCTGCTGATGCTGCTAGTCATCGGATTAGGCTTGGGTTCACGGCACTATGCAACACATTTACCGCTATTTATTGCCAGCTATGCGGGCGATACCCTGTGGGCATTAGAGGTCTTCTTAACAACAGGTTTTCTGTTTCCGACTTACCCGACTAAAAAAATTGCCGTTATCGCCTTGGCATTTGCATTTTTCATAGAATTCAGCCAACTGTACCACGCCCCGTGGCTGGATGACATTCGGCACAACCGACTAGCAGGATTAATACTGGGCTACGGATTTTTATGGAGCGATTTACTGTGCTACAGCGTAGGTATCGCAGTCGGAGCGGGTGTAGAACTTAAAACCAGACAGCAATAATGCCGCATTTTATACGCCTGATTATTGCCACTTTAAAAGTAAGACCTGCGAGGTTTTTAAAACCTCACAGGTCTGTATCGACTTAAAACCTAGCGCGTAGGCGGTGGAGGAGCAAAACCCTCCTCCTGCCACATTCGATTACCGCTATTACCTTTGTCATAAGCGCAATCTCGCACAATTCCTTTACGGCACAAAGTCTCACGCCATTCATACTTGAAAACCAGCTTTTCCATAGGTTCAGCATTCGGTTCAAACGACACGGTGGTACTGGGAGAATAAGTGCTTTCGCCAAACCCCGTACCCGCAGCAGGTGCAGGCGCGGCTTTTGATTCAGCCGCAGAACGACTGCTCATCACGTCCTGTTTATTCAGCATGACAGGACGCGGACGCTCAGCATACACCGCCATTGCAATCACCCCCATTGCCGAATTATCGCCCCACGCGGCGGCGTAAGAATTGACTGCCTCAGTAAAATAAAAGCGATTGGTTTGATTTGTACCTGTCCGCCAGCCTTCATAATCGCCGCTATCGTGCGGATTCAACACATACATTCGCTCATTATTAGCCAGCCATGATTGCTGACCGCTGACGATATTACGACCATCAACCGCAATCACTAAACCGACCCGCTGGTCACTGTTATTCACCACCCGCAAGCGATAACGGTCATTCTTCGTCGCCTGAATGTAGGCGCGGTAATGCAAAGAATCCCTATTCAGCGGAAATTCGGGTAACTTACCCTGATTATCACTGACCACACTCAATGTAACGGGTAAATAAGGCGGCGCGACCATCTGCTCCGCGCTGACCACAGCATCACTCGCACACGCTGTCATACCTGCAATGGCAATAAGCATTGCAAAAAATTGTCGCCGTTTCATTATCCACCCCTCACATTGCTGAATTCAAAAGACAAGACCAACACAAAGCAAACAACCTAAATGCCAGCCGACAACAAAATTCTACTCCGTAGAAATAGATTGCTGCTCATTTTTTAACGCCGCATCCAACGTATGCCAAGCCAAAGTCGCACATTTCACCCGCGCAGGATACTCACGCACCCCCGCCAACACCGCAAGTTTACCTACCGCTTCCAGATTAATATGTTCCTCTTTACCCGTGGTCATTTCATGAAACGTTTTAAATAACGCCTCCGCTTCCGCCTCGGTTTTACCTTTCACAATCTCCGTCATCAACGACACCGAGGCAGTCGAAATAGCACACCCCGACCCCTGAAAACTGGCATCTTCAATCATATCGCCATTCATTTTTAAAAATAAAGTCAACCGATCGCCGCACAAAGGATTAAAACCCTCCACTTGACGGTCAGCGTTATCCATCACCCGAAAATTGCGCGGGTTACGGTTGTGGTCAAAAATCACCTCTTGATAGAGGTCGCGTAAATCTTCAAACATATTATTCTCTTAAAAGTTAAATAATCAATTCTTTAATGCGGTGTAATGAAAACTAAAACAGGTAGCCCATTAAACTCTTTGCTTAAATCATTTTCTATTCCACGAGGATTAGAAATTCGCCCTTCTGGGTCATAAACAAAACAAATTAAATTTTTACAATCTGGATGTGTTTGATATTTATGAGTATCAATAATTAATTGTTCTCCAACTTCCTTATTTTTCAAACCCTGTCTGGTTTTTTTAATTTCAATAATAATCTGTTCGTTTTTTAATAAAAAATCAACTCTGGAAGCAGAACCTGCATAACTTGGTGTCCATTCTTCTGCACGAACATCATCAAAATACAATTTTAATAACGCATGAAATAAATCTTGCACATCATATTCATCTTCTATTTCAAGAGTAGCTCTATCTGAATGTCTTTTTCTAAGCTGTCTAGCAATTTGATGAAATCGTTTAATGATTAGTTTTATTTTATCTATAGCTGATGTTTCGATTACTTTGTTGGATGATTCAAAACCATATTCTTTTATTTCATCTATACATGATTTTAGAACAGTGATATTTGAATTTGTGTGTCCTTGATATACTTTAATTAATTGATTTCCCAACAATGGATTTCCTGATGCGTATCCATACTTATTAAAGTTTTCAAGATGTTTTGAATTTCTACCAAAAAATTTTTCAATTACTATTTCAGCGTTTTTATTCCATCTTCTTAAACATTCAACATTATCATTTTTGCAAAGCAATTCTTCCGCTTGATTTATAATCTCAATTAATTTATTAATCGCATCTTCTTCTGTCATAAAAAACCTATTAGAGTACAAATTTAACGTGTGCTACGAAAATAACATTTATCGTTCCAACATTTTTAATCAATGATGCACAATTTCCAATAACGCTTCTTTAATCAACTCATTATTCACACCATGACGCTCAAGACTGGCAATAAAAGCGGTTATGGTATCTTCTTCTAAACTCTAAATCTTTACGCAAACATTGCCCTATATAGGCTTTAATTAAAGGTTGATAATCGGTAAAACCTAATTTAAGTGCGACACGTTTTAAATCTTCCAATACATCACTCGGTATTTTTAGAGTAATTTCTGTCATGGGGCGATTTTTATCTAACCGTTTTTTTAGTGCTTCAATTTTCATAAAACTACCGCCCCCTTCGAGTGGTTACAAATATCAGCCAAACATCGCAATCAAATCCCGAATTCCCTTCATCAACACATCCACTTCCGCCTTGGTATTGTACATGGCAAACGAAGCCCGTGCCGTTGCGGGAACGTGATAAAAATCCATCACGGGCATGGCGCAATGATGTCCAGCGCGGACGGCTATGCCTAAGCTGTCGAGCATTGTGCCTATATCGTGCGGGTGAATTTTATCCAGCACAAACGACAATATCGCGCCTTTGTGTTCGGCTTCGCCAATAATGTGTAGCTCTTTGATTTGCTGTGCTTGTTCAGTCGCATAAACCAATAATTCATGCTCATGTGCGGCAATCGCATCCATACCGATGGCGGTTATATAATCAATCGCCGCGCCTAAACCAATCACATCAGCAATCGCTGGTGTACCTGCTTCAAACTTATGCGGCAAACCTGCGTAGGTAGTTTTTTCAAAAGTCACGGTTCTAATCATATCGCCACCACCTTGATACGGCGGCATGGCTTCTAACAACGCTTGCTTGCCATACAACACGCCGACACCCGCAGGGGCGTACAGTTTATGTCCTGAGAACACATAAAAATCACAATCCAAATCCTGTACATCAACAGCAATATGCGGAATCGCTTGTGCGCCATCCACTAGCACGGGAATATTTTTCGCGTGAGCTACGGCTATCATGGCTTTCACTGGATTAATCGTTCCCAACGCATTCGACATTTGCGTAATCGCCACCAGCTTGGTTTTGTCATTGAGCAGTTTTTCAAACTCACCCTCAATTAATTCACCCTTAGTGGTCATCGGAATAACTTTCAACACTGCGCCTGTTTGCTCGCACAGCATTTGCCAAGGTACGATGTTAGCGTGATGTTCCATTGCAGTGATGACTATTTCATCGCCTGCCTGCACATTGCTTTTACCGTAAGTTTGCGCAACCAGATTAATCGCCTCAGTCGCCCCACGCACAAAAATAATTTCTTTCTCGCTCGCCGCATTAATAAACGTTTTCACCTTATCCCGCGCCGCTTCAAATTGATCGGTTGCACGCACGCTGAGCGTATGCACACCACGATGAATATTAGCGTAATCATGGCTGTAACATTTAACAATGCTATCAATAACGGCTTGCGGTTTTTGACAGGTCGCTGCATTGTCTAAATACACCAGCGGTTTATTGCGGATTTTTTCAGCCAAAATGGGGAAATCGGCGCGGATTTGCTCTATGGGATAATTCATATTATTCAGTTAATAATGTTGTTATGGATTTTCGTCAGCGAAGTCTAGCGAATCAATTAAATCATACAATTTTTCTTCCTCTTTTACCGAGGTTAAAGCAATCGCCACTTCGGAAATATAAAACATCATGCCAACCAGCATAGATAATACCGACAGCACAAATAAAATCACGGCAAGCACTAATACATCGGGTGCATATAAACCCAAGCCTAATAATAAACAGGTCATCATCACGCCAATCGTACCGAGCAGCATATAAAAAAACGCATTTTTAATTTTATTTGCTCGCAATTCAATGGAATCAATTTGCGATTGCAATGCCACCGCTTCCTGTTTTTTACCTGCCTGTGCCGCTAAATGTTTTTCGCGCCGAAATACTCGCAAGCGCGATACCATACCCATTAATCGACTATTAATTGATAATATAAATAACCCAGCAGCAGATATAAAAATAGCGGGGGCAACAAAGGCTTGAAATAATTCTAACTTAGTCAACATAACTATCTTGTGGAAAATGCTGTAATAATAATTTTAATAACATTGATTTTAATGATACTAAAGTGATTTTATCAACCATTTCATTCGCAAATGCAAAAGTTAATATATGACGTGCCGTTTCTATATCAATACCGCGTGATTGCAAATAAAAAATAGATTTATCTTCCAATTGTCCAACCGTTACCCCATGCCCGCATTTCACATCATCGGCATAGATTTCTAATTGCGGTTTAGTATCAGCTTCTGCATCGGCTGATAATAATAAATTACGATTATTCATAGTAGAATCAGTTTTTTGCGCATCTTCGGCAACAACAACCCGCCCTTGAAATACGCCACGCGCTCTGTCGTCTAATATGCCTTTATATAATTCACGACTAATACCGTGTGGCTTATTATGATTAATGCGTGTGTGATTATCTAAATGCTGACGTTTTGCCCCTAAATATAAACCGTTTAATTCACATTCAGCGGCATCCTCTAAATCACTGTGAATATCACTGCGAGCCAATAAACTACCAAAAGCAAAATTATGATGGGTAAAACGGGCGTTGCGGGCTTGTTTAACGTAAGTACCGCCAAAATGATAGGCTTTATCGGCTTCAGACTGTACTTTAGTCAGCGTAACAGCCGCACACTCCTCGACAAATATTTCGGTGACAGCGGCAGATAAATACGAATTATCGATACCGACAAAAGTTTCCACCAGCTCTGCTTCTGCCATTTTCTCGGCAATAATCACCGTGCGAGTCGCCGTTAAACTATCGGCTTGCGTAGCAATATGTAACACTTGTATAGGCTTAGCAACGACCTGTTTAGCGGCAATCCGCACAAACAAACCATCGGTAAAGTGCGCGGTATTAAACGCCACAAAACCATGCTCCGTAGCACTGACCGCTTGCCCTAACGTGCGTTGCAAGGTCTCAGCTTCTGAGTCCAGCGCGTTCGCCGTACTCATGACTGTCACTGCCTCAGGCAAACCGTCCAACGCCGATAAATCAGCACGAAACTGCCCATCAACCAGCACCAGCGACCACGCATCTTTTAGCTGGTAAACCGTTAAAATATCGGTGACATCGACTGCTGTCTGCGACTCACTGACAGGCAAAAAGCGTTTCTTTTCAATCGCCGACACATTGGTATAACGCCATTCTTCGGCGCGTGGCGATGGAAAACCCTGCGCGGCAAATTGCGTCAACGCCTCAGTGCGTAACGCCTGCAACCACGATTGTTGATTTTTAGCTACTGCATTCATGATTAAGCCGCCTCAACCCAGCTATACCCTTTTTCTTCTAATTCCAACGCCAATTCTGCACCGCCTGATTTAACAATCTGACCGTGTGCTAAAACGTGAACATAATCAGGCTTAATATAATCTAATAAACGTTGATAATGCGTGACCATAATAAAAGCGCGATCAGGCGAACGTAACGAATTAACCCCTTCCGATACTATTTTTAATGCGTCAATATCCAGCCCAGAATCAGTTTCATCGAGAATACATAATTTAGGCTCTAATATCGCCATTTGTAATATTTCATTACGTTTTTTCTCACCGCCTGAAAAGCCTTCATTCACTGCACGGTATAAAAACTTTTCATCCATTTCTAATAAACGGACTTTCTCTTTAATCAGCGTTAAAAAATCCATTGCATCGACTTCCGATAAGCCGTGATATTTACGCACTGAATTTAACGCTGCTTTTAATAAATAAATATTACTCACGCCCGCAATTTCCACAGGGTATTGAAACGCTAAAAACACCCCTTCACGCGCTCTTATTTCAGGCGGCATTTCCAATAAATCTTTACCTTGATAAGTCACAGATCCACCTGTCACTTCATAACCGCCTTTACCTGATAAAATATGCGACAAGGTGCTTTTTCCTGAACCATTAGGCCCCATAATGGCGTGAATTTCTCCCGCTTTAATCTCAAGGTTAATTCCTTTAAGAATTTGTTTATCACCGACACTAACGGTTAAATCTTTAATACTAAGCATGGCTACTCCAAAAATATTTACTAAAATGTTATTCGGCTACACTAGCCGCTATATGAAATTGAGTTGTACTAAGTTTGGAATCAAAAATCATGATTTTTGATTCCATTCCTTCACTATTTAAAATTTATTACCTTGAGACGTTAATCATGAAAATAATTATTTTCCTAATCACACTCTTTTTTAATCATTCTGTCTCTGCTGAAATTAATCTCGAGGCAAACACCACGGGCATTTGGTCAATTACCCCCACCGCCCAACAAAACCGCTGGTTAATTATTCATAATTTAACCGAAGCACAAACTACAGGTATTTATCACATCGAAGTCATCGGCAGAGATAAAAAAGCACCTGCATGGAAAATAAAACACCTCGCCGCCCATATCGCTATTAATAAACCCGCCTTATTAAAAAGCATTATCAAACCATTAAAGAAAGGCAATGTATATCCCGAATCCTTTGATGATGCTCTTTCCAAATGGAAAAAAGAAAATGACGGTAAAGGCGGAGCTGTTTGTACCGCGTCTGTTATTGAGTGCATAAAATAATTAATTTAATTTGCTTGTCGATGCACTTTGGGCAGTAGCTAATATATCCATGCCAGTATTTTTAATGCCTTGGCAAATGGTTTCTAATGGTAAATGGCTCAAATTTTTCTGAGCAAATGGATTTTGTAATTCAAGACCTATTTTATCTATTGAAAGTAACGGATAAGCTACTAACATTGCAATAAGAGCCGACATTGAACTGGATAAATCAATCAAAGAAAACGGCAATAATAATAAATAAAGCAAAATAAAACGGCGGGTTTTAATTGCATAGACCAGCGGCATAGGCGTTTTTAAAATCCGTTCGCAAGCACCTATATGATCAATCAATAAAATACGTTGCTTTTCAAACTGAGTAAAAAGCAGCATATCCAAATTGTATTCACTACGCGCTTGTTGAAGTAACCCAGCAATTTTTCCTGCGACAAAAATCGGCATATGCTGGGCATTTTTCAGCTCTTCAATTTCTGATTGATTTAATGTATCTTGTAAATTATTAAAATCTTTTTTTAATCGTAATGATTCTTTGGTAGCAAACGAAAAAACAACAACCCATTTGGTCATTTCTTCCCGCCAGTGCTTATCATCAGATCCGTAATTCCAAGTCATAATCAACAGATTTCGACTCTGATTAACAATCGCACCCCATAATTTTCGTGCTTCCCACCAACGCTCATGCCCTGCATTGGTTCTAAATACCAATACTAAACCTAAAACTGCCCCTGTATATTCAAAAGGAGTTATTTCAAAACGCGGTAATTTATAATAATTAATATCAATCATTGATAACACTAAAGTATACAAACCCATCATAAAAACACTGAGCAAAATGCGAGGTGTAACCGATCCTTGCCACATTAATGCGCCACGCAAAAAATTACGCGGTTCTTCTTGATTTGTAAATTTAGTCAACTTCATAATTTTGTATTCGATAATGTCAATCAGGCGGTGTTTTATATCTTTATTTGTGTGTTTTGTTGGGTTGCCAAAAAGCGGCAACCCAACCTACACTGCTAAACAGCGTGTATATTAATATTAGGCATAAAATTAAAATCCTTGATGTTATAGGTATATAGCGGAATGTTATAAACAATCGCTGTTGCACCGATAATAGCATCAGGAATTTGCAAGCTATGACTAAGTTTAAATTGTTCTATTAATTCAATTGCCATTCTTGAAATATGACTATCAACATGAACAATGTCATAGTAGCGTAATTTCTTTTTCATTTGCGCTAATTCAGCTTTATTGCCCATGCCTTGATAAAGTTCCATGAGCGTAATAGCCGATAAAACTATGTTATCCAATCCTATTATTTCTAACTGTGCAATGGTTTCTTTATTGCCATTGAACGCATGAATAAAAACATTGGTATCACATAAAATCATAATTCCATTTCCGAACGTTGCCACGCCTGTTTTCTAATATCTTTTATATCCCTAGGCTGTTGCGTCCATAATCCAAACAAGTCGCTGGGATTGATATTTTTATCACCTTTAGTTATTTCTGGTTGACGTTTATTGCCTACTGATTGATAACGGGTTTTAACAAAAGCAATAAATGTTTCTATTTCATGCTTAGCTTCGAGAGGCAACTGCTCTACATCATTTGTCGGCAATTCATTAGCATCCTGAATACTAGCAACCCTATTAGGAATTGAATTAATAAATAACGTCTCTTCAATTGCTTGCCAATCTTCAGCACTAATAATTACAAAATCTTTACCATCACGTTGTTTAACGTGCAGGGTTTCATGATTTTTAAAACAAGGTTCTATTTCCTTGGGTAAATTCTTGCGTAATTTTGTCGCTGTGGTTTCGAGCATTATTATGTCCTCGATATATTAAAAATATGTGGCTTTATTTTAGGTTTCGCTATCGCTCTACCCAACCTACGGGCTACGGACTATTAATAAGTATTTAAAAAACCTTTTATTTGTTCCTCTAATTTAGTATTGCTTTCTTTTAACTCATTAATTTCAATTTCAATTTCAATTTCAATTTTACTAATCCTCAATTCTATTTCATTTTGACGTGCCTGAGGAGAACGATCACAACGCATTTGATTAGCAATTTCTAGCACTGTGTTTTCATGTTCTTTAGGTTTTGGTAACGTTCCTTGCAACAGAGGGATTTTCTCAGTTTCAAATAAACTAATTCTCGTTAAATTTGAACTAAGAAGTGCAGTCAATGCAGCTAGTTTTAATTGATTTTTTTGTGCATCGGTAGATATTTCTAATAGTCTCCTTGTTTCTTCCAGTTCTTTTTTTTGTAAATTATAAGTCTGAGCTATCAAGTAAAACGCAAAACCTGCAATAATCGGATTAAGTATTCCACCGACATAATCACCAAATGTTCCCTATTTGCCATTGTCATCTGATAAACCGTGATGAAATTTAATAAAATAAAACAAAAAACAACTAAAACTATCAAAACGATAGCAAATGTCATTCTCTTCGTATTTACATTATTCAAATTTTCATTATCTAATTTATTTGAGTCACTCATATATTCAGCACACCATAATCAATTAATTTTCAAAAATAGAACGCGATAATTGCGATTGTCTGATAATTGATGTCAACGTTCCCGCTTTAAGTTCTTTATGCTGTGGAACAGGCACGGTAATGGTTGATGAACCAATTTGTTTTTGCATAATGGCATGGCTGCCTTTTTGCCGTACTTGTTCAAAACCATGTGCTAATAAAATCAAACAAATTTCTTTACCTGATAAAACACGCAACTTACCCAAAAGCTATCTCCATTGAGGAAATATAGGTTTCACCGTAATAGCGTTGATTAATTTCTTCTTTTGATGCGCATTCAAAAAATAATTCTACCGCTTCTTTTAAATTATCTTTGGCTTCTTCAATATTAGAACCTTGGCTGGCAATATCTAATTCTGGACAAAGAGAGACATAAATATCATCTTCCTTGTGAATAATGGCAGTTAGTTGTTTATAGTGCATGGTTCATTACCCCACCGAGCCTTCCAAACTCAAACCCAACAACGCTTGTGCTTCTACCGCAAATTCCATGGGCAATTCTCTGAATACTTCTTTACAAAAACCGTTGACTATCATCGATACAGCATCTTCGGCGGAGAGTCCGCGTTGTTGGCAGAAGAATAATTGGTCTTCGCTGATTTTTGAGGTGGTGGCTTCGTGTTCGATTTGTGCGGTGGGTTGTTTGACCTCGATGTAGGGGAAGGTGTGTGCGCCGCATTTATCGCCGACTAATAAGGAATCACATTGGGTGTAGTTGCGGGCGTTTTCCGCGCTTTTTAACACTTTGACCAAGCCGCGATAGGTGTTTTGCGCTTTGCCAGCGGAGATACCTTTGGACACGATGGTGCTGCGGGTATTTTTGCCGATGTGTATCATTTTTGTGCCTGTGTCGGCTTGTTGATAGTTGTTAGTCACGGCAACTGAATAAAATTCACCGATGCTGTTATCGCCTGTCAGTACACAGCTTGGGTATTTCCATGTAATCGCTGAACCTGTTTCAACTTGCGTCCACGAGACTTTGGAGTTGTCGCCGCGACATTCGGCGCGTTTGGTGACGAAGTTGTAGATACCGCCTAAGCCGTTTTTATCACCCGGATACCAGTTTTGGACGGTGGAATATTTGATGGTGGCATCTTTTAGGGCGACGAGTTCAACGACGGCGGCGTGTAGTTGGTTTTCGTCACGCATGGGCGCGGTGCAACCTTCTAAATAACTGACGTGACTGCCTTCATCGGCAATAATCAGGGTGCGTTCAAACTGCCCTGTGTTGGCGGCATTGATACGGAAATAGGTTGATAATTCCATTGGGCAGCGCACGCCTTTAGGAATATAAACGAATGAACCATCGGTGAATACGGCGGCATTGAGCGCGGCAAAGTAGTTGTCGGTGTGCGGGACGACTGAACCTAGGTATTCTTTGATAAGTTCAGGATGTTCGCGCAGGGCTTCGGAGATGGGGCAGAAAATAACGCCGACATCGTGGAGTTTGCCTTTAAACGTGGTGGCAACTGAAACGCTATCGAACACTGCATCGACGGCGATACCTGCCAGACGCTCTTGTTCATCTAAGGGAATGCCCAGTTTTTTGTAGGCTTCTAGGACTTGCGGGTCGATTTCATCCAAACTTTTTGGGCCGTCTTCTTTGCGTTTGGGCGCGGAATAGTAGCTGATGGCTTGGTAATCAATGGGGTCAAATTTGACAAACGCCCATTCAGGCGGAGTCATGGTTTGCCAATGACGGAAGGCTTTTAAACGGTATTCCAGCATGAACTCAGGTTCGTTTTTCACCTTGGACAGTTTATGAATCACGGCTTCATCTAAACCGATAGGGAAAGTGTCGGTTTCTAACTCGGTGATAAAACCTTGTTTGTAATCTTGATTGAGCAATTGGTTGATTTCTTCGTTACTGGCTGACATTGTGATTCTCTATTCGATATAAACTAGCAATGGGAATAAGGGTTTCTTGGGGTTTTATCATGTCCGCTAAGGTCACGGATTCAAGGGCGTTATAAATGGCGCGATTAATGACGTTCCAATGCCCGCTGATATTGCAGCCTGCCGCTTGTTCGCAGCCTTGTTGGGAGATGCTGCATTCGGTAACGGCAATCGGGCCTTCTAACGCGCTGATAATAGTGGCTACGGTGATTTTGTCGGGTGCAGCGGCGAGGAGGTAACCGCCTTTGGCACCGCGTGTGGAGATGAGGACTTTGGCGTTGACCAGTGCTTTTAGGATTTTACTGACCGTTGGTAGTGCGATACCTGTTGCGGTCGCAAGTTCCATTGCGGCGCACACGCGTTGGTTATTCTTTGCCATGAAGCTAAGAATAACGGTTGCGTAGTCTGTTAATTTACTAATTTTTAGCATAATCCCCACCTGTTTTCATTGGGGACTATTTTAGTCCTATTTAATTTCTGAGTAAAGCGTTGGGTTTTTGGTATGGAGATTTAAAATAAATAAAAACTACCTGTCAGAACAACTGCAACGCCAACATAATGGCATCTTCACGTCCGTTTTCAGCGGGGTAATAGCCGCGTCTGATGCCGATTTCATTAAAACCAAGCCGTTCATAAAGGGTGATTGCAACGGTGTTGGAGGGTCTGACTTCCAGAAAAACCGTTTCCGCGCGTCCTCTGGAATAATCTATGGCATTTTCCATCATTTTACGACCGATACCTTGTCCTTGTTCGTCTGGGTCTACGGAAATATTGAGAATATGCGCTTCACCGACAGCCAGTGACAATAGGCTGTAACCGACTATTTTGCCCTGCGATTCGCACACCCAGCAACTGTAGCCTGCTTTGAAACAGTCGGTAAAAATATCTTCGCCCCATGGAAAAGGGTAGTTTTTTCTTTCGATTACCATTACAGCGGGCAAATCGGCGTGGGTCATGGTGCGTATGCGCATAAGGTCTTGTTTACTCACGGAATCAGGGAATACTTTGGCGTAAAATTCTTTATCAGCATCATACAGTATCAGGTCTTTTATTTTGTCTACTAATCCACGCATGATTGTTGTTCCATCGTTATAACAGTGTGTTTGGCAAATTGTAAATCCTGCCACGCTTTGCGTTTTTCTGGCAAGGAACGGAGTAAATACGCGGGATGATAAACCACTATCACGGGCGTATTGTTGAAACTATGCACTTTGCCTCTGAGCGAAGCTAACGGTTCATTGGTCTCTAATAAGGCATGGGCGGCGATGCGTCCGACTGCCAGAATAATTTTCGGTTGAATGAGCTGTTGTTGCCTCTGCAAATATTCTTTGCAGTGTTTTATTTCATCGACATGAGGGTCACGGTTATTGGGCGGTCGGCATTTGAGGATATTAGCCATAAATACCTGTTCACGACTCAGACCGATGGCGCGGAGCATTTCCGTTAATAATTGACCTGCGACACCGACAAACGGCAGCCCTTGTTTATCTTCCTGCTCACCTGGGGCTTCGCCGATGACAAGCCAGTCGGCGTGTTGATTACCAGCACCGAAGACGGTTTGAGTGCGCGTGCTGCATAAGCCGCATAACGTACAGTTTTGTACTTCCGCTTTTAAGTTGTCCCATGTGTCAGGCGATGATTGCGAGTCTTCTATAGGACTGGCTATCATTTGATTTTCAGGTTCAATTGCCGCTGGTAACGGCTGTTCTACAGGCGTTATTACTCTTGGTATCCAGACATTAATGCCCATTGCGGCGAGGTATTGCAGGCGTATAGCGTCGTTCACATTAAGTCTCAGCAGGGGAAAGTGCGCGGCGATTATCACCGAAATAAAGGTTGGTGGCAAACAGCGGGGTTAATTCAGTAATTCCCAAACAGGTTGCACATTATCAGGTAACGGGGCGAGTCTACCCAATTCCACCCAAGGCGTGACTGGGCTATGAAAATCCGATCCTGTTGAACCTGCCAGTTCAAAACGAGCCGCATACGTTGCCAGTAATTTTATTTCATCGGGATTATTTCTGCCTGTCACCACTTCCATGCCCTGCCCGCCTGCATCTTTAAATGCCGCTAATAAGCGTTTCATCCAGTTAGCGGTTAAATCATAACGCAATGGATGCGCTAACACCGCTACACCACCCGCTTCGGTAATCCATTTAACGGCAATCTCCATGTCTGCCCATGTAGTGGCAACGTAAGCAGGTTTGCCTTTACCCAAATATCGGTCAAAGGCTTCTTGCTGGGTAGAGACATGAAACTGCGACAGCAAAAAATTGGCAAAATGACTGCGGGTAATCATGCCCTGCCCTGCGGCTTTCTGCACCGCCTCAAATGCCCCCATAATACGTTTTTTCTCCAGCTTTTCGGCGATTTTTTGCGCCCGTTCTAGGCGCGTTGCTTGTAACTGTTGAGTGGCATTGGCTAAAGGTTCGTAGTTAGGGTCGATACCTAAGCCCACAATATGCAGGCATTTATTCTGCCAGCTGGCGGATAATTCGATGCCGTCAATCAAGCGCATATTGAGTTCAGCGGCACAACTACGCGCCTCGTTTAATCCCATCGTGGTGTCATGATCGGTTAGTGCCAAGGCAGTCACACCGTTTAGATGGGCGCGTTGTACTAAATCGGTTGGTGATAATGCACCATCGGAGGCGTTTGAGTGGCAATGTAAATCGTAGCGTTCGGTCATAATGATTATTGATATTCGCCGTACAGTTTGGCATACAGACCGTGTTGGCTGATTAAAGTTTCATGTCGCCCTTGTTCGCAGATTTCACCTTGTTCAAATACATAGACATGATCGGCTTGCTTGACCGCGCTGAGACGGTGGGCAATGATAATAGTGGTGCGTTCTTTCAGAAAATCGTTCAATGCAACGTGTAGATTATGTTCGGTTTCGGTATCCAATGCAGAAGTGGCTTCATCCAGTATCACCACTTTAGGATTGGCGACTATCATACGCGCAATTGCCAGACGTTGCCGCTGACCGCCTGATAATCTCATGCCGTGTCGTCCGACGATGGTATCCAAACCCTGTGCTAAATCGTTGACCACATCGCCTAATTGCGCAATAGCCAACGCATTCCATAATTGCTCATCCGTGGCGGTTTTTCCTAAGGTAAGATTGGCGCGTAACGTATCATTAAATAGTATCGGATGCTGTAACACGGTGACAACGTGTTCCCGCACCACTTCCAGACCGATACGGTCTATCGCCACTTCATCAAAATAAATCTGCCCAGAACTAGAGGGATATAAACCGATGAGCGTTTGTATCAAGGTCGATTTGCCGCCGCCACTGGCACCGACTAACGCCACTTTTTCGCCTGCTTTAATGTGCAGATTAATACCGTTCAATACTTTTTCTTCACCGTAACTGAAATGCAGATTTTCTACCCGCACCGCAACCGTTTTTTTGTTTAAAAAAGGATTTTCCAAGTGCGGATAATGCGGCTCTTGCTGCAAGGCATTCAGACGATTAATACGGATTAATGCCGCCTTCGCCGCATAAAACGCATATTGAATACTGAGAATTTCCTGCACAGGCCCCATCATAAACCACAGATAGCCGAACACCGCCAGCATTTCACCGATAGTTAAATCCGAATAAAACACCATCAACATGGCGCAAGCGCGAAATACATCAAAGCCGAACAGAAATACCAGAAAACTCAAGCGGTTTGCGGCATCACTTTTCCACGCAAAGGCAATGGAATTGTCTTTCACGGTACGCGCAGAATCTATCAATTGCTGACAATAATGGCGTTCGCGGTTACTGGCACGAATTTGCTGGATAGCCTCCAGCGTTTCGGTCAACGCCTGTTGAAAAACTTCATACGCGGAATTTTCCTGCGCTTTAAGATGCTTAACACGCGACCCGACCGCGCGAGTGAAATAAATCACCACAGGGTTGAGCAACAGAATAAATAAACCCAATTGCCAGTGCATCCATAACAAAATGACCGCCGTACCCACCACCGTTAAACAGGCAACCAATAATTTACTGACCGTTGAGCCGATAAAATTATCAATGGTATCGAGGTCGGTGACTAAATGCGTCACCACTGTTCCCGTTCCCAGACTTTCATATTCTGACATGGAAATAGTTTGCAAATGCGCTATCAGTTTACTGCGAATCCGAAACACAATGTCTTTGGAAATAAAGGTAAATTGCCGCGATTGAATGATGTTGAACACAATGGAAACAATGCGCAACAACAAACTCGCAACCAGCACCACGCCAATGTACAGCACGGGTAATTGATATTCGGCAGGCGTAACCAGATTAATCGTATGAACAACAATGCTCGGTTTTTTTAACAATACCTCATCAACCAGTAACGGCATCAATAACGGCACAGGTACACTGGCAATCGTAGCGAGGATGGCTAATAAATGCGCATAAACCAATGGTTTTTTATGTTCTAAGGCTATTTGATAGATGGTTTTCCAACTATAAATAGCGGTGTTTGCTGGTGATTGCATCATTACATCGCTGGGGGGATTTTTATAACTGTCAATTATATCTGTCCAGCGTCCCTTTAGGGAAAACAAAACCGTTAATCGGTTTTTGTAGTTGCAAATATCTCATAGAAAAATATCGCAGAAACAAAAAAATCCCCGCTAACATTCATTAGCGGGGATGGATTAGTAACAAACCTAATCTTGCAATTAAATCCTCTATGACAGCTAATTAAACAAAATCAACAACCTGATGAGCCTGTACGCCAACGAGTTCAATTTGCGTATTAAACTCAGGCAACTCAAGCTCACCGACTGCCAAACTGGCATCCATCACATCATGGTCATAACCAAGCACATGACCGAACTCATGAGTCACAGTCGATAGCAAATCAACCATGTGCAGATTAACCTCGCCTTCACCTGTCCACCAACCGTGACCAGCCGCATCATCATCAATCGTCACCACATTCGCCGCATCGGTTAGCCCCAACTGAGTGCCACCCAAATCAGCAATTTTGACTTGAGTCTCTCTGAGCAGCGACAAATCAACACTATCCGCACCATGTTGCGCCCAAAAATCAATCGCCTGATCGACAACCTGTTGAAGTTCGGCATCCGTTAGCACAGGCGCGTGACTATCTTGAGCAGCTTCGCCATCAAGCATCAAAGCCCCGAATTTAGGTGCCAAGGTGATACCTTTGCTATCGGTTTCTTCTATAGTGCCGTTTTTGCCTACGTCGGTGGTGAAAGTGTATTTCACCGTTGGCCAATTTGCTGGGTTCAATCCCACATGTGAACCTTTCACCGCATTAGTGTCGTATTTAACCGAGATCACATACAACGAACCAACTTTATCTGGCGTAAAATTAACAGTAACATCACCCGTATTGACACCAGTACCCAACACAATTTGATTGTTGTTCAGTTGAACCTGGGTGACAGTATCACCTGCATCAATGCCATTGCCATCAAGATCAGTGACTTTGAAGAGATTGACATCATTCTTGGTCGCAGTAAATGCCTTGACAAAGTCATTACCCTTGTCAAAATAATTGTCACTTTGATCGATAAATACGGTCATCAAATCAGGAGCCGATCCAGTATCTGGACCATCAAACCCTTTGATAGTATTGGAAAGACCCGTGTAGTAGAAAAACACACCAGGGTTGGTGTTATTAATCAAATCACCCTTAACCCCATACTGCACAACCCCACCCTGACTAGCGTAGTAATCACTAAAATCCTGTGATGTACCGTTTATATACTGCTGAGCAGTCGTACCAGTCGGTGCAATCTGAGCAACATCTATACTATCGGTAATAGTGGTGGTCACTGCCGCGTTCACTACTGTGGCACTTGAACTCGCCAAGTTGACCTTGAAGACCTCAGGACCTTCAACGATGCTGTCCTGAAGGGTTGCCACTTGGAAATGAATTAGCGTCGAACCTACGGCCAAATTACTGCCACTGGTGTTGGTCGCCGTAACAGAGATAATGCCATTCGCGCCCGTGCTGATACCATTGAGAGTGATACCCGTGCCGACCACCAGTCCTGCCTGTAGTAGTGCGGAAAAGTCGGTACCTTCGGTAGCCGTGCCGGAAGCGGTGTCAATCGTAAAAGTTACGCTTTGACCAGTGCCCAGACCGATACCGCTCAGGTTGACGGCGTAATTGCTGGTAGTCGCTCCTTCCACAACCGAGGTTGGCCCAGTGAGAGTGATCGCCAATATATTGCTATCGAGAATGTCGCCGGTACCTTGAGGGTCAACAACGCTCACCACCGGATTGCTGGGCGTACCCAGCGTGACTTCCACGGTTTCAGTGCCTTCGACCAAGCTGTCAGTCAACGTCGGTACCGTCACCGTGCCACTGCTTTCGCCTGCCAAAATGGTGACCGTAGCGGGTTGACCATTGTAGTCGAGCACGGGGGTCGCGGTGCCCGCATACGTCAGCGGAATGGTGATATTACTGGTTGAGGTACCACCGCTTAAGGTCACGGTGTAGATCAAGTCATTGCCTTCATTCACCGCGATGGCATTACTGATGGAAACGGTCAGTGCTGGGCTGACTAGATTAGTAGGCTCAGTATTTGTATTGTTAGCAAGATTCGAATCACTATTGATTGATGTAATGCTGACGCTGTTGAGTAAATCTTGAGTCGTGCTACTTGTTGGGGCGGTATTTTTAACTTGAACCGTGACGGTGAGAAGCTGAGATTGCCCAGGAGAGAGCGCACCGAGGCTCCAAGTTACCGTATCCGCCGCTGTGCCGTTATCCGCCCAAGTTCCACTATTGGATGCTGAGAAAAAGGTCAGATTCGAATCAAGAGTATCTGTAACAACAACACCGTTAGAAACTGTGTCTGTTGAATTGTTTTTGGCGAGGATGGTATAGGTGAAGGTGTCACCAGGTTTTAAATTTGTCGGATCAACGCTTGGAGTGGCGGTAAGGTCGATAGGATTGGTGGTAGCATCGGGACTATCACTTTTAATCACTGATAGATCAGCAGAAGCTGAGAAAAAGTCCCCAACCTGTAAGAGTGGTACAGTCTGATTTCCTGTACTGATGTCCGCATTTTTACCTCCTCCAGTAATGACTATTGGTCCTGAACCAGTTCCAGCCCCAAAGATGCTGGTTTGAACATTACCCGTGACACTACTCGTGATTGTATTTTTAAGTACCACCCAAACTTCAACGATAACTTTGTCACCGTCGGTAAGACCACTGACGGTAATGTCAGAATGAATACGTTCGTTATTGCCTCCTACATCTAAAGTCGTTGTATGAATGCCAGTTACAGTGGCAAGAGCGCCAGTATCAGTGTATTGAGGATCTCCTTTATCTACGAAAGCAGCGAGAACTCCGTAGGCTGGATTGAAACCAAAATCACCACCACTGGTTGTTTTAGCCAACCACTCTGGTGTAACTGTAATAACACCGTTCTCTGGTGCGGTGCTACCGCTGACGGTAATTTCAATAAAAAACGGTACAATTTGACCTAATTCTAAATCCTTTGGTGTGAGTGAGGTAACTGCATCAAGATTACTAGGGATTGGAGGTGATGCATAAGCTTCAGCATTGGGTAGCGGATCAGTTGCACTGCCTGTTGGGTAAACACCACCATGAGAGGCTAGGTATTCTGCGGGGGTTAGCTTTTCATAAGTTGGTAAAAAAGGGGCTTTGTTTACCGCTGGATCAGCGGCATACCACTTAATAGTGTAACTCCCGCCACTATCGGTAAATGACATCGTTGCTGGCTCGCCGACAGATACATCATCGGTTGTGCCAAATGTACCGTCGCTACCTGTTTCGATTTGTTGGGCAGTGGCTAAGAAGGTTTCATTTAGGGAGTCGTCTGGGTTGACGTACCATTCGGTTTGGATACTGCCGTTTGCTACGCCGTCCAGATCACCTGTTCCGCCGTCGGTCACATACCACGGTTCGTGTCCTCCGCCTGTGTTGTTGCCTAGTGTGTCGTCGATGGTACCTAAAATACCGTCTGCACCAGCATCAGTAATATGCTGAATTTGCAGCTCTATTGTTGATCCTATGGTAAATCCATCGGCTGTGATGGTTGCTGTTTCGCCTGGGGCGTAGTCTGTTTTATTGGTTTTTATTGTTGCCATGACTGCATTCCTCGATGTAATGTTTTTATATAAGTTGAACGCTTTTGTGTGGCATTAACGAATGTCACTCTTGGCAGTCCGACTTTCCAAAACATCTTGGATTCGCAACTTTCTGCCCCTAGCTCACGCTAGGTTTAGCTTTAGATTAATTTATGCAACGTGGAGTAACGCTGCTAAATTTAAAAACGATCTGCTTTCTAATACGGTGTAAGCCTAAGGAAAAATCTTTACTATCGGCTAAGGTATTTAAAAATATAAAGTTCAGATTCTTCCTGCACTATTAAAAAAACGGGGATCTATTAATAGTGTGTTTGGTGTGAATCCATTCGTTATAAACATTAAAATGTAATTACAAACTGTAACTAAAAAAAACATTTCACTCCCTAACCGCGTTTTCATTATCACTTAAAAAATCAAAAATTCAATCATCTTGAATGGGGTATTAATAGGTAGATATTGGATATTAAAAATACCCAATGCGCTTTTATTTATATGAATTTATTGATATTTTTCTAAGAAGAAATTATTGTGTCATCGAAAAATCAACTGTGTAAAAATCTCTTGGAGCACTTATGAAAATCATACAATTTATATTGGTCAGTATTCTTTTGCTGTCTTCCACACTTATTTACGCCGATGACATCAGACGCGGCGGCTCTGCTTTTGCACGCATTGAGCCAAACGGCGATGTGCGTATTAATGGCAGCATCCAAGGTCGCTTTGAATCGAATGGCGATATTCGTGTCAATGGCAGTATCGAGGGGCGTATTGAAAGCGATGGAGGTATCCGTAAAAACGGTTCTTTGGTCGGCAAAGTGGAGTCTAATGGCGATGTGCGCATTAACGGCAGTATACAAGGCAGAATTGAGAGTGATGGTGATGTACGGGAAAACGGTTCTATTATCGGCTCGGCGCGTGGTATCGCAAAAGAACAGGCAGCGGTCATTTTCTTTTTTGGTTTTTTCTAATCATCATTTGATTCAATGAGTTATTTATTCACTACACATTTATCCTACACTTAATACAGGTTAATTTAGCTGTAAAGATAGGCTGTTGATACATTGATTGAATCAGGGTATATTTATATTTTAAGAAAAAGCCGACCCTATTGAAAGATAGGTACGGAAAGTTGTGGAGCCTATAAATGGAAAGCCAAACTGCCTTAAAAAGACCTGTAAAAAGGTCAATAAAGGCTGTTTGGTTTTTTTTTGGCAAATAAAAAGACTGACGCTACCGATTCTTTGTTACGTTAATCATTTGTCAACGGAGTGTGTGATGAAAAGTTTTTGTATTCCAACCCCAATTAAAAAACACAAGTCGCCTAAATATTCTCAGTGCTTGGCATTGGAAGCACGTCTGGTATTTGATGGTGCTGCGGTTGCGACCGCCGTAGACGCACAAAATACCAGTAATAATGATACTAATTCTGAGACTGTCAGTGTAGCGGCTATTGTGCCTGACGTAGCGGCAACGGTTGATTTCTTACCCGAAACAGCACCGCAAGCTGTTGATTACTTGCCTGACAGTAACGTAACAGACAATCAGTCTGAATTTTTTACCGCTAAAGATTCGGCTTTTATGCCTGCTGCGATGACTGAGCCAGCATCCACCATTATTGTTGTTGATCCGCGCGCCGATAATGCGGCATTGTTGTACTTAAATCCCCCTGTTAATACCCAAGTCGTGGTACTGGATGCCGCGCGCGATGGCTTTCAACAAATCGCCGAACTGTTACACACTCGCGAGGAAGTCACTGATCTGCATATTGTGCCGTGGACACAAGACCATCAGCAATGGCTGGGCAGTCAGTCATTGACTACCACTTTAGAGTCATCGGTCAGTAACAGTTTAATGAATTGGAACGACGGTCTTGCTGACAATGCCCAACTGGTGTTTCATGGACAAGATAGCATGGGATCTGGCTGGCTGAATCATCTCAGTGCATTAACCGATACCCACACCCGCTGGTCAACAGAATCAGCATTTAATCAGGATAACAGCACACCGTCGCTGACTGGCTCATCAGCCACCACGCTGATTTTTATTGATAGTGCGGTACAAAATGCAGCTGATATTGTCAGTGCGGCTGATAAAAATGCGGAAATTATTTATCTTGATGCTAACTCGGATGGACTGACGCAAATCGCTGATTATCTGGAAGGACGCACCAATATAGACAGTATTCAAATTATCAGCCATGGCAAAGATGCGGCACTTTATCTGGGTAATGAAAGTATTGATAATACCAATTTAGCCAGTCATGCCGACCAACTCGCAACTATTGGGCAGGCATTGACAATCAATGGCGATATTTTGCTCTATAGTTGTGAATTGGCAAAATCTGCCGATGGATCACAGTTTGTCGATTAT
This sequence comes from Methylococcales bacterium, assembly GCA_030654015.1. Lineage (GTDB taxonomy): Bacteria > Pseudomonadota > Gammaproteobacteria > Methylococcales > Methylomonadaceae > UBA4132. The sequence continues at coordinate 23,559 of JAURYI010000003.1, read as the reverse complement.
TTTTCCTACCTTACCCAAGCCGATGTTGCCGCCTCAACTGACATGACAGGGGCAGCCAATAAAGGCGGTAACTGGACGCTGGAATATAATGCGGGAACCATTGAAGCCAGTATTTTAGCGGCGGCTCATTACCAAGATATACTCGCCATGCCCGTTTTTGATGTCAATAACGGATCTTTGTTATTCAATCAGCCAACAATTCAAAGACTCAATGGACAAACTGCGGGGAGTATTATTTTATTCACTAACGTAATAACTATTAATGGTCAGCAAATAGATGCTGTGGTAACAATAGTCGATAATATCAATACAACTATTGATGCGTTGGATACTGCTGTACCTGGAACACCTTCTCTTCTTGGCGCACCTGGCGCACCTGCTGGTAATGACTGGTTTGATTTTATTGTTCAAGAGACACCGCCTCCGCCTGCTCTTGTGCCTGCGGCAACCGATTTATCAACCATCCGATTTGATTTTATCCAAGGTGGCAGTTACAACAACATAACAAATGTCGGCGTAAATGTGCTGTTAAAAAACGTCGTTGTCAATTCTTACGATATTGATAATGGACAATTTCAGGAGTTTAGTGGATTTTCCAGCTATGTAATCTCAAATAGCTCTCATCTGGACATATCTGTCTCACCTAACAGTTTTACACGTTTTCAAGATAGAGTCCCAAATATAAGTGATAATTCGTCACTTGGTACCGCTACCTCTGATCAATTCCGTGTGACCGCTTTTTACGATGAAATACATTCATTTGAAATAAAAGCAGGAACCAATAAAACAACACCAGCATATTTTTATTTAGATTTTAGTCTTGGACCAGCTTGGAATAATGCCGCTAATAATGCACCCGTCAACACTGTGCCGACTGTGCAAACTGTTAATGCTGGAGTGCAAACTGATATTTCAGGACTATCTGTCACTGATATAAATCACAACTTGGCGAGTACCAGAATCTCTGTAGGCAGTGGTACATTGAATGTTGATTTAACAGGGGGCGCGACTATTACCAGTGGAGCTAACGGCACAGGAATTCTCACGTTAAGTGGCACTGAAGCACAAATCAAAGCCGCCTTAGCAACTGTTAAATATACCGCTAATAATGCCATAAACAATGATACGCTGAGCATATTAAGCACAGATAAACTCGGATTAACCGATTTAGATACTGTTGCCATTAATGTGAGCAATTCCCCGCCGATAGCCGTTGATGATACTAAAACAGGTAATGCGGGCAATGCTATTATCGTCAACGTAGTTGGCAATGATAGCGATCCGAACAATAATTTGAATCCAACCTCCGTTAAAATTGTTGGTACTGCGAATCAGGGAGATCCGCTTTTTGTTGCTGGTCAAGGCACTTGGTCGGTAAATTCTGTTACTGGGGATATTACTTTTACACCCATTGCGGGATTTATTTTAAGTCCTACACCGATTAATTACACCGTTAAAGATACCACTGGACTGGAATCAGCAACAGCGACGGTAACGGTAACGGTAAACAGTCCACCAACCGCAGTTAATGATACTGTTATAGGGACAAGAGGTGTGCCTGTCATTGTCAATGTACTCGGCAACGATAGAGACCCAAACGGTAATCTGGATAGTACCAGCGTTCAGATTGTCGGTGCCGCAGCAGACGGCACGCTAACCATTCCAAATGAAGGTATATGGTCAGTCAATGCCAGCACAGGAGCAATTACCTTTACGCCTGTTGCGGGTTTTATCGGTAGCCCGACACCTATTAATTACACAGTCAAGGACACCACAGGTCTGGTATCCGCAGCTGCCACGGTCACGATAACAGCGAATCAGGTACCGATTGCAGTCCCTGACAGCAATATAGCGGCTGAAGGTGGTGCTGCGGTAACAGGGGATATTATTACTAATGAAGCGACTTTAGGTGATAGACCTACGCTGGTCACCGCCGCCGACCAGAACGGGAACACCATTACTATAGGCGTACCCTTTATAACGGCAGCAGGGGCTGTGTTAATACTCAACGCCGATGGCGGTTACAGCTATACTCCGCCAAGTACCATAGCTATTAACGGCTTAACTGAACGCTTTAATTACACTATTACTGATGCTGATGGAGACATGAGCAACTCTGTGCTGACCATTGTTATTCAAAAATCACTGGGTGCAAGTGGTTCATTGATTCAACTGAGCAATACAGCCAGAGCTATTGAAGAGGAACCGCCGATATTTTTTACTACACTCCCGCTGCAACCAGAAACAGCTCTGGACTTTAGCACATATACCATAAAGTCATACCTACCCTCAAACGACAATATTATTTCGCTAACGGGGTCTTTGCGGGATCAGGTGGTACTGGAACTCAAGCACTTTTCCTTCGATGTTCCAAGCTGGTCATTCAGACACACTAATCCAAATGAACAGCTGCATTTTGAAGCCAGTTATCCCGATGGTTCACCCCTGCCTGAGTGGTTAAAATTTAATCCCAAACTGTTAATATTCTCTGGAATACCACCTAAAGGTGCACATAACGAAACCGTTATGGTGACGGCGAGCGATTCCCACGGCAACGAAGTACACGCTGTATTTACCGTTCATGTCAACAAAGAACGGGCAGGTTCAGAGAATAAATCATTGAATCTTGACCTGAAATTGATGGGTATTTCAGATAAAGCCATTGAAAAACATAAGCACACGGAAAAATCGGCTGCTGTCGGTAAATCAGGGTTATCTGATCGAATACACGCTGTAGGAAAGTTGGGAAAACTGCAAGAAAGTCGCGCATTACTTGAAAATTTAAAAGCCAAGTAATTTAAAGAGCAGGCTAATGCACAGCTGAGTTGTGCGTTACTGCTTGTCTAACAAGGTTTGTTACACATTTATTCACGAAGCACTCAAAAACATTTTTAGCAATCAGCGTTCATGGCTTAAATAATGAACTCACATTGACATTAAGCTCATACAAAGTTCGACGGTATATAAATAAACCTGCGAGGTCTTTAAGACCTCGCAGGTTTTAGCAACTTATACCAGCTGACTTTTTACCATCAGCTTAGCTGTTAATTAAACTTCAAATTCAGAACGGTCACGACCTGCATTTAATAATGCGCGGAACCATTTTGGCATCACACCACGACCTGTCCATGTGTTTTCCGCATTGTCAGGGTCACGGTATTTAATCGCTACCTTAGCACCTTTGCGCACAGGTTTTTTATCAGTTTCGTGAATATCTACTGTTACACCAATAGAGGCGGCCAGTTCTTTAATTTGATTTATTACGTCTTTACGTTTATTAAGCTGTATATTTTTTAATGCCTTTTCTGCATTGCTAATAATGGCTTGTAACTCGTCTGCCGAAGAATTGTCGAAATCAGTCATGGTTATTACTCACTTATAAAGGGTGTTATTTGAATATCATCTTTGATAAAAAGATTATTGTCTGATTATAATAGGTTGCTCAACATAATACCATCCATTTTATTAAAAATACTGAGAGCCGTTATATTCAACTGGCGTATATCTGTAAAACAGGCGCGTTTATTTATACCAAAACGTTACAATTACTGATAATAGTCTTGACGAGTTGTGATAGAATTCAAAACCGCTTAACGCCGCATATTTCTTGGTCAATGAGTATAATATTATGAGTTTTTTAGAACCCTTAAAAGTATCCTTTCTTAAAGCATTCGCCCACTTTAAAGTATTCAAATATCCATTCTTTCTAGTATGGGATCCGCATACTTTCGATGTTAAAGGCAATCATTATTATGCGGTAAGGGACACCATTCAAGCAGGTGATATTTTATTACGCGCTTATCGCAATTATTTAGATGGCTATTTTATTCCGGGTAAATATAGTCATGCGGCATTATATGTCGGCGACGAAAAAATTATTCATGCCATGACTCCCGATGTGCAATCGATTGATTTAGTCACCTTCATGCGCTGCGATAGAATCTGTATTATTCGTCCCGATGTCACAGAAGAGGATAAACAACTTGCGATTCAACGCGTCAAAAATATGCTCGGCAAACCGTATGATTATGATTTTGTTTTTGAACCTGACGGCGCGGAAACTCAAACCACGCAAAGAAAATTCTCTTGTAGTGAGTTGATTTATTTTGCATTCGATAAAAACCTTGCTGATTTAAAATGGGTTATTACGGAAAAAAACTACCTGTTCTTTACTAAATCGTTATTTGCTCCCGATGCCTGTTTACCCATATCTGACTCCAGTAGTCATATTGTTTTTGAAGGTCCTTAGACTACACAACACTATTAACTACCATAAAACCTATGCAAACATCTTTTCAATCTATCGGCATTATCGGCAAACCCAGCGACCCCAGTATTGCTGAAACTCTGGCAATATTATGTGACTATTTAAAACAACAGCGTTACAGGGTATTTATTGATAGTGACAGTGCGCATTTTATTGACGAAACTCATGTTACCGCCTGCTCAATAAATGCGTTGGCGCGGCATTGTGATTTAGTCATTGCCGTCGGTGGCGATGGAACATTTCTAGCGGCTGCACGGGCAATTGCGGAATATGATATTCCATTAATTGGTGTTAATTTAGGGCGATTGGGGTTTTTGGTAGATATATCACCCAATCAATTGACAGAGAAACTGCACCGTATTCTGCAAGGGCATTACTCAGAAGAAAAACGTTATTTATTACGCACAAAAATTATTCGTGATGAACACGTTATTCACGAAGAAACGGCGGTTAATGAAGTCGTGGTGCATCGTTGGGTGACACCGAGTATGATTGAAATTGTTACCCGAATTGACGGAGTATTTTTAAACTCGCAACGTTCGGATGGTTTAATCGTTTCAACACCCACGGGTTCAACTGCGTATTCCTTATCAGCGGGCGGGCCTATTTTATATCCATCACTCAATGCCCTTGTATTAGTGCCGCTTAATCCACATACTTTATCCAATCGCCCTATTGTGATTCATGACAGCGCGGAAATTGAAATCAGCTTTTGCCAGACCAAACAAATCAATGCCTTGGTCACCTGCGATCACATTGAAATTCCTGACGTATTTATTAGTGATAAGATTTTAATTAAAAAAGACCCGAAACCCATTAGAATTCTGCACCCCGAAGGGCATGACTTCTTTCATATTCTCAGAAATAAATTAAATTGGAGCAGTGGTTATCACACCATCTCATAATGTTACTGAATCTGACTATACTCGACCTCGCGGTCGTTAAATCTTTGAACCTCGATCTTGCACAAGGTATGTCGGTTTTAACTGGCGAAACGGGTGCGGGCAAGTCGATTTTATTAACCGCCTTAGGCTTGGCATTAGGCGATAGAGCCGATTCTGGCTATATTCGCCCCGATTGCTCACGCGCTGAAGTCAATCTGGAATTTGATTTAATAGACGCGCCCAAAGCGTGGCAGTGGCTGAAAGACAATGATCTGGATGATGAGCGGCAGTGTTTTATTCGCCGTGTTGTCAGTAGCGACGGACGCTCTAAAGCCTATATTAATAGTCGTCCCGTCACCCTGCAAACCCTGCAAGCACTCAGTGAACAACTGGTGGAAATTCACGGACAGCACGCGCATTTAACCCTGTTGCACAGCGACGAACAACGCCGCTTGCTGGATGTATTCGCCAAAACTCAACCCTTATTAGATAAGGTGAACCAGTGCCACAAACACTGGCAACACGCGCATAAAGAACTGAACGCACTCATTAAAGCCAACAGTGAAAAACACCAGCGCGAAGAACTGTTACGCTACCAACTGGAAGAACTGCAACAGCTGGATTTTAGCCGCTATGACTACGCAGGTCTGTCCGAAGAACACACCAAACTGGCAAATCTGGAACACATTTTAAGCACAGGACAACTCCAGCTTGATGTACTGTATGAAAATGATGCTTCACTGCATTCCAGCTTTAACCAAAGCATCAAAGACTTAAACCATCTTGCCCGTTTCGCGCCAGAATTAAGCGATATTGTGACCTTATTATCAGAAGCACAAATCCAAACCGAAGAAGCCGCGTTGCAACTGCGCCATTTTCTCAAAGCCCAAGATGCCGACCCGCAACGTATCGCCGACTTGGAAAATCAAATCGCCATTATTCAAAACCTGAGTCGCAAACATCACGTCAGCCCTGAACAACTGCCTGAATTAGTGCAGCAATTAAACAGCGAACTAGACGGATTAACCCACAGCAGCGAACGCATTGAAGCACTGACCCAAGAAAGCGCACAACTGCTCACCCAATACAACGAACTCGCCAAACAGCTGTCAACCAAACGCCAGCAACAAGCGAAAAAATTGCAAAAACACATTTCCGCCATGATAAAAGAACTGGGAATGCCGCACGGTGAATTCATCGTCGAAGTCACCCAGTCGATTACCGATACACCCAAACTTAACGGCAATGATACCGTTAATTTTTTAGTCAGTGCCAACGTCGGTTTACCGCCCAAACCACTGACTAAAGTCGCCTCAGGCGGTGAGTTATCGCGCATCAGTTTAGCGATACAAGTCACCACCGCCAGCGACAAATCCACCCCGACCATGATCTTTGACGAAGTCGATTCAGGAATCGGCGGCGGCATTGCTGAAATTGTCGGGCAAAAACTGCGCAGCTTAAGTCATAACCGACAAGTGCTATGCGTCACCCACTTACCCCAAGTCGCCGCACAAGCGCACCATCATTTATATGTTGAGAAAAATAACCAAACCGACATCACCGCGTCCACTGTACGGTTACTAACCGACGCAGAACGCATCCCCGAAGTGGCAAGAATGCTAGGTGGCGTAACCATGACCGCCAACACACTTGCCCATGCACAAGAAATGCTCACGCACGCCTTGGCGCATTAATGACAACACCAACCTAAGGACAATAATCATGAACCGATTTCCAGCTGAATGGGAAAAACAATCTGCCGTATTAATTGCATGGCCTCATGCGACAGGTGATTTTAGTAATCGTCTTGAATCTGTGGAACAAACGTACAGCATCATCGCTGACACCATCACGCAATACCAGCGATTGATGATTGTGTGTCGTGATGAGCGACATCAAAAACACATTGAAACCTTAGTGAGTCAACCCGAAGATATTGATTTTATTCATGCCCCCGTCAACGACATCTGGGTGCGTGATACCGCTTTTTTAAGCATGGAAAAAGACGGGGTAATTACCCATCTTAATTTTAAATTTAACGGCTGGGGCGAAAAATATAACTACAGCGACGACAACGCCCTGAATAATAAACTGGCTAATTCCAAGCCATTCAAAGGCAAAAGCCACCACGACATCGACTTTATATTAGAAGGAGGCAGCATCGAAAGCGACGGCATGGGAACCATTCTGACTACCCGTCAATGTCTATTAAATCCAAACAGAAATAAAGGCTTAAGCCAACAAGACATTGAACAAGTCTTAGCACAGCAGCTAGGTGCAAAACGGGTGCTATGGATAGATCAGCCCAATTTACCGGGTGACGACACCGATGCCCACATCGACACCTTAGCGCGCTTCTGCACAGCGAACACCATCGCCTACACCAGTTGTGATGATGCGCAGAACGTCAATTACGACAGCTTAAAACTGATGGAAATGCAGTTACAAGTATTGCGCACCCCGACAGACGAACCTTACAACCTCGTTCCGTTACCGCTACCTAAAACCATCGTTGATGAAGACGGCGAACAACTGCCCGCCAATTACGCCAACTTTTTAATCATCAACCACGCGGTATTGATGCCTGTCTATGGTGATGATAATGACGCAGTTGCGTTGGAGCGCATAGGCAAAGTATTTCCAACACACCACATCATCGCCATCCCCTGCCGCCCATTGGTACACCAATACGGCAGTTTGCATTGTATGACCATGCAGTTTCCTGAGGGATATTAAAACTGTGTGAATTGGGTTGCGGTTCTTTTGCAACCCTAAAAATCTCAGAGAATGTTGGGTTGCCAAAAAGATGGCAACCCAACTTACACGACTTACGAGTTTATCTATTCTTCACAATGCGCTGGACCACCTTCATAAAGACCATTATTATATGTATCTAGTATTCCAGCTAAAGTTTTTTGTCGGCCGCAAGAACTGGCTGAAGGGCAATCAGCTGGTGTTTTGGTTTTAAAAAACGTTTTTGCTTCGTCAAGAGTATCTTGGACTCCTGAAGGTACAGGCGCACCATTCGCTTGATTTAGCACAGCTCCAATGTACTGTCTTGCAAGTTGATAATAGCCGTTGCTGTTACCACCCTCATTAATATTTGGGAGAATGTCTCCCCATGTGTAAGGGCTAGAGTAGAATGTTGCGTTTCGATCATAATCGCTGGGCCAAATAACGCCTGGTTTTGCTCCCCAATATCCAATCGTGTAAGTACAGCCAATATCTTTTGGACAGGGCAACACCACTCCAAAGAAAGTAGCCTTCGGATTGGGACCGAATGGTTTATTCAAGTTACCTGAATGATTCATGATGGTAATAGATGCGTTATTTCGGATAGTACCAGGCAACGCATCATCCTCATAGGTATATCTAAACACGGTTGCTGTTTCCTGAGTAGTACCCGCAGTAATTTCCCCAAAATCAGAAGGCGTGACAGGCATATTGTATCCCTTAACCCATTTATTACCAGTTTTGTACTCTATAAAGTCTGTGATTTTAAGTCCTATCGTATTTATCGCACCTTCGTTCCAGACCGAAATTTCACCTGAGTAACGCCACACGGCTGGGACTGTAGATGATGCGGGTGTAACTTCACAGATGTCTATAGTTTTATACCCTGCGAGAGTCGTACCAGACTGACCAGCGGCAAGAACTGAGCCACCAATCGCCAACATCGCAACCAACCCTATCGCGATTGATAATGTCTTGTGTGTAAACGTTTTCATAACACTTCTCCTAGTTTCTAATAATTGATTCATTAAAAGGCGTTAGCCTTTTATGCAAAAAACTTGGTGAGCTGTTTCCTGTTTGTTTTCTTGCTAAACAGCTTATAACTTGATTGAATTTTACAAACGGGCTTTGTCTCAACTGTGTATATCTGAATGATTATGATGAATGTCAACCCATCTAAACTGAAAAAACCCTTCCTAAAATCCATATATACTTTCATCCAAAAACTTACAAAAATCAATGATTAAAAATGGAGTATTTATGGGTATACAATGGATATTAAAAATACCCATTAAGATATAAGTTTTTGTTTATAAAGGAATTTAATGAAAGAGAAAATCAGGCTCGTAGGTCGTAATAATCAAACGTATTGCGCACCCATAATAGTGATTTTGCAAACAGTCAAACTACACATTTTCAATATGGATTGAATTTAAGCGGGGCTGGAGAGTTAATATTTTTACGCGATAAGCACGCATAAAAAAGGCTATAAAGAGTGACTCTTTATAGCCTTGTATTGTCAGCTGCGTAGGTTGGGTTGCCGTCTTTTTGGCAACCCAACATTCTCTGATATTTGTTGGGTTGCGAAAGAGCCGCAACCCAACCTACAAATCACACCAGCGAATTACGCTAATGCTAATTCCGCACGCATTTCATCAATGACTTTCTTATAATCAGGTTGGCTGAAAATCGCTGAACCTGCAACGAATGTATCTGCACCTGCCGCTTTAATTGCGCGGATGTTGTCGGTTTTAACGCCGCCGTCGATTTCTAAACGGATGTTACGACCGCTGGCATCAATCAATTTTCTGACTTGACGCAGTTTGTCTAATGCCGATGGAATGAACGATTGACCGCCAAAACCGGGGTTGACTGACATCAATAAAATAATGTCCACTTTGTCCATGACGTAATCTAAATGGCTTAATGGCGTTGCTGGGTTGAATACCAAGCCCGCTTGACAGCCGTTGTCTTTAATCAACTGCAAAGTGCGGTCGATATGGATTGATGCTTCAGGGTGGAAGGTGATGATGCTTGCGCCTGCTTTGGCAAAATCAGGAATCAAACGGTCTACGGGTTCAACCATTAAATGCACGTCAATCGGTGCAGTGACACCGTGTTTTCTTAAGGCTTCACACACTAATGGCCCGATAGTCAGGTTAGGTACAAAGTGATTATCCATGACATCAAAATGCACAACATCCGCACCAGCCGCTAACACGTTATCAACTTCTTCGCCCAATTTAGCAAAGTTAGCAGACAGAATTGAGGGAGCTATCCAATTTTCATTCATATTATTATCCTCTTGAGTGTTAAAAACTTAACATTATAACTTTTTTCAGCGTGTGCTGTTACGTTTCAATAGCCGCGCCTGCCCCGCTCTTTTGATAGCGAAATATTGGTATATCTAATTATTAGACCCAGCTATCGAATATCATCGTTTTCTTAACAAAATCAAGCTGTTTATGATGTGCCTCAACAAGAAAGAAGAAGTTGTTTTTTAAAACTTCGTCACTAAACTGAAGAGAGTACATTTATGAAACATTTCCAGCGAAACGCACTATCAAACGCGCTTCATAAGATTCCACCTAGTTCGATTAACCGCACGGCAAGCACTCTATTAGGTTTGTTATTGGTATTGCCCAGCTTGGCAAGTGCCGAAGATTACTATGTTAAAACGCGCGGTTATCGCGTTGAACCTATTCCTGATCCCCCCACTTATGTACGCAACTTAAGTAAAACGCACCAAGAATTTCGGAATGTGGAATGGTTAGATGTGGGTTTAGATCATCGCACTCGTTACGAATATCGAGAAAATGATTATCGTACTACACCTGCGCAAGCTAACGGTTCAACCTTTCGCGCCGATCCCGATAATTTGTTTTTGCTGAGAACCCGCGCTTATTTGGGCGTTAAAGATATTCTTGATCCGTTTCGTTTTGTGGTCGAGTTTCAAGATTCGCGCAGTTACAACGATTTGTATGAAACAACCAATGCCGATGTCAACGAGTTTGAATTGATTCAAGGCTATGGCGAGTTGTATTTCAAAAATGCACTGGGTAATAACCGTCCGTTAAGCATTCGCGCAGGTCGTCAGGCATTAGAATTGGTGGATAGACGCTTTATTGCCACTAACGAATTTCGTAACACCACCAATAATTTTGAAGGTTATCGCGTTCACTTCGGCAAAAAACAAAATGACTGGGATTTGGATACCTTTGCGTTTCATCCCGTCACCCGTTTGAAATACCAATTTGATGAGCCAGATACGGACACTTGGTTTTATGGCGGCGTGTTAAGTCTCAAGCAACTGTCGCAGTACATCACTTTTCAACCGTATTTCTTTGGGCGCAGCGTGAATGGCGACCCTTATAACCCTGTGGTTTCAGCGCGTAAAAACAATCAGGAGATTTATTCCCCTAGTTTGCGTGTCTATGGTGTTATTCCTAACACGGGTTTTGATTTTGATGCCAACTTCACCAAACAATTTGGACGTTATGGTGTCACCAGAGCGGTCAGTAATACCACAACAGTCAATGGTGTAAGACGAACCGTTACCACTCAGCAAGAGAAATTATTGCAGCAGGACGCACTCGCTTACGCCTTGGAAGTCGGTTACACCTTCGATCACGATTGGAAACCCAGAGCGAGTTTATTTTATGGCTATGGTACAGGCGATAAAGTGCCTAACAGCACGGCAACTGATGGCACAAATCAACGGGTTGATGCCTTTTACGGCTTTAATCAGCCGTGGTCACGCAATGACTATTTCTCATGGGATAACATCCACGCGCCTAAAGCCAGAATCGAATTTACACCTTATCAGGATTTGAAAGTCGATGCAGGCTATAACGCTTATTGGTTGGAAAATGAAACAGCGGCATGGGCGAGAGCGGGATTGCAGGATAGAACAGGCAGAAGCGGTAACTTCTTAGGACACGAAATCGATCTTCGCGTGCGCTACAAAGTCAATCCTTATGTGGACTTGACGACCAGTTATGGGCGTTTTGAACCAGGTAGTTTTACTCGCGCACAAGATAAATCTAACACGGCTACAGGGCCATACACGTCACAAGCCAGTAATTTTTTCTACTTTGAAGTGTCGCTGAATGCGTTTGGCGACGGCAAGATATAAACCTAATTATTAACCTAGTTCCCACGCGCTGCGTCACTGCCATTAAGTTAAGAAAACCCCAGCGGGGTGAAATATTTGTAGCCAAGATGTTTAGACGATTTCATAACCCCGTAGGGGTGAAATGTTGGACGAGAACAAACATTTCACCCCTACGGGGCTTGATTGTATTTATATTTTGTTGCTACAACCATTTCACCGCTACGCGGTTATTATCGACAATCTGGCTTAACTTAATGGCAGTGACGCGCTGCGTGGGAACGAGAGCAACTAACAATCTACAAACACAGGAATTAATTATGAAAAATCGTTTTGCTCACATTATCTTTGCGGCGACTTTATCTATTTTGGCAGCTGGCAACAACGCACAAGCCGCCGATAGAGAACTACTCAATGTCTCTTATGACCCTACCCGCGAATTATATAAAGAATACAACCCGTTATTTGCCAAACACTGGCAAGAAACCAAAGGCGAAAGTGTCACTATCAATCAGTCGCATGGTGGCGGCGGTAAACAAGCCCGTGCCGTATTGGATGGTTTAGAAGCTGATGTGGTAACGCTCGCCATCGCTTATGACATCGACCAACTGCATAAACGCGGCAACCTGATTCCCGAAAATTGGCAATCCTTATTACCCAACAACAGCTCACCTTATACCTCAACCATCGTTTTTGTAGTCCGCAAAGGCAACCCGAAAGCCATTAAAGATTGGGATGATTTGATTAAAACGGGGACGGGTATCGTCACGCCAAATCCCAAAACCTCAGGCGGTGCGCGGTGGAATTATTTAGCCGCGTGGGGCTATGCACTCAAACACAACAACAATGATGAAGCCGTCGCTAAAGACTTTGTCACCAAGTTATTTAAAAACTCAGGCGTATTGGATTCAGGAGCGCGGGGTGCAACCACCAGCTTTGCCGAACGTGGTCTAGGTGACGTACTGATTACTTGGGAAAACGAAGCCCATTTGGTCATCAACGAATTTGGCGCGGATAAATATGAAATTGTTACACCATCATTAAGCATACTCGCCGAACCGCCTGTCACCGTCATTGAAAAAGTAGCGCGTAAAAACGGCACGTTTGAAGTCGCCACTGAATATTTAAAATTTTTGTACACCAAAGAAGCACAAGAAATTATCGCCAAAAACTTTTATCGCCCTACGGATAAAGACATTGCCGCCAAGTATGCCGCGCAATTCCCCGCCATTGAACTGGTAAAAATTGAACAGTTTGGCGGCTGGAATAAAGCACAGGAGAAACATTTTGCTGATAACGGCGTATTTGACCAGATTTACGGTCAACATTGATTTTTCGTAACTACTTGTCTCCTACCTCGAGGGGGCAGAGGTTTTGATTTTCCTCTAACCCCTCTTTTTTATAAGAACGTAGATGAGGTTTTTGCAGATGATAAGAAGTCCCAATGACTGGGGTATAGATAATTTAGTGGCACGGTTGCGCGAAGTGCGGGTGAAATCATTGGAAACCCGCCACCGTCGTAACAAACCGCCTAAATTACCCCAGCGTAAAGAGTTACACAGCGTAGTAGAAGGTTTGAGTGTCGCCCTGTTTCCCAATCGTTTAGGGTTGCCTGATATTACCGATGAAGGTATTGATTATTTTGTCGGTCATACCTTAGACACTGCCTTGCGCACATTGCAACAGCAGGTTCGCCGTGAACTGGTGTTTACTGCCGAACAAAATCGCGCAGTAACGCACAACATGGATAACGTCGCCAACCATATTACCCGTGCCTTTGCCGAACAATTACCCAGTGTCAGGTTATTGCTGGACAGTGATATTACCGCCGCTTATCAGGGTGATCCTGCGGCTCACAGTCCTGATGAAGCCTTAGTTTGCTACCCTGGAATTATCGCCATGACGCACCACCGACTGGCACATAATCTGTACGCATTAGGCGCACCGATGATTGCCCGCATGATAACCGAGCTTGCTCATTCGGCAACGGGTATCGACATTCATCCGGGTGCAAAAATCGGTGACAGCTTCTTTATCGACCACGGCACAGGTGTTGTCATCGGTGAAACAGCCGTTATCGGGCGACACGTTCGCTTATATCAAGCCGTGACTTTAGGTGCGAAACGCTTTGATAAAGACGAAGACGGCGCATTAGTAAAAGGTAATGCCCGCCACCCTATCGTAGAAGACGATGTGGTGGTTTATGCAGGCGCGACTATTTTAGGGCGCGTGACTATCGGACAAGGTTCAACCATCGGCGGTAATGTCTGGCTCACCCACAGTGTGCCACCTAACAGCCACATCACACAGGCACAAGTGCGCAGTGAATTACCACTCAGTAACATTGAATTAAAAAGCACCAGCTTTTCAAAAATCGAAGCTCATGCTTCGTAATAAATCGTCCAAGCGAAGCACAAAAGATACGAATTTTTCGTGTTTTTCGTGGACAAATTCTTAATAACCATCAATCTATAGGAAAAAACCATGACTGATATACATGACGCTCATACCGCACTTGGCGATGTTGCCGCGCGTACCCTTGCCAATGCGACTAAAACCGTACCCATGTTATCAACCATCACGCCACGTTGGTTGACCCATTTACTGCCTTGGCTGCCTGTTGAAGCAGGTATTTATCGCGTCAATAAAGCAAAAAATGAATCCAGCATTACCGTTGATTGCTCTAGTCTCGATGAAAAAGTATTACCGCAAACCTTCGTTGATTATGAAGAATGGGGTCGTGAATACCGTTTGAATGCGGTCAACACCGTGCTGGATGTCCACACTCGCGTGTCGGATTTGTACAGCAGCCCGCACAATCAAATTCACGAACAATTACGCTTGACCATTGAAACCATCAAAGAACGTCAAGAAAGTGAATTAATCAACAATGCAGAATACGGCTTGCTGAATAATGTCGCGCCTGCGTTTAAAGTACAAACCCGCAACGGTTCACCGACACCTGACGATTTAGACGAATTAATCGCCCGCGTGTGGAAAGAACCTGCATTTTTCTTAGCGCATCCGCGTGCGATTGCCGCCTTTGGACGTGAAGCGACCCGTCGTGGTACACCGCCACCAACAGTCACATTATTCGGTTCGCAATTTTTAACATGGCGCGGTATTCCCTTAATTCCGACTGATAAATTGCTAATCACTAAAGGCAAAACCAACATTCTGTTATTACGCACGGGTGAAAGTCGTCAAGGTGTGGTCGGTTTGTATCAACCGAATTTAACAGGCGAATTAACCATGGGCTTATCCGTGCGTTTTATGGGCATTAACCACAAAGCGATTGCCTCTTACTTGGTGTCATTGTACTGCTCATTAGCGGTATTGACTGAAGATGCACTAGGCGTGCTGGAGAATGTTGAAGTAGGCAACTACTATGACTACAAATAACGCCACTCTGCCCGATATTGAGCAGTTGACGCGCGTGGCAAATCAATTATTCACTGCCCTGCCCTGCGATGGTTCGCTGCTGAATGCAGGTATTCACTCCGCATCGCCACAAGCGGCATCGGCTGAATCTGGTAAGTTGACACAGTTAGCCAGTTTAGCCGAACGTCATATTGAGCCACCTGTGGAAACCGCTGAACTGAATAAACTGCTGGCTAATTACGGCACAGTGACTCGTTCTGGCGCACCGAGCAACCCGCTCACGACTGCGCCCAGCTTCTATTTTCTGGATGCTGCCGCACAGCAACAGGCGGTATCGTCTTTAGAATTGGCGGTGAAATCAGCTGGTCAAGCATTATCCCCACAATCAGCGGCAACCGCTGATAGTAACAAAGTAACGGGATTATCAAGCTTGGCAGGACAGCACGTTGAATTACCTGCGGAAACTCTGGATCTGCATAAACTGCTGGCGAGTCATACCACTGTAAATCGTTTTGGCGTAGCGAGTAATCCAGTCGCTGATACAGCTGAGCCGACGTTTTATTTTCTCGATGCGCAACAACACCCGCACCGTGATTTAAACACCTTGGGATTACCAAACAGCCATGCGGCATTTGATGTTCATGCCGTGCGCCGTGATTTTCCGATTTTGCGTGAGCGGGTGAATGGACAAGCGTTAGCGTGGCTGGACAACGCCGCAACGACGCAAAAACCGCAAGTGGTGATTGATAGAATTTCGGAATTTTACAGTCATGAAAATTCCAACATTCACCGTGCCGCGCATGAACTGGCAGCACGCGCGACTGATGCCTATGAAAAAGCCCGCAAAACCGTCGCGGATTTTCTTCATGCGTCCTCGCCTGATGAGATTGTCTTTGTGCGTGGTTCAACCGAAGCTATTAATTTAGTCGCCAAAAGTTGGGGACAACAAAACATCGGCAAAGGTGATGAAATCGTTATCACTTGGCTGGAACATCATGCCAATATCGTACCGTGGAAACAATTGTGCGATGCCACAGGTGCAGTGTTACGCGTCGCACCTGTTGATGATAACGGGCAAGTGTTATTGGATGAATACGCCAAACTGCTGAACTCGCACACTAAACTGGTGTCGTTCACGCAGGTGTCGAACGCACTGGGTACGATTACTCCAGCGCAAGATATGATTGAACTGGCGCATCGCGTCGGTGCAAAAGTATTGCTGGACGCAGCGCAATCGGTGTCACATTTAAGTGTCGATGTACAGGCGTTAAACTGTGATTGGCTGGTCTTTTCGGGTCATAAAATTTTCGGCCCTACTGGTATCGGTGTACTGTACGGCAAAGCGGAAATACTGGACGCAACGCAACCGTGGCAGGGCGGCGGCAATATGATTGAAGATGTCACCTTTGACAAAATCATCTATCAACCTGCCCCTGCGCGTTTTGAAGCAGGCACGGGTAATATTGCGGATGCCGTCGGTTTAGGCGCGGCGTTGGAATACTTGCAACGTATCGGCGTACCGAATGTGGCGCGTTATGAGCATGAGCTGTTAGCGTATGCGATTGAAGCGTTACGCGGTGTCAACGGTGTGCGCTTGATTGGTACGGCAACGGAAAAAACCAGCGTATTATCGTTTGTGTTGAAAGGTCATAGTACCCAAGACGTGGGCGATGCGTTGAATAAAGCGGGCATTGCGGTACGCTCTGGACATCATTGTGCGCAACCGATTTTGCGCCGCTTTGGTTTGGAAAGCACCGTGCGTCCGTCATTGGCGTTTTATAACACTTACGAAGAAATTGACCGTTTAGTAAGCGTGGTAAGACAAGTACAAGCTGGACAGATCGGCTTTTATTAAGTAAGTAACGGAGTACAAACTCAGGTTTGTACTCCAACACTCCACCTAGTGCGTTTAGACTGCATTCCCACGCGGCGTGTAGAGACAAGAAAAAAGCACGATTCACAAATCAATTCCCACTCATCTATATCTAATTATCGGATATAGCTATCGAATATCATCGTTTCACTTGAGAAACGCATCTGTTTATCATTGAATCCAACGAAAAAGTGCATGACTGGCACTTCACTTGAGAGGATATGATTGATGAATAAAACCAACATCTTACCGGGGTTTAAACCTGCATTGGGTTTTACCCTGTTGTACTTGGCTTTGGTAGTGTTAATTCCACTCAGCACTTTGTTGTTTAAAACCTTAGCTCCCGATTCGCTACTGACGTGGCAGGGTTATCTCGACATCATCGGTAATGAGCGGGTACAGGCGGCGTTTCGGGTGAGTTTTTTGGCGGCGTTATTGGCGGCGGCGATTGCCTTGGTATTGGGTTTTGTGATTGCGTGGACGTTGGTGCGTTATTCACTGCCTGCTAAACGCTTTTTTGATGCCATTATTGATTTGCCGTTTGCCTTGCCTACTGCGGTGGCGGGGATTGTATTGGCTTCGTTGTACGCGCCTAATGGTTTAATCGGTAAGCCGCTGACCGAGCTGGGTTTTAAAGTGGCGTTTACCCCTGCGGGTATCGTAGTCGCGCTGATTTTTATCGGCTTGCCATTCGTCGTCCGCACCATCGAACCCGTGTTGCAAGAGCTGGATACCAGTATGGAAGAAGCCGCGTCTTCAATGGGCGCGTCCCGTTGGCAGATTTTTCAGCGCATTATTTTTCCCAATGTATTTCCAGCGGCGTTGACAGGTTTTGCAATGGCGTTTGCACGCGGTGTCGGCGAATATGGTTCGGTAATTTTTATTGCGGGTAATATGCCTTATGTATCGGAAATTGTGCCGCTGTTGATTATCACCAAACTGGAGCAATACGATTATGCAGGTGCAACGGCGTTGGCGTTGACTATGTTGCTGGTGTCGTTTGCGTTGTTACTCACTATTAATGTAGTGCAGATGTTATTACGCCGACGCACTTCTGAAACGCTCGCACCTCTCGCGCCTGTCGTCGCTATCACACCCTAACGGAACTTATGAACACACATAAACTAACAAAAGTCGCTCTTAATGATCCCGTGTGGGTGCGTTATAGCTTAATTGCAGTAAGTTTAACGACCATCGGCTTATTTTTACTGTTGCCGCTGGTGACTATTTTTATCGAAGCCTTTGCCAAAGGCTGGCAAAAATATGCCACCGAACTGTCAGATCCCAACGCGCTTGCCGCTATTCGATTGACATTATGGGTCGCCTTTTTATGCGTACCGTTGACCACAGTGTTCGGTCTTGCCTCGGCGTGGGCGATTGCACGGTTTGAGTTTCGCGGCAAAAGCATATTAACCACGTTGATTGATTTACCGTTTTCTGTATCGCCTGTGACCG
The DNA here is from genome assembly GCA_030654015.1 of Methylococcales bacterium. GTDB lineage: Bacteria > Pseudomonadota > Gammaproteobacteria > Methylococcales > Methylomonadaceae > UBA4132. The sequence goes on along the minus strand of JAURYI010000003.1, from coordinate 4,855 downwards.
CTGGTTTGATTTTCGTGTTGCTGTTTGGCGCACAAGGCTGGTTTGGTGAGTGGTTGCGAGACCATGACATCAAAATTATTTTTGCTACGACGGGCATCGTGTTGGCAACGCTGTTTATCACCTGCCCTTTCGTCGCGCGTGAGTTGATTCCACTCATGCAGGAAATGGGCAACGAAGAGGAAGAAGCGGCATTATCGTTAGGCGCAAGCGGCTGGACAACGTTTTGGCGCGTGACCTTACCGAATATTAAATGGGGCTTATTGTATGGCGTGGTGTTGTGTAACGCCCGCGCAATGGGTGAATTCGGCGCGGTGTCGGTGGTATCAGGACATATACAAGGACTGACCAACACGCTGCCGCTGCACGTTGAAAATACTTATAACGAATACAACGCCGTCGGTGCATTTGCCGCTGCGTCTTTATTGACCGTGTTGGCGGTGGTGACACTGGTATTGAAAAGTTTTCTGGAATGGCAACAACAGCGTGATAGCGATAGTCGCGCCCCAAGCGAACAATAACAACTCAAACCTGCGAGGTTTTAAAAACCTCGCAGGTTTTTAGACAAAGAGATTTTTATGAGCATTATTTTGAACCATATTTCCAAGCGATTCGGTAATTTTACCGCGCTTAACGACATTAACTTAGAAATTCCCGAAGGCGAATTAGTGGCGTTATTAGGCCCTTCTGGTTGCGGTAAAACCACGCTGTTGCGCATCATTGCAGGCTTGGAACGCGCCGACAGCGGACAAGTATTGTTAAAAGGTGAAGACAAAACCCACAAAGATATTCGTGAACGCGGCATCGGTTTTGTGTTTCAACATTACGCACTGTTTCGCCACATGACCGTGTTTGAAAATATCGCGTTTGGCTTGCGTGTTAAACCGCGCAAACTGCGCCCGAATGAAGCCGAAATTCACAAAAAAGTTCACGCGCTGTTGGAGTTGGTACAGTTGGATTGGCTGCATAATCGTTATCCCGACCAACTGTCAGGCGGGCAACGTCAGCGTATAGCCTTGGCACGCGCGTTGGCGGTTGAACCTGAAGTGTTATTACTGGATGAACCATTCGGCGCGTTGGATGCCAGTGTGCGTAAAGACTTGCGTTTGTGGTTGCGGCATTTGCATGAAAACTTAAACGTCACCAGTATTTTCGTGACGCACGATCAGGAAGAAGCAATGGAAGTTGCCAATCGCGTCGTGGTGTTTAATCACGGCAATTTGGAACAACAAGGCACACCCAGCGAGATTTACGATAATCCAGCCAATGAATTTGTGTCACGTTTTATCGGTGATACCAATGTCATTTCATTAGGACACCATAATACCGAATGGCTCAAGTTATCAGGGCTGGTTATTACCCCAGACGCATCTAACTCTGTGCATATTCGTCCGCATGATCTTGATATTATCAAGTCAAACACAGACAGCGCGGCAACTGCCACGCTGAAAGACTGGCAACATCTGGGCGCATTAATTCGTATTGAACTGGCTAAAAAAGGCGTGAATGGCTCACCTGAAATTATTTATGCACAAATGCCCAACGAACAGTTCAAACGCTTACAACTGAGCAAAGGTGATAGAGTGGATTTACATATCCGCCACGCGCATTGGTTTGATGCGGCATAGCTGGAATACAAACCTAGGTTTGTACTCCCATCACCTAGTTTCCACGCGCGGCGGTCTGTGCAACGCGGCGCGTTGACACTGCATTCCCACGCGGCGCGTGGGAACGAGACATTCGTATCTACAGGGAAATTATCATGAACTTAAGCCAAATAGAGCTATTGCGGGTACTGCAAGAAACCCAATTTAATATGTCCAAAGCCGCCGACAAAATGCACGTTGTGCAATCAGCGGTCAGTCGGCAATTACAACTGTTTGAAGAAGAATTGGGTTCGCCGTTATTTGAACGCCAAGGTAAGAAATTGTCGGGCATGACTCCATTAGGCAAACGCATCATGGAAGAAGTCGCCATTATTAATCAGGCAAAAAACAATATCACCACCATTGCAGCGGATTTTTTGGATAGTGATAAAGGCACGTTGCATATTGCTACCACGCACACGCAGGCGAAATATTTTTTACCGATGGCAATACAACGCTTTCGGAAAAAATACCCCAACGTCAATATCTACATGGTACAAGCCGCGCCTGAGCAGTTAATCAGCCAACTGCACACGCGCGAGGCAGATATTGCCATTTGTACCGAAAGACTGGATCAGGAAACCGACTTGGTACTGGAAAAATGTTTTGATTGGCATCACGCGGTGGTCGTGCCGCACAATCATCCGTTGAATGACGGCGACATTACACTGGAACGCCTAGCCTCTTATCCCATTCTCACTTATAACTTTGGTTTTACAGGACGCTCCACCATTGACAAAGCCTTTAAAGCCAAAGGCTTAGATCTGGATATTGTATTGGCTGCCGCAGATTCGGATGTGATAAAAACTTATGTGCGCTTAGGCTTGGGTGTGGGTTTGATTGCTGATATTGCTTACGATGCGGCAATAGATCAAGATTTAGTGATTCATAATCTGGCTCATCTTATCCCCAGCTCCTGCACCAAAGTTGCCTATTTAAAACACAATTATCTGCCGTTATTCAGCCAGCATTTTATTGAGGAGTTATTGATTGCCGCTAAAGAATTTGTTTAGCCTGTAAATTAAAATGGTTGGACATAATGGAATCATTGTCATAATTTTTCTCAATCGGTGTACGTTGGAATCCAAACTCATGAGTTTGGACTCCAGCTTGGCACACAATACCGAAGAACGTTTGTTGTGTTACTTAACATCCCTTAAAGGGATGTTATCTGTTTGAAACTCAAATAGATAAACAGGTTTTTTACTTTAGCCGTAAAAATACTTGATAATAATCCCCAAGCAATCACGCTTTTTAAAATCAAGCGGGCGCGACTCTATCGCGCTTCCTTGTACACCTCACACTTCGGCTAAGCTATCGACATGAGTGCAACCATACAAAACTACTACCGCAAACTTGACGATTTGCGCCGCATTGCAGGTGCGAGTAATGAAGGCGCGTTGCGCTCCGCTTTTCAAACGTTGCTGGAAACCATCGGCAGCGAACACTCACTGATTTTATATAACGAATACCCGTTCAAAGCCCCGAATGGCGCGGCACTGCGTGCCGATGGCGTATTAATGGACAGCTTGCGACAAATCCACGGCTGGTGGGAAGCCAAAGACGAAAAAGACGATTTAAACAAAGAAATTGAAGTCAAACTTGCCAAAGGCTATCCGCGCGACAACATTATTTTTGAAGACACCCGCACCGCCGTATTAATGCAAAATGGCGAACAAGCCATGACGTGTGCAGTCAATGACGCGGCGCAATTACAACGCTTATTAAATAGTTTCTTTGACTATGAATCGCCCGAAGTGGCGAGTTTTCGCATTGCGCGGGCGAAATTTTTAACCGAATTGCCGCAAGTTGCCGCTGCCTTAACTGAATTACTCAGCGCGGCGCGGCGTGATAATGCCCATTTTCGCCAACAATCTGCCGCGTTTTTGCAACTTTGTCAGCGGTCAATTGGTGAGCGTGTCACGGCACAAAATGTGGATGAAATGCTGATACAGCACATTTTGACCGACCAAATCTTTCGTGCCGTGTTTCCTGATAGCCGTTTTCATGCTGAAAACCATTTAGCCCGCGCCATTGGGGACTTAGAAAACAGTTTTTTTCGTGGTGAAACCCGCGTGTTGTTATTGAAACGAGTAGAGCCTTATTTTGCCGCCATTCGGTTATCAGCGGCGCGTACGCAAACCTCCGCAGACAAACAGGATTTTTTAAAACACATTTACGAAGATTTTTACAGCGCGTACAACCCCAAAGACGCAGATAAATTAGGCGTGGTTTATACGCCCAAAGAAGCCGTGCGTTTTATGATTGAAGCCTGCGATTGGTTGACGCAAAAACATTTTAAAAAACGTCTGTCGGACAGTGGTTTAGAAATTCTCGACCCGTGCATGGGAACGGGAACATTTATTGTCGATTTATTAGATTACTGGCGCGGCGACCAGCAAGCCTTGAGTTATAAATTCGCTCATGAGCTTCATGCCAATGAAATTTCCATTTTGCCGTATTACATTGCCAGTTTAAATATTGAACAAACTTATTACGAAATTACGGGGCAGTGGCGCGAATTTAGCGGCGCGTGTTTTGTGAATACGCTGGATAACTGGGGCTTTGAACAAACCCATTCAGGTGCGCAATTTGATTTGTTTGGCAGTGTCACCGATGAAAACCACGCCCGCATTGAAGCGCAAAATGCCCGCAAGATTCCCATTATTATTGGCAATCCGCCGTATAACGCCAATCAGCAAAACGAAAACGACAATAATAAAAATGATGCCGCGCCCACGGCGGATAGACGCATCAAAGAAACCTATTTAGCCGACAGTACTGCGCAAAAAACCAAACTCTATGATCCGTATCTGCGGTTTTTTCGCTGGGCTTCGGACAGATTAGGCGAGGAAGGCGTGTTAGCGTTTATCACTAATCGCTCTTATTTGGACTCACGGCAAGCGGACGGGTTTCGTAAAACCGTGGCGAAAGAATTTCAAGAAATTTGGATAGTGGATTTGATGAGTGACGTGCGCAAGAATCCAAAAATCTCAGGCACGAAACATAATATTTTCGGTATTCAAGCGGGGGTTGCGATTGCGTTTCTGGTTAGGACTGCCAGTCCTTTAAGGCATAGGTATCTACACAAGTTAACCGAAAAAAGAACTGGCCGTTTTTCTTAAAATGACCAGTTCTTCCGGAGAATAACTTTCCATCACCTCCATCATGGAAAGAAATACCCACAAACCTGCCAGCAATGCGGGATTAGT
>JAURYI010000134.1 GCA_030654015.1 Methylococcales bacterium | reverse complement strand
CCCCAGACAGAACAAAATCAAATTATTGGGATGGTGATATTCCGTGGATTAAAACGGGTGAAGTTAGATACGATGAAATTTTTGAAACTGAGGAATATATTACGGCGGAGGCTGTAGCGAATTCATCCACAAAAATATCTCCTGCTGGAACTTTACTCATGGCTATGTATGGTCAAGGAATTACAAGAGGTCGCGTTGCTATATTGGGAATTCCCGCGACATATAATCAGGCTTGTGCGGCAATTACTCCGAATGAAAAAGTTTGGAATTATTATTTACGGTACTTTTTTATGGCGGCATATCATGCAATCAGAGACGGAGGTAACGAAACCAGCCAAATGAATCTAAATGCTGATATTGTGAGTAAATTTAAAATTGTAATTCCTGATTTGGATGCACAACATCAAATAGTTGATTATTTGAACGAAAAATTAAAAGGCTTTGATGTGTTACTTTCAAAGGCTGATTCTGCAATCAACCTCATGCAAGAACGCCGCACCGCCCTAATTTCCGCCGCAGTCACAGGAAAAATAGATGTTAGGCATTTTCTCGTTCCCAAACTCCAGTTTGGGAATGCCTATTGCCAAGCTCCGCTTGGCGTGTCAATGAACAAAATAGATTTATCTTGATGTTAAACACCAAGCAGAGCTTGAGGGTAGGCATTCCCAAGCCAGAGCTTGGGAACGAGATATACAGCGCGGTGCGTGAGAACGAGAAAAATTAAAAGGTCAGTATGGATAACAAAACCCACGAAAGCAGATTTCAACATGACATGATTACTCAGTTACTCGCTAACGGCTGGTTATTGGGAAAATCAGAAAACTATAACCGCGAACTGGCGTTGTATTCAGACGATTTATTAGGTTTTGTGCAGGACACTCAGCCCGACCAATGGCAGAAATTTTGCGCATTATATCCACATAATCCCGACGAAAAGTTTTTAGAACGCGTTGCCAATCAACTCAACAAAACCGACCCCAACGCCGCCAATAAAGAAATGCGCACCTTCGGCACGTTGGGTGTGTTACGCCATGACATTCGAGACCGTGGCACGCGCTTTAGTTTGTGCCAATTCAAACCTGAACATGATTTAAACCCCGACACTTTGGTACGTTTTACCAAAAATCGTTGCCGTGTTGTGCCTGAGTTGGTTTATAGCCCTTGGGGAAATTTGGCGCGGATTGATGTGGTGTTGTTTGTCAACGGCATTCCCGTTGCCACCTTGGAATTAAAATCGGAATTTAAACAGGCGGTACACAGCGCGATTAAGCAATATAAAACCACGCGCTTGCCTGTTGATGCTGCCAGCAAAAAACCAGAACCGTTATTGACCTTTAAGCGTGGCGCGTTGGTGCATTTTGCGGTCAGTCAGTATGAAGTGTATATGACAACACGATTGGAGGGCGTGAATACTGTGTTCTTGCCGTTTAACAAAGGAACAAAAGACGGCGGTGCAGGTAACGATGCACCCATTGATGTGAACCAATACGCAACCGATTATTTATGGAACGAAGTGTTATTGCCTGAAAATTTACTGAATATTCTCGCCCGTTTTGTGCATTTGCATATCGAGGAAAAAGAAGATTGGGAGGGACGAAAGTACAAAAAAGAAGCCCTGATTTTTCCGCGTTATCATCAATGGGATGTGGTGAAAAAATTACTCCATGCGGCAAAAACCGAAGGCACGGGGCAAAAATATCTCATTCAACACAGCGCGGGTTCAGGCAAATCCAATTCGATTGCGTGGATTGCGCATCAACTGTCGTCACTGTACAACGCCGAGGGCAACAAGCAATTTCATTCGGTGATTATCGTCACCGATAGAACGGTGCTAGATGAGCAGTTGCAAGATACGATTTATCAATTTGAACACGTTGATGGTGTGGTGGGGCGTATTAATAATAAAGAGGGCGATGGTTCTAAATCGGAAAAACTCGCCGCCGCGCTGGAACATTCCCAGCCGATTATTATCGTCACCATGCAAACGTTTCCGTTTGTGTTAAAGGCGATTGAAAACAGCGTGAGTTTAAAAGAACGCTGTTACGCGATTATTGCCGATGAGGCGCATTCTTCACAAACAGGTTCAACGGCGCGGCAATTGAAAGAAGTGTTAATGGTTGAAACGCAAGGTGATGAGGAAGAATTGACCACCGAAGATATTTTAGATGCTACGGTGGCTTCGCGTCGGGTGTCGCCGAATGTCAGTTATTTTGCCTTTACTGCTACGCCCAAAGATAAAACCCTGCAATTATTTGGCAGGTTGCCTAATCCTGCCGAAGCTCCCTCTAAAACCAATCTACCCGCCGCGTATCACGTTTACAGTATGCGCCAAGCGATTGAAGAAGGCTTTATTCTCGATGTGTTGAAAAATTACACCAATTACAAAGTTGCCTATCAGTTGGCGTTAAAAGTTCAAGCCGCCGACCACGAAGTTGAGCATAGAAAAGCCAAGGTCAAAATTAATCAATGGGTACGTCTGCACGATTACAATATTTCTCAAAAAGTACACATCATTGTTGAGCATTTCAAAAGCAACGTGATGGGTTTATTGGGCGGGCAAGCCAAAGCTATGGTGGTAACGAGTTCACGCAAAGAAGCGGTGCGTTATAAACAGGGTTTTGATAAATACATTATCGACAAAGGCTATCAAAATATTCACGCGCTGGTGGCGTTTTCGGGCGAAGTGGAATTTACTGACAAAGACCCGAATTCAGCAAGTTTGATAGGCGAAAAATTTACCGAAAGCAATATGAACCCGAATTTAAAAGGGCGTGATTTCCGTAAAGCCTTTGATTCGGATGATTATCAGGTGCTGATTGTTGCCAATAAATTTCAGACAGGTTTTGACCAGCCCAAACTGTGCGCCATGTATGTTGATAAAAAATTGGGTGGTGTGGAATGCGTGCAGACTTTGTCACGCCTGAATCGGACTTATCCAGCCAAAGCCGAAACGGGAACCTTTGTGCTGGATTTTTTCAATGAACCCGAAGACATTCTGAACGCCTTTCAACCGTATTACCAAACCGCTGAACTCGCCGATGTGTCTGATCCGAATTTGATTTTTGATTTATCGGAAAAATTGCGGGCAGCGGGGATTTTTACAGGGCATGAAGTGGAGCAGTTTTGCGCGGCGTTTTTTGTTAAAAGCAAAAGTAATGCGGCGATTGCCAATATGTGCAAACCAGCGGTTGAGCGGTGGCAGAAGCGTTATCAATCCGCAGTTGATGCCTACAAACACGCCAAAATGATGTTTGAGCGCACTAAAAAAACCGCTGATACCGTGTTGATTACCAACGCCGAAAACAGCTTTAAGGAATGCAAAAAAGCCAAAGACACGCTGGAGATTTTCAAGAAGGATTTAGGCACGTTTACGCGCTTTTATGAATTTATGTCGCAAATCGTAGATTACGACGACAAGGACTTGGAGAAACTGAGTTTGTTTGCGCGAAACTTGCGCCCGATGTTGCGTGAATCCTTTATGGAAGACGATGATATTGATTTAAGCGACATAGCACTCAGTCATTACCGACTGTCTATTATTCGTCAGCAGGATTTGCAGTTACAAGAAAATTCAGCCGATTATAAGCTTGAACCCGCCGATGGTTTGGGAACAGCGACCGCTAAAAATATCGAAGAAGCGTTTTTATCACAGATTATTAGCCGATTGAATGAGTTGTTTATTACCGACCATTTAACCGAAAATGACATGGTGAATTACGCACATACCATTCGAGATAAAATCAAAGAGAATGTGCTAGTGATGAAACAAATAAAAGAGAACACGCCAGAACAAGCCATGTTAGGCAATTTCCCCAAAGCCATTGATGATGCCATTATGGACAGCAGTGAAGCGCATCAAAATCAGATGCTGCAGTTATTATCGGATCCCGCCAAAACAGCGAGTTTTGCCAAGGTGGTGTTTGATTTGTTGAAGTTGGCTGGGTGATTAGGTTCTTAGTCACTACCCAACGGTATTAAGTATGTATTGGGCGGGAGTGCAAGCTCTGCTTGCAAGTCAGGCAAAGCCTGACCTCCAGCGTTCAAATATATCCTGATTTTTTTGCCAAAAACTCAGCATTGGCTGGGCTGCCGCTTTCGGCAACCCAACCTGATACTTAAACCGTATAAGTAGAAGAAGCGGTTTTACCGCCGTGACCTGTCCAGTCGGTGTGGAAAAATTCACCGCGTGGTTTGTCGGTGCGCTCATAAGTATGTGCGCCGAAGTAATCACGTTGTGCTTGCAGTAAATTAGCGGGTAAGCGTTCGGTGCGGTAGCCGTCGAAATAGGCGAGGGCAGAGGAGAATGCAGGTGTGGGAATACCCAGTTCTATACCTAAAATAACCGCTTTACGCCAACCTGCATCGGCTTTTTGCATGGCTTCGATAAAGAAATCAGCCAGCAATAAGTTTTCCAGCTCAGGATTTTGGTCGTAGGCTTGTTTAATGTCGTTCAGGAATTGGCTGCGAATAATACAACCGCCGCGCCACATCAAAGCAATCTCGCCGTAGTTCAATGACAAGTTGTATTCTTTCGACGCTTCACGCATTAAACGAAAACCTTGTGCGTAAGAAATGATTTTTGCCGCGTACAGCGCGTCACGAATCGCGTCAATCATCACTTGTTTGTCGCCTGTGAAGGCTTGTACACGTTTGGGTAACACTGCCGCCGCCGCAACACGTTCGGATTTTTGCGCCGATAAACAACGGGCAAATACCGATTCACCAATCAGCGTTAATGGAATACCCAAATCCAGTGCGTTAATACCCGTCCATTTGCCTGTGCCTTTTTGTCCAGCGGTGTCGAGAATTTTATCAACCAACGGCTGACCGTCTTCATCTTTATACGCCAAAATGCCAGCAGTAATTTCAATCAAATACGAGCTGAGTTCGCCTTTATTCCATTCAGAAAAAATGGCGTGCATTTCATCGGCAGATAAACCCAAGCCTTCCGACATCATTTGATAAGCTTCACAAATCAACTGCATATCGCCGTATTCAATGCCATTGTGTACCATTTTGACGTAATGACCCGCGCCGTTATCACCGACCCATTCACAACACGGTGCGCCGTCAACCTGCGCACTAATCGCTTGAAAAATCGGTTTAACCGCAGACCATGCGGCTTTGTTACCACCCGGCATAATCGACGGCCCATTTCTCGCGCCTTCTTCACCACCAGAAACACCTGTGCCGATGTACAAAATATTTTGTGCGGCTAAATCAGCTGTGCGGCGGTTGGTGTCGGTAAATAGCGAGTTACCGCCATCAACAATAATGTCACCTGCTGATAATAACGGCACTAATTTTTCAATATACGCATCAACCACTTCGCCCGCTTTGACCATTAACATCACAATACGCGGCGATTCCAAACTATCAACCAATTCTTCCAAAGAATGCGTGCCGATAACTTGTGTACCTTTCGCCGCATCGGCTAAAAAATCATCCACCGCGCTAGTGGTGCGATTAAAAACAGCGACTTTAAAGCCGTGGTCGTTCATATTGAGGACTAAATTTTGTCCCATCACTGCCAAACCGATTAATCCGATATTTGCTTTCATGCTTGCCTCTTAGTGGAATTATTAACGGCGGAATTTTAACATAGTTTGTATAGGGCAAAATTGCTTGAATTCATTGAAATGTTGTACCCTACTAACCATTAACTCCCAATTTAATGATAACACTGCCGATTATTGCACCACACACATCAAAATAATGAAAAAATCCATACAACAAAAATTAGAAAATCTCTGCGAACGTTACGACGAAATCGCCGCTTTACTCTCAGAAATCGAAACCCAGAATAACCAAAATAAATTCCGCGCCCTGAGTCAGGAATACGCACAAATCGCGCCCTTGGTCGATTGCTATAAACGCTACGAGCAAACGTTAGTCGCCCTCGCCTCAGCGCAAGACATGGCAACCGACAATGATCCTGAAATGCGTGAAATGGCAAAAGAAGAAATCAGCGACGCGCAAAATGAACTGGATGCCATCGACCACGAATTGCAATTATTATTGCTGCCCAAAGACCCTAACGACAACCGCAACATCTTCTTGGAAGTTCGCGCAGGCACAGGTGGCGACGAAGCGGCGATATTTTCAGGCGACTTAGCGCGTATGTACCAACGCTATGCAGAAAAACGCGGCTGGCAAACTGAAATTATCAACGAAAGTTTCGGCGAACACGGCGGTTATAAAGAAATTATCTTGCGTATTATCGGGCGTGATGTGTATTCACAATTGAAATTTGAAGCAGGTACACACCGTGTACAACGTGTGCCAGAAACCGAATCGCAAGGGCGTATTCACACCTCCGCCTGTACCGTCGCCATCATGCCCGAAGTCGAAGAAGTCGATGCCATTGACATTAACCCCGCTGATTTAAAAGTCGATACCTACCGCGCCTCAGGTGCAGGTGGACAGCACATCAACAAAACCGAATCGGCAATCCGCATCACCCACGTTCCCACAGGCACAGTGGTCGAATGCCAAGACGAACGCTCACAACACAAAAACCGTGCGCGGGCGATGTCATTATTAGCATCGCGCTTATTATCCGCCGAACAAGAAAAACACCACGCCGAACAATCCTTAAACCGCAAATTACAAGTCGGCAGCGGCGACCGTTCCGAACGCATCCGCACCTACAACTACCCACAAGGACGTTTAACCGATCACCGAATCAACCTAACCCTGTATAAATTAGACGACATCATGCAAGGCGGTTTAGAACACGTCATTAATCCCTTGATAAGTGAACATCAAGCAGAAATGTTGACGCAGTTAGGGGATGATTAAGCGTTTTCTATAGGCAAGTTGGGTTGTTAAAAAGCGACAGTCCAACTTACACTGCTAAAAACCAGTTATTAATAACTAAATATTCACGAGAAAATAGATGACAATTCAGCAAGCAATACAAGACCTTGCTCTCGACTACTCAAATCGACTACTTGCCGCAATCGATCAGAGAACTGAAGAAATGCTTGCCGATGATGTATCGCATTACTTGATATATAGAGTGTTAGGTATTTCTCATTTTGAAGGGCAACAAATAGATTTATATCAAAATAAAGGACGATTTCTTTATAAATATGCTGGCTCATTCCTTGAACAAGCAACAAAAAAATGTTTTGAGCATACATTTCCTGATTCGGGAAGCATTAGAATTCCAAACACTATAGGTCAAAGACCAAAAACGTTTGAAATTGATTGCTTGGTAGATAATGATGCCATAGAAATAAAATGGAAAGATGCCACCACAGATGGTGACCACATCACAAAAGAACATACCAGAATCCAAGTGATTGCAGATGCTGGCTATATACCCATTCGCGTGATGTTTTATTATCCTAATCGCCAGCAAGCTATGCGTATTCAGCAAACTTTGAAAACGCTCTATCAAGGTATTGGTGGACATTACTATTATGGAGATGGCGCGTGGGAGTATGTACTTGAAAGAACAGGTGTAGATTTAAAAGCAATCCTAGAACAAATTGCAAATGAGCGAGTTCCACAAAATGGACAGCTATAAAATGCAGGAATTATATTGTGGGGATTGCCTAACAATCATGAAAGATTTACAAGATAATTCAATTGATATGATTTATCTCGATCCACCATTCTTTACCAAAAAAAAGCATAGCTTAATATCTAAAGACAGAAAATTACATTACAGTTTTGATGATATTTGGGATAGTTATAAAACGTATGCAGAATTCATGCAGCTTCGATTAATAGAAGCAAGACGAATTCTAAAAGACACGGGAAGTTTATTTATACACTGTGATAAAACGGCTAACCATATTCTTAGATTAATTGGTGAAGATATTTTTGGCGAAGAAAATTTTCTTGCTGAAATTATTTGGTCATATAAACGGTGGTCAAATTCATCAAATAATCTCACACCTAATCATCAGACTATCTTATTTTTTTCTAAAACAGAAAACTATAAATTCAATAAAATATATACCGACTATTCAGAAACGACTAATGTGGATCAGATATTACAAAAAAGATCACGCGATGAATACGGTAAAGCAATTTATGCAAGAGAGACTAACGGAAATATAATTACATCCGATGAAAAAAAAAGGAGTGCCAATGACGGATGTTTGGGAGATTCCTTTTTTAAATCCAAAAGCAAAAGAACGAACAGGATACCCTACGCAAAAACCTATATTGTTACTTGATAGAATCATTGAAATATCAACTCATAAAGGCGATATTATTCTCGATCCATTTTGTGGTAGCGGCACTACCTTAGTGGCTGCAAAAATGAAAAGCAGAAAATATATCGGTATAGATGTTTCTCAAGAAGCTATTAATTTAACAAAATCACGTCTCGAAACATTAATTAAAACAGAATCTGCACTGTTAAAAAATGGTCGTTCATCGTATATAAATGCGGATGAAAAAGCATTAGCTATACTTTCTGGTCTTGATATTTTGCCTGTGCATCGAAATGCTGGAATAGATGCAATTCTAAAAAGAAATTATTTATCAAAGCCAGTTCCTATAAGGGTTCAGAGAGAACATGAAACTATTTACGAAGCTATAAAAAAATTATCAATAGCAGCAAAAAAGAAAGGTGCTGAAATTGCGTTTTTAGTAGCAACCCAGTCAACACAAGATTTAATTGATTTTATTATTGACGATTCTATTGTGAAAATAATTCATTCGCCTGCGCTTGAAATAAATACTTTTATTGATGAAGCGCGAACTAATAAATTACTCGATACAGATGCGCTTACTAATCAATATTCGTCTAACATTTTTTGACAGATAAACTCATAAGTAGCGTAAAAAGATGTAACACAACTACATTCCCAATCAAGAGCTTGGGCACAAGATTAATTCCTAACTCAAACATCCGACTTTTTAAAAGCGCGGCGGTTTATGCTCATCTTTACTATGCCCACCATAAAAACCCTATTAACAAACGCTACCAACATTTTATCTAACCATTCAGATTCTCCATCATTAGATGCCGAAGTGTTGCTGGGTTTTGTGTTGGGCAAACCAAGAACTTACCTGCGTGCATGGTGTGATAACACGCTGACAGATGAGCAAATCGCCGCTTTTAACGCGCTGGTTCAGCAACGTGAACAAGGTACGCCGATTGCCTATCTGACAGGTACGCGCGAATTTTGGTCGCGGGATTTTACCGTCACTGCCGATGTGTTAATTCCCAGACCTGATACTGAATTATTGATTGAACTGAGTTTAGAATTAATCCCGAAAAACCAAGCGGTTAAAGTGATTGATTTAGGTACAGGTTCGGGCATTATCGCGGTGACGTTGGCGGCAGAACGCCCTGATACGCAGGTTATCGCAGTTGATTCCAGTTTAGCGGCGTTGAATGTTGCGAAGCTGAACGCCCAGCAACATCAACTGACTAACATTGAATTTTATCAAAGTGATTGGTTTAGTAATGTGCCTGATGAGCAGTTTGATGTAGTCATCAGCAACCCGCCTTATATTGATCCCGATGATGAACATTTACAGCAAGGTGATGTGCGTTTTGAACCTAAAACGGCGTTAATCGCTGATAATAAAGGTTTGAGCGATATTGAAATTATCGCTGATAAAGCGCGTGGTTATTTAAAACCAGCGGGGCATTTATTAATCGAACACGGCTATAATCAAGCCGCGCAAGTACAAGCCATTTTTAACGCGCTGGCTTATGATAAGGTACAATCCTATCGAGATTTATCGGGACAGCCGCGTGTGACTTACGGATGCAAACATTAGATGGAGGTCAGGCTTTGCCTGACCGTCAGGCAAAGCCTGACCTCCAATACAGCCAAAACTTAACCCTTACTTAGCTATTATGAACTCACCAGATATTCAACTTTCACGCAAACTCACCAATCAACTCCTGCATCTTGCTCAACTGTCGCCTGATATTGAAGTCTGCGGACTGGTGAGCAGTCAAAACGGTGTGCCTTGCCATTGTTATCCTGTTGCCAATGTTGCCGACCAACCTGCACAACGGTTTTTACTGGATGCGGCGGGGCAAATCGCGGCATTAAAAGCCATGCGCGAACGTGGCGAAGAATTGTTTGCCATTTACCACTCACACCCTACCGCCCCCGCAATTCCGTCCAGCACCGATTTGGAACTGGCGGCTTATCCTGACGCGCTGTATCTGATTATCTCTCTCAATACTAAAGGAGTTTTAGAAATGCGCGGCTTTCACATTATTGAGCAAGTCGCTCAAGAAATTCCGCTGACTTTAAGCGAAGATTAATATGATAAACATAGGCAAAATCAATCAGTTATCCGTTGTTAAAATACAGGGGGCTAATATTTATTTAGGCAGTCCCGTGTCTAACAAAGTGCTGTTAGCAGACAAAAAACCACCCGCACACTGTGAAGTTGGCGACACTTTAACCGTGTTCGTTTATACCGATGGCGAAGGGCATTTAGCGGCAACCACCACCGTGCCACTCGCACAAGTCGATGACATCGCCTATTTAAAAGTCGCCGCGTTAAATTACGTTGGCGCGTTTTTAGATTGGGGTTTACCGAAAAATTTACTCGTGCCATTCAGCGAACAACACCACGAGCTGGAAGTCGGCAAATCCTATCTGGTCAAAGTCTATTTAGATGACCAGCAACGTCTCGCCGCCACCACCAAAATTGATAAATTTATCAGCGACACCGCCGATGAAGAACTAAGCGAAGGACAGCAAGTCGAGCTACTCATTGGCGATAAAACCGAGTTAGGCGTTAAAGCAATTATTAATAATCGTTATTGGGGAATGCTGTACACCAATGAACTGTTCCAGCCTGTGAAAAAAGGGCAGAAACTCACTGCGTATATCAAACAAATCCGTGAAGATTCTAAAATTGATTTAAGCCTGCAACCCGCAGGTTATGGCAAAGTGTTATCACTCACCGACACCATTTTAGCGAAACTCAAAGCCAACGAAGGCGAATTAAAACTCAGCGACAAAAGCCCACCCGAAGCGATTTATGCCGCGTTTGGTGTGAGTAAAAAAGTCTTCAAACAGGCGATTGGCGCGTTATATAAACAAGAGTTGATTGATATTGAGAAGACGGGCATTAGGTTGCGTTAAGTAGGTTCGGCAACTTACATACTTACAAAGCGATTAGTACCAGTAATAGACAGCGTTCAGATACAATAATCACATCTATAATAAATATTAAGGAATCTAAAATATGGCTATCTATGCAATTTGGAATAATAAAGGTGGTGTTGGTAAAAGTTATTTAACTTTTCAGTTGGCATCCGAATACGCCCTTCAACATCCAAATAAAAAAGTGTTAGTAGTTGATTTATGCCCACAAGCAAATTCTTCATCTATGTTGCTAGGTGGAATGGATAGCGGAGAACGCCACCTGAATGATATTCATGGACAACAGCCAAGACTCACTATTTCTGGATATATAGATGATAGAATCCGCAGCCCTTATGTACCAACAAATTCAGGAGCAAGCTACATAACACAAGTATCTCGATATAACAATAGAGTACCTGATAATGTGTATCTTGTTGTAGGAGATGAGAAATTAGAACTCCAATCATCACAAGTATCTAGGGCAACAAATCCAGGCCCTAATGATGCTTGGCGTATTGTTCATTTATGGATAACAGACTTGATTGTAGATATTAAACGCTCTTGGAATGAAGAAGATTGCTGCGTATTTATTGACTGCAACCCAAGTTTTTCTATTTATACTGAACTAGCATTAACAGCCGCAGAAAGATTGCTAATTCCATTTTCGGCAGACGGTTCGTCAAAAAGAGCTATTAAAGCCGTATTATCACTTGTATATGGACAAAGACGGCAAGTAGGTGATATGCAATCAGAATTCTATCTCGAATCCAATCGATACAATATGTCATTACCTGAAATATATATGTACATAGGTAATAGATTGACACAAATGAATAATTCATCCGCTTCCGCTTTTAAAACAGTAGTAAATGAAATTAGTGAGGAAATTTATTCCGTATGGCAATCAAGTAACACTCCTTTTTGTATACATCCATTTGGAGCTAATAGACCGACTAATAAAAAAACTTTTAAAAGTATGTTTCAATTTGAGGTAAATGATGCAAATACTGCTTCTGTTGTTTCAGGTTCATTGGGGATACCTATTAGTGTTCTTACGGCAGGATCAAAACAAGTAGCTGGAGTCACAATAACAGTCAATCAATCTCAGCTAGATAGACAAGTCCCAAATTTAAAAGAGTTAGTGCAGTATATTGAATAATGAGTAGTCTTTTGTCGTGCGGGGCTTTTCACTATGCTTATATATTCGCAAAACTGGTGGTAATATTTAGCAAGGGTTGTTAGATTTGCACTCTATGGTATTGATAATTAAGGAGTCCAAAATATATTTTGGATTCCTATAGCAACAACACCAAACTCAATTCCCTTAGTTTGAGTTATGATGTTAATTTTTGCCAGTCATTGCCGCCATGTCTCTTATTGCCCAACTTCAAGCACAATTAGCATCACTTCCTGAAACTTTACGCATCACTGTTGCCGATGCTTTACAGCATTGGCATGACGCAGTAGAAAATATCGAATTACCCGCCGACATCCGCGATTCATTAGTCAAAGTCTGGGCTTCCAGTGAATTTATTGCCATCAGTTGTACCCGCAAACCTGAGTTATTGCTGGATTTAATCAAGTCTGGCGATTTAACGCGCTGTTATGCTGGCGACTATTACGCTACCTGCCTCAAGCAACTGGACATCGCAGACGAAGCCTCATTAATGCTGGTTTTGCGGCAGTTTCGCCGCCGTGAAATGGTGCGTATTGCGTGGCGTGATTTGGCGGGTTGGGCGGAGTTATCAGAAACACTGACGGAATTATCGTGGTTGGCCGATGCCTGTATTCAATTCGCGCTGGATTTTTTGTACCAGCAAGCCTGTGAAAAACGCGGCACGCCGTTATTAGCCGATGGTACACCGCAACAAATCATCGTGTTGGGTATGGGTAAATTAGGCGCGTTTGAGCTGAATTATTCGTCCGATATAGATCTGATTTTTGCCTATCCCGAAGATGGCGTATTGCCTGATCGTAAAGCCACCAGTTATGGCGAATTTTTTACCAAGTTGTGCCAGAGTCTGGTGCGGGTGCTAGATGATATTACCGTTGACGGTTTTGTGTTTCGTACTGATATACGCTTGCGCCCTTATGGCGATAGCGGCGCGGTGATTATGACCTTTGACGGCATGGAAAATTATTACCTGACCCAAGCGCGAGAATGGGAACGCTACGCAATGATAAAAGCGCGGCAAGTGGCAGGCGATTTTGTTCAGGGCAAACATTTAATGGCTATGTTATCGGCGTTTGTTTATCGGCGGTATCTGGATTATGGCGCGTTTGAAGAATTGCGCTCCTTGAAAGCGCAAATCACGCAGGAGTTACGCCGCAAAGACAGGATGGAAAACGTCAAGTTGGGGCCGGGCGGCATTCGTGAAGTGGAATTTATCGGACAGGCGTTTCAACTGATACGCGGCGGTACAGAAAAGCGGCTACAGACGCGCGGCATTATGGATGTATTGCAGTTGCTGGGTGAATTGGAATTGATGAACCCGCAGGATGTGCAAACCCTGCAACAGGGTTACTGTTTTTTACGCCGTGTCGAAAATCACATCCAGCAATATCAAGACAAACAAACCCACGATTTACCGACTAACAAAACGGTGCAGACTATTCTGGCGTATTCGCTGGATTTTGCCGATTGGGCTGTTTTTAAATCCGAACTGGACGCGGTGCGCGCTCAAGTTCACGCGCTGTTTGATCAAGTGTTTTCCGTGTCCAAGCAAGAAGAAATCCAGTACCTCAATCAAAAAATCTGGCAGGGGGTTGCCGATGAGCAGGAATTATTGGACAACTTGGGTGAATACGGTTTTCGTCATCCGCAAACCAGCCTTGCCGCACTGCACTATTTTAAAAACGCACCCAGCATTCGCCGATTAAGCAGTAAAGGGGCAGGGGTGTTGAATCGCCTGATGCCCCAGCTGATTGATGCCTTGCAAAATGTCACCAATCCCGATGAAACGCTGAATCGCATATTAGATTTATTTGCCGCCGTTGCAGGACGCACGGTGTATTTATCGTTATTGGCAGAAAATCCTCATGCCCTCGCGCAATTAATCAAACTATCTTCCGCCAGTCCGTGGATTTGCGACCATCTCGCCTTGCATCCGATTTTGTTTGATGAACTGCTCGATATTCATTCCTTATACGCGCCGCTGAAAAAATCCGATTTAAACGAGCAGCTCGGCGTGTTATTAGCTCCTGTTGACGTGCAGGACTTGGAACGCCTGATGATTGTGTTGCGGCAATTTAAACAGCAACAAGTGCTACGGGTCTCGGCGGCGGATTTGATGGGTGTATTGCCGCTGATGGTGGTGAGTGATTATTTAACCTATATCGCCGAATGTATTGTTCAACGAGTAGTAGACTGCGCGTGGTTGATGCTGACCGACAAACACGGTTATCCGCCCGAATGTCACGGCAAGCCGCAAGGTTTCGGGGTGCTGGGGTTTGGTAAATTGGGCGGTATTGAACTGGGCTACGGCTCTGATTTGGACATGGTATTTTTATACGATTGCCCCGATGGCAACACTCTGACTGATGGTGATAAACCCATATCAGCCGCGCAATTTTACGGGCGTTTAGGGCTGAAAATACGGCATATTTTAGACACTAAATTGTTGTCGGGCGTACTGTATGAGGTCGATATGCGTCTGCGTCCATCGGGTGATTCAGGTCTGCTAGTCGCGCCAATCAGCAGCTATGAAGAGTATTACACCACTCAGGCGTGGACATGGGAACATCAAGCCCTCGTCAGAGCGCGATTTATTGCGGGTGATGAACGCCTGAAAACCGAATACGAAGCGATACGGCATCGGGTATTAAGTGCGCCGCGTGATAAAGCTCAGCTCAAAATCGAAGTGCGCGAAATGCGCGAAAAAATGCGCACCGCACTGGCGACCAAAGAAAGCCATAAATTTGATTTAAAACAAAGCAAAGGCGGTATTGCCGACATTGAATTCATGGTGCAATTTTGCATCTTAGCCGAAGCCGCCGAACACCCGAGTTTAACCACCTACACCGATAACGTGCGTTTGCTGGAAGGCTTGAACACGCAAGGTATTATCAGCCAACACACTGCCGATGTACTGAAAGCCGCCTATTGCACTTACCGTGACATGGGACACAAACAAGTATTACAAGGCGATACCGCCGTCATTGACGAAGCCGAAGTAGCGGATTTGCGCACCCAAGTTGAAGCGATTTGGCAGGAGATAATGGAGTGAGTTATCGCCAACTCGATGTACTTGATGGGTTAATAATCATTGTATTTAAGCAGGAGAATAAAATATGCACACAATAACCATCAATATTACAATATTAATAATGACCAGTTAGCTGAAAAAGTGAACTGGGGTAGTGGTAAAGAGTGAGTGATTCATGTTGGAGATCTGACAGTCAAGCGTAGCTTGACCTCCAGTTTTTATCATTCACTGTTTAGGGCTACCAAAAACATTTACTCATAAGTTGGCTATACCACATACACGCCTTGGCATAGCGTGTTATAAGTGTGCCTACAGTACCCAACCTAATGTGTTCCGCTAATTTTTCATCAGCTCAGTTGAACACTCCGAAGAACGCGAACAGTTATATTTATGGCTATAGAGCATGACCCTCATCAAAATCATCTGCTTGCTATCCTGCCTGCCGAGGTATTCGAACGACTTTCCCCGCATTTAGAACTGATTTTAATGCCGCTTGGTAAAGTCATTTATGAGTCGGGTGAGGAGCTGCATCACGTTTATTTTCCAAGCACGGCTATCATATCGTTACAGTACGTTTTGGAAAATGGCGCGTCGTCGGAAGTCGCGGGTATAGGTAATGAGGGTGTGCTTGGATTTTCATTGTTCATGGGCGGCAATAGCACGTCCAGCCTTGCGACGGTGCAGACGGCAGGTTACGCTTATCGGCTAAAAGCATCGTTAATGCTGGCAGAATTTAATTCTTCGGGGGTGATGATGCGTTTGATGTTACGTCATACGCAAGCATTAATGACGCAAATGTCTCAGACTGCGGTCTGTAATCGCCATCATTCTATAGAACAACAATTGTGCCGCTGGCTGTTATTAACACTTGATCGAACGCCTGCCAGTGAATTGGTCGTCACCCATGAATTAATTGCCAGTATGCTGGGTGTACGCCGCGAAGGTATTACGGAAGCGGCAGGAAAATTACAACAGGCGGGTTTTATTAGTTACCGTCGCGGTCACATTAAAATCGTTGATAGAGTAGGTTTGGAGGCTCGCAGTTGTGAATGTTATCACGTTGTTAAAAAAGAATTTCATCGTCTGCTCTGCGATGTTGAAAATCCGTAGACGTATATTTTTTAGCCAATAGCCAAGGCTTTGCTTTCCTTAACTTAATGGCGGTGACACTTATTAATTACAATACCAGTTCAGCACAGGATGGCTCTTTTTTGAAAGCTAATTATAACATTATGGTCTGGCTGGCAGGCGCGACACTCATGGTCGTGCTGGGCGTGATGGTCGCGTTCTGGGCATTCAAGCAGGTGCAAGACTCAGGCAACAGTCGCGAGCATACCTACGCGGTATTAGATGGGGGTAATGCACTGCTATCCGCATTAAAAGATGCCGAGACAGGGCAGCGCGGTTATTTACTGACCGATGATGAGTCTTGGCTGCAACCCTATTGGGCAGTACACAATCATATCAGTGACCAATTAACAACATTGCGACAACAGACTTCAGACGCTAAAGCGCGTTCACATTTGGATGTGCTTGCTCCCTTGGTTACCGCTAAATTGGCGTATCTAGCAAATAATATTAAATTCCAGCGCGACCATAACCTCGCTGCCCTGCAAGCAAATATGCGTGGAGAACTGGGCAAGCCGTTGATGAATTTAATTCGTGTCGAGATGGCAGCATTTATTCAACTGGAAAAAAATAGGCTGGCAGAACGCGAAGCCCTATTCAACAAGAATATGCGCAATTTATTAACCGTCATTGTGGTTACCAGCCTATTAACGCTGTTGTTTGCACTGATATTCGCTTATTTGTTCTATAAAGAAACCCAGCGGCGGCTTAAAAACAGGATTCTTGTTGAAACTCAGCATTTGCTTGAAATTCAAGAGGACACCAATCAAAAACTTCAACAAACCAATGTTATTTTACAAGTCAGTGAGGAAAGGCTTAGCGTTACGCTTAATTCGATTGGCGATGCAGTCATTGCCACCGATATAGAAGGGCTGGTAACACTCATGAATCCTGTTGCCGAACAGCTGACAGGTTGGGCGCAGACAGACGCTGTGGGTCATTCAATAGATGGT
Organism: Methylococcales bacterium; assembly: GCA_030654015.1. GTDB lineage: Bacteria > Pseudomonadota > Gammaproteobacteria > Methylococcales > Methylomonadaceae > UBA4132. The sequence continues at coordinate 24,775 of JAURYI010000134.1, read as the reverse complement.
ATTTTTCGCATTATTAATCAAACAACGCGGCAACCCGTAATTAACCCCATCAACGATGCTTTAAAATATGGCACGACACAAGCACTTGATAATCACACCGTGCTGATTGCTCGCGATGGTAGCGAACATGATATTGCTGACAGTTGTGCGCCGATTCGAGACCGTGACAATGAAGTGATTGGGGCAGTGTTGGTGTTTCGTGATGTCAGTGAGGAATATGCAGTACAACAGACGTTACGCAACCATACTGTGCGCATTCAGACCATACTCAATACCGTGGTGGACGGCATCATCACCTTCCAAGGCAGCGACGGTAACATTGAAAGCGTTAATGCTGCCGCCGAGCGCGTATTTGGCTATACCGCCGCCGAACTCATTAAACAAAACGTCGGCTTACTGATTCCTGATGACGCGCTCGTGCATTACAGCACTAATAACGAAACACACGGCAAAGGACACGAATTAATAGGGCGACATAAGGATGGCAATCTCTTTGCCGTAGAGATGACCATAAACGAGATGTTATTAGGCGATCAAAGCTATTTCACCTGCATTTTACGCGACATTACTGCCCGTAAGCAGGCAGAAGCCTTACAGAATGCCATTTTTAACAGTGCTAACTTTTCAAGTATCGCTACCGATGAAAAAGGTGTCATCCAAATATTCAACGTGGGCGCGGAGCGTATGTTGGGCTACACCGCCTTGGAGGTAATAAACAAAATTACCCCCGCCGAAATTTCCGATTCACAAGAATTAACTGAGCGCGCGGAGGCATTGAGTCAGGAGCTGTCCACGCCTATTACGCAGGGCTTCGATGCCTTGGTGTTCAAAGCCTCACGCGGTATTGAAGACATTTATGAACTTACTTACATTCGCAAAGACAGCAGCCGCTTTCCCGCGGTGGTATCGGTGACTGCTTTACGCGATGTTAAAGGCAAAATCATCGGCTATTTATTAGTAGGTACTGATAATACTATCCGCAAACGCTTGGATACAGAGCGCGAACAGCTCTACAACGCATTGCAAGAAAAGAATCTCGAACTGGAAACGGCCACATTGTTGGCAGAAAAATCCAATCTCGCCAAATCGGAATTTCTGTCCAAAATGAGCCACGAACTACGCACCCCGCTGAATGCGATTCTCGGTTTTGCCCAGCTACTCGAGGTCGGTTCGCCAACACCAACGAGTGCTCAGATAGTAAGGCTGCATCAAATTATCAAAGCAGGCTGGTATTTGCTGGAACTGATTAACGAAATTCTTGATTTAGCGGTGATTGAATCAGGTAAAATATCGCTGTCAAATGAAGCAGTGTCGATGACTGAAGTGATGCGCGAATGCCAATCAATGATTGAATCGCAGGCAGAAAAACGCGGTATTACGATGATTTTTATGCCTTTTGATAATAGCTTGTGTGCGTATGGTGATCGTACGCGCATCAAACAAATTATTATTAACTTGCTGTCTAATGCCATCAAATATAACTGCGAACATGGAACAGTCGAAGCGAGCTGTACCAGCACTAGCGATCATATAACCATCCATATTAAAGACAGCGGTCAGGGCTTGACAGTCGAGCAACTGGCGCAACTTTTTCAGCCCTTTAATCGTCTTGGGCAGGAAGCGGGTAATGAGGAAGGTACAGGGATTGGTCTGGTTGTCACCAAACAACTGGTTGAACTGATGGGCGGCAGTATTCGCGTCAACAGCACAGTGGGTATAGGCAGCGAATTTCATATTGAATTGCTGCGGGATGTTACCCCGCAACTGGAGATTAGCACTATCACGCTAACCAAACTATTGCCGCCTGCTTCTGAAAACCTCCCAGTACGCACACTGCTTTATGTAGAAGATAATCCAGCTAATCTACTGTTGGTTGAACAAATCATTGAAGCGCATCCGCAGTTATCTATGTTAAGTGCCGGTGATGGCTATCAAGGCTTGTCGCTGGCGCGCAGTCATCTTCCAGATGTTATACTGATGGACATTAATTTACCCGGTATCTGCGGCATTCAAACCCTGAATATTCTGCGCAACGATCCGACCACTATGCACATTCCAGTTATTAGCCTCAGTGCCAATGCCATGTCGCACGATATTGAAAAAGGACTGGAAGCAGGGTTTTTTCGCTATCTTACTAAACCCATCAAAATTACCGAATTTATGAATGCTTTGGATGATGCCTTGAAATTTTCTAAAGCGACCGTAGAAAACACCCATGAAACGGATACCTGTCATGATTAGCGAACAAGAAATTTTTAACGCCCGCATTTTGATTGTTGACGATCAGCAGTCCAACATATTTTTGCTTGAAGAAATGCTGAGTGAGATCGGCTACACTCACCTGACATCAACGGTAGATCCTTGTACCGTCTATGAGTTGCACCGCAAAAATCGCTATGATCTCATTCTGCTCGATTTGCAAATGCCTAAAATGGATGGTTTTCAGGTCATGGAACAGCTTAAAGATCTTGAAACAAATGGCTACCTTCCTGTCCTCGTTATCACTGCGCAACCCGCTCACAAGTTACGCGCACTAGCCGCAGGTGCAAAAGATTTTATCGCCAAACCCTTTGATTTAATCGAAGTACAAACACGCATACACAATATGCTGGAAGTGCGACTGTTATACCGTAAGCTGAAAAATTACAATCAAGTGCTGGAACAAACTGTACTGGAACGCACCGCTGAACTGCGTGAAAGCGAAGCGCGGTTTCGCCGCTTGACGGAATTGTCTTCTGATTGGTATTGGGAGCAGGACGAAAACGGACGGTTCACCAAAATTTTTGGCCCCGTACTGGAAATGCTCGGCATACGAATTGATCCAGAGCTGGGCAATATTCGAGATAATGACGGTGCAGGCTGGAATGAAGTTGAACGTGATATTTTAGAAGAAAATATAGCAGCCAGAAGACCTTTTCTCGATTTTGTCTACAGTCGAATTAATCCAGATGGTTCGCAAAAATATTTAATGGTGAGCGGAGAACCCGTGTTTGATTCCTCGGCTCGCTTCATCAGTTACCGTGGTATCGGCAAGGATGTGACCGAAAGCATGATGAGTAGTGGTTGATGAATCAACATTTTTCGGTAGTCCTAACACTGGGTGATGTTTATATTTTTGATAGCGCGGAGTTCAAACCTAGCAGGTCTGTTAACCTTACCCGTCATAACTAAACTGACTAACCGTTGATAAAATGACTATTATTTATTCAGATTAGTTTTGTAAGGATAACCTGCATCTATCCACGCTGAAATACCGCTTGGTACACGGTATACATTAGTGTAGCCGAGTTTTTTTGCCCAAAATGCGGCATTATGTGAACGACCGCACTTGGTAAAACCGCAGTAAATCACGATTTTCTTGTTTTTATCAGCACCCAATACCGCACGGTAATTTTCTTGGCTAACATGAGGTATTTCGACATCTTTTTCCCAATTACCAGAATGATTAGATTGGAAGCCGAAATGTTGAGTGCCTTCGATATACGCCAGATTGTATTCCTCTGTAGGGTGTGCATCGATAAGCACCATCGCTTCAATATCTGTTTCTTTTAAAAGGCTATTTGCCAATACTCCAGTCGTTACAAACATGAGTAATGCCATTAAGGTAAAGCACTTCTTTTTCATACTTTTCCTTGAATTGTAATTTTTGCTAAGTGAAAATAACGACAGTGGGGTATTACTTTGATTGTTGCTGTGAATGCAGAGCATCATTCACACAGTGAGGGCAGTAATAGACTTCCTGATTTCTTAGGTTAGCTCGAAACAACGTTATATTGTCGCCAATATGTCCACAAACTACGCAACTAATGGGGGGTAAAATATTTTTTCTGATAGTAAAAAGCGACATTGACCAAACCAATCATGACGGGTACTTCAATCAGCGGCCCGATAACAGCGGCAAATGCTGCGCCACTGTTAATGCCGAATACGGCTACTGCAACGGCAATGGCGAGTTCAAAATTATTGCTGGCGGCAGTAAATGCGAGCGTGGTTGTTTTTTCATAGCCTGCGCCAATTGCCTTGCCCATCCAAAAACTCACTAAAAACATCACCACAAAATAAATCAACAACGGAATGGCAATGCGCACTACATCTAGCGGTAACTGCACAATCAAGTCACCTTTTAGTGAGAACATCACCACGATGGTAAATAGCAGGGCGATTAAAGTTAGTGGGCTGATTTTTGGTATAAAACTATGCTGATACCAGTCTTTACCTTTCGCCCGAATTAATACCCAGCGCGTCAAAAATCCAGCAATAAACGGAATGCCCAGATAGATAAACACGCTTTTGGCAATCTCGCCGATGGTAATTTCCACTAGACTGCCCTGCATACCGAATAGTGGGGGCAGTATGGTGATAAATAACCACGCATAAACGCTGTAAAACAGCACTTGAAATACGCTGTTAAATGCTACTAGACCTGCTGCGTATTCGTTATCACCACGCGCCAGTTCATTCCAGACAATCACCATTGCGATACAACGCGCTAAGCCGATTAAAATCAGCCCTGTCATGTATTCTGGGTAGTCACGCAGAAATACGATGGCTAACACGAACATTAACAGCGGACCGATAATCCAGTTTTGCAGTAGTGAAGCGATTAAAATTTTCCAGTTGCGAAACACATCACCCAGTTCTTCATAATGCACTTTAGCCAGTGGCGGGTACATCATGAGAATTAAACCGATAGCAATCGGAATATTGGTTGTGCCGACGGATACCGCGCTGTTGAGGTTATTCACTTCAATCGGAAAGGCAAAGCCGATAGCAACACCGATTGCCATTGCCGCGAAAATCCACAGCGTTAAAAATCGGTCAAGAAAAGACAATCCTTTTTTTGAGAAGATGGGCTGGTTCATGAATAGTCTCCACTGTACTTAACTAAAAATTACCGTTCTTGGTTGCTAATGCGCCCGTCAATTCCAGCAACCGTGTTACGCCTATCGGCTCTTCTTTCAGTAGCGGTACGATGGCATAACGTTTAGCGTGTTGGGTGGCAACCGCGTTGATTTCACGCAATTCATTCATGGCGCGTTGATGTAATAAAGCAGAGTGAGTCACTGTTGCCGCCAGACTGTTGTTAATAATCCATGCCCACGGTTCAATGCCTGCCCGTTGTAAATCGGCTTGTAAGTTAGCGGCTTCCAGTACGGGCGTGGTTTCTGCTAGAGTGACTAGCAATACTTTAGTTTGTTTTTCATCTTGCAACTGCATCATCGGTGTCAGGTAATGTACGCTTGAATCGCTCATTTGTCGGCTGACTTCACGGTGATACGCGCCTGTCGCATCAAGCAATAGCAGGGTGTGACCTGTCGGCGCGGTGTCCATCACCACGAATTTTTTTCCCGCTTCTCGAATAATGCGTGAGAAGGCTTGAAACACGGCAATTTCTTCAGTGCAAGGTGAGCGTAAATCTTCTTCTAGCAATGCCCGCCCTTGTTCATCGAGTTTCGCGCCTTTGGTATCTAAAACGTGTTGACGATAGCGTTCTGTTTCAACTTGAGGGTCAATACGACTGACAGTCAAATTATTCAAAACGCCATTCAAGGTTTCGGTTAAATGTGCGGCAGGGTCGGAAGTGGTTAAATGTACGGGCAAGCCACGATGCGCAAGTTCTACGGCAATCGCAGCGGCGAGTGTGGTTTTTCCTACGCCGCCTTTACCCATTAACATCACTAAACCGTGACCGTCCGCCGCGATACCATTCACCAGTTCAGATAAGTTAGGGGCGTTCAATTCAATCGGTGCATCAATCGCTACTTGAATGTGTGGCGGCGATTCAATCAGCAAGTGGCGTAATGCATCAAGCCCAACCAAATTAAAGGCTTTAAGCATCACAAAATCGCAAGGTAAGGCTTTCAACGGAGCAGGAATGGTATTCAGCGCAGTTTGTTCACGCTGGAAAATAGCGGCGGCTAACGCATCATGGTCTGCTTCAATGCTGGGCAGAATGCCATTAATGACTAGATATTGTTGCGATAAACCAATTGCCGCCAGTTCTTCGTGAGTACGAGCCACTTCGCGTAAGGTTGCCTGTTGCGCTCTAGCCACCAAAATTAAACGTGTGCGCTCTGGATTCGCTAAGGCATCAACAGCGGCTTTATATTGAGAACGCTGTTTTTCCAATCCCGCTAATGGTCCCAGACAAGAGGCATCGCCTTTACCTGCTTCTAAAAAGCCGCTCCACGCGGTGGGCAGTGACAATAAACGAATCGTGTGTCCTGTGGGTGCGGTGTCAAAAATAATATGGTCGTAAGCGTCGGTTAATGCCGAATCAATCAGCAAGGCGGTAAATTCATCAAACGCCGCAATTTCGGTGGTGCAAGCTCCCGACAATTGTTCTTCAATACTCTTAACCACAGCATCAGGTAACACGCCGCGTACAGGATCAACAATCCGATTGCGATACACTTGAGCCGCCGCTTGCGGGTCAATTTCTAACGCGGCTAACAGAGGAATGCTAGGAATGGCGGTGATTTGATTGCCGATGTGAATACCAAAAACCTGTCCGACATTTGAAGCGGGGTCAGTGCTGACCAATAACACCCGTTGCCCTGTTTCCGCTAAATGAATCGCGGTAGCACAGGCAATTGACGTTTTACCAACACCGCCTTTGCCCGTAAAAAACAAAAAACGCGGTGGCTTGATTAAATAGTTCATTGCAGTGTTTAGCACGATTGTTTGCCAGAACAGCAACTTTTGACGGGTTCTGCTTCGGCTTCAACTTCAATGATATTTGCCCAATGGGTTAATTCAGTACGACTCGGATAACGTCCTGCTAAAGCGATTTCGCCGTCCAGCAAAATCAACGGCAATGCGTCTGCACCAGAGCGTTCCAAAAACCCTCTGACAGTTGAATTTTCAGCAAATACCATCGGTTGTTGTGCTAAATTAAAACGTTCAATGTGCGCCCCGTGTTGCTTTGCCCACTCTATATCGGCGGAAAAATCGACTAACGGTTGCTCAACATCGACACCACAAACACCTGTGCTACAGCATAACGCAGGGTCAAAAACTTGAATTTGTTTCATCTGAGAATCTCCTTAATTAACTAAACCAATGTCACGCACACTTTGTTTCAACGCTAAATCATTTAAGCTGGATAAATTTAACGAAGCAAACAACGAAATACGGCGATGTAAAATGGTAAAGGCTTGAGCAAAGGCAATATTCTTTTGATCTTCCTCAGCGGCGGCAGGATCAAATACCCCCCAATGTGCGGTAATGGGCTGTCCTGCCCAGACTGGGCATACTTCACCCGCCGCGTTATCGCATACTGTAATGACAAAATCCAAATGCGGTGAATCGGGTTGTGCAAATTCTTGCCAGCTTTTACTACGCGGATTTTCTAAAACCATGCCTTCTTTTTCTAATTGCTTTAAGGCAAATGGATTGACAACACCTGTCGGCATACTGCCTGCACTATAAGCCTGAAAACGTCCTTTGCCGACATGATTTAAGATCGCTTCTGCCATAATGCTACGCGCTGAATTACCAGTACATAAAAACAGTACACTAAACACTTTATCTTGCATAAAACACCTCTTTGAAAGGTAAATAGTTAATAAATTTCTGAATTAAATGGCTTAAAATTTTATTGGCGTTGATAACAGTGCAGGTAATACCGCATCACAACATTCTGAGGCTTCACGCAATTCTGCGCATTGTTCAGGATGCCCAGCACAGCACTCTTCAGTGAGATAGGCGATTAAATCCAGCATGAGCCGAAGGTTAGCCCGATAGCGTTGAAAACGCCCTTCTTGCTCAACCGTCAGCAAACCTGTTTGCGTGAGTGCTTTCAAGTGAAAAGAAAGATTCGTCGGCGGCACATTAAGCGCGGTCGCAATTTCACCCGCGACCAGTCCGTCCTTACCTTTTTTAACGAGTAGACGGAACACATCAAGCCGCACGCCAGACGATAGTGATTCAAAAATAGAAGTTGCAATGTTTTTTTCCATATTTCAATAGTACAACTATCATTGAAATAATACAAATTAAAAAATATTGATTAGGGAGTAATGGAACGAAAAACCCTGTTAAGCATCTGAGTTGGTTTGGTTGCTCTAATTTTTTTCATTCAGCTTCCATTAATGTTACAGGGCATAAGCTATAGCCAATGTTAAAAACAATACATTCACTTTAAGAGGATACACCCATGAAAAAAATATTTTTATTGGCGGCGGCTGTTATTCTGTTTTCGCCGTTGTCTTATGCCGATCATGATGGTTATGGGCGCGGCGGTTACGGGCGAGGTGGTTATGGTGGCGGCTGGGGGCATCGTGAACATTATCATGGTCGCCGCTACCAGCCACAGGGGCGTTATTATGCGCCACCGCCGCCTGTTGTTTATTACCAGCCCCCGCCACGTTATTATCAACAGCCTCCAGTGCGTTATTATCAGCAACCGCCTGTGCAGTATTACCCGCAACCGCAGCAGTATCGGCAAAACAGTTTACGGTTGTCGTGGTAAATGGGCGTGCAAAATAACTGCCCGTTTGTTAACAAACGGGCAGTTATGGTGCAAAATTAAGTTTGACAATCCGCATTTCCCCGCGTAGAGTGCCGCGTTTTCCCATCCACTCATCTATTTTAAGGAGGCTACTATGTTCGATATTGTCATTAGATTCAGCCTCGCATTCGTTATTCTTCGCTAATTCATTCGATTCGACGAATCGGGGCTTTCAAAAAAAATCATCCATTTTTTTAAACTTGACCGATTGCGGTGAGGCTCTTTATTGCCTGCGATTTTCGGTTAATAGGAGCTATTTTGTGCCTATTCAAAAAATCATCACTAAGGGCAAAGTCCCTGTGAAAATTTACACCGACGAGATTGATTCGGCGGCATTTCAACAACTTTATAATTTGTCGCAATTACCGTTTATTCACAGTCATATTGCCGTTATGCCTGATGTTCACGTTGGCAAAGGTGCGACTGTCGGTTCAGTGATTCCAACGCTAGGGGCGATTATTCCTGCGGCGGTCGGTGTCGATATTGGCTGTGGAATGAATGCCATGCGCTTGTCGATTAAGGCTCACGATTTGCCTGATAATCTGCGTTCGTTGCGTTTGTTTATCGAAGAGGCGATACCCGTGGGTTTCAATATGCACAAACAAGATCGCGCTAAACAATCCACAGTGACGGGCTTGGCAGTCGGTTTGCACAGCATTTTAGGCAAGCATAAGAAAATTAATACCATGCAGAAAAAGTCCTATGCAACGTGGGTGCGGCAACTCGGCACATTGGGCGGCGGCAATCATTTCATTGAGCTGTGTCTGGATGAAAATGATGATGTGTGGGTGATGCTGCATTCAGGCAGTCGCGGTATCGGCAATGTCATCGGCGAGTATTTTATTAATTTGGCAAAAAAAGATATGGGGCAACACCTGATTAATTTGCCTGATAAAGACTTGGCGTATTTCAGTGAAGGTGCCGCGCATTATGATGATTATCTGGAAGCGGTGGGTTGGGCACAGGATTACGCGCTGGCAAATCGCCGTGAGATGATGCTATTGGTATGTGAAGCGTTGCGGAAAAAATTACCCAAGTTCGGCGTGACCAAAGAAGCGATTAACTGCCATCATAATTATGTGGCGCGGGAATCGCATTTTGGTCAGTCGATATGGGTGACACGCAAAGGTGCGATTCGTGCAGGGGAGGGCGAGTTGGGCATTATTCCGGGTAGTATGGGCGCGAAGTCCTACATTGTGCGCGGCAAAGGTAATCCGCAATCATTTTGTTCGTGTTCACACGGCGCGGGTCGGGTGATGAGTCGCAGTGCGGCAAAACAGCGGTTTGATAGTGATGATGTTCACGCGCAAACGCTGGGCGTGGAATGTCGCAAAGACAGCGGCGTGATTGATGAAATTCCAGCGGCTTATAAAGATATTGATAAGGTGATGGAGCATCAAAGCGATTTGGTGGAGGTGGTGCATACCCTGAAACAGGTGTTGTGTATCAAGGGTTAAACCTGTTTGGTTATAACGGGTAACGTTACTAGACCTGCGAGGTTTTTAAAACCTCGCAGGTCTTTAAATAAAATTAGTTATAACGCTGTTTAATCGCCTGTGCCAATTGATGCACTGCCATTGCGTATTTATTGCTGTTATTGTATTTTTTGATGACTTTGAAATTATCGTAGATACGCCAGTATTCAAAGCCTGTTGCACCGCCTAATTCAATGACATCGGGCGCATCTTCCGCTTGGGTGGGGCGGGTGGCGACTCCGTGTAATTGCCAGCCATGCTGTGAGAAATAGTGCGCGACACTGCCGATAGCATCATAAGGTTGCCATAAATCACGGCGACCGTTGTTATCAAAGTCTACTGCTAATTTGCGAAAACTGCTGGGCATAAATTGTCCGTAACCCATCGCCCCCGCCCACGAACCTTTAGGTTGACGCGGTTCATAACCTTCCTCTTTGGTCATCAGCAAAAAGTTTTCCAGCTCCTCAGTGAAATACGGAGCGCGGCGGTGGGTATCAAATGCCAACGTAGTTAAGGCATCAAAAATACAGGTTTTGCCGAAGTTTTTACCGAAAAATGTTTCCACGCCAATAATGCCGACGATGTATTCAGGATCAACACCATAAGTCGCACTGGCTTTGGCAATGGCATCGGCGTTGTTGCGCCAGAACTCCACGCCGTTATTAATATGGGTTTCGGTCAGAAACTGGCTGCGATAGCGTGTCCAGCTACCTATTTTGGGTTTGGTTGGCCCGTGAGTAGGTTCAGGGTTTTCTAAACGAATGACATAATCCAAACTTTGCGCCTGTGAGAACAAGCTATTCAAATAAACTTCTGAAAAACCGTGGGTTTTTACCATGTGCTGAATAAACTGCTGCACCGCTGGGTAGTTTGCATAATTCCCGGTCAACGCTACCACATCGTTATTGTTGAATGTCGGTTGCGGAACACTCGGCTGCACGGGTTTCGGCGGTGGTGCAACCACAGTTTGCTGATTGACATTATTCGGATAGTCACCGTGGTAATCAACAGTATCGCTGGCACACCCCGTTATTAGCGATACTAAAGTGATAGGCAATAAATGTTTATAAGCAATGTTAGTCACGGAAATCCTCATTGGTTTTACAGTGTAAAGAGATGTATTTTTAGCTAAAAAATCAGAATGAATATAGTAACCTTTTCATCAAATATTCGCGTGCTTAAATCAACACAATCAGCCAAAAAAAATTTTTATTTGTGGCTTGCCTCAGTAGTGGGTTAAAGCGATTACTTTGAAGTAACACAGATGAGTGCAGGCGGTACTCTGCTAATAGTCGCTTTTTGTTATGCAGTGTTAAGATACGCGCTTGAAATTCATTTTAAAAAATGCACAGTGCAATAACACCAAGAGCTTTTTAGAGGGAACATGGGGGCAAGGTATCAACGAAAATTGAGTTATCAAAGGATGGATCGTTGGAAGCTGTTTGTTCCAGTCTCATTTTTACTGCATATCATCATTCTGCTCAGCCTTGATATTAAGCTATCAATGCCTGTACCCGCTAAACTCAAGCCCAACAAACCAATCACGCTGATTTTACAAGCCGCGTCTGTGCCGATAAAGCCGCCGCCTGTTGATAATAATGCACCTAAGCCTGCCCTCGTTAAACTTATTAAAGTAAAGCCAGAAAAGACATTACCCGCACCTAACCCGATTCGTTCACCCGCGCCTGTGGTCGCTAAGAAAGTTCCGCATCCAGTCGTTGCCCAAACGCCACCGCCTGCTAATGCGGCGCGGCAACGTTATATTAAAGCACCCCCTGTTCAGCATTCGACAGTGGCTAAAGCAAGTGCAGCAAAACAATCGCCCGTTCCTGTACGCAGAACGCCTGCACCCGTTCAACCAGCGCGTGTATCTGCGTCTGTCGCTAAATCGAATATGCCAGATAATATGGCTAATTTGCCCAGAATTGGCATTCCTGTACAACCGTCGCCGCAATCACAACCAGAAGTGATTACCTCTAATATGCCCAGTGATATGCAGAATTTGCCGCGCATTGGTATACCTGTGCAAGCATCCACGCCCGTTCAGCCCAAGCCTACAATTAGCCAGAAAATAGCCACGCCACAGCCTACGGTGGTACAAAAAGCCCCGCTTGTGTCTAAGGTGGTTAAGTCCGTAGCTACGCCCACGCCCGTTCAGTCCATACAAAAAAGTATGCCAACCGTTCCTGTGCCTGAGCGTATCGCTGATACGCCTGAGCCTGAAATGCCGATACCCGCGCCGCCAGTCAAGCGAATGCCTATTGAAAGCAGCCAGTCTACGCCTGTACCTGTTAATACGGTCAAACAGTCAGCGTTTCAGCAACGCTTGGAATCACTGCAAGACAGTGCAATCTCTTTTATGCCCGTTTTTCCGCAAGTTGTTCGGCTGATTGCACAAGGATGGTTTAAAAATTTAGAAGAAATTGCTGTACCTGTACCTGCACCCGTTGCACCGACACCTGCGCGTGCAGTGGTGCAATCTGTCCCTGTGGAAAATAGTACCGAACCAACCCGTCAAGACAATGCCGCGAGCCAGTCAACGCCTGCCGAAAGCACAGAGGCTATTCCTGAACAATTTATGACCGATGATCGTTTTCATACCAAAGAGGTCATTCAAGGCAATATGGATAAAGACAGTTTGCCCCCAGAACAGCAGGGAAAATCAGGTAAAAAACTGGGTTCGATTATCTTTAAAGAACGGAAAAATTATGGCGACATGATGCCACAAGAAGAGTCTGCGGCACAAAATGCCAAGAAACCTAAAGGGGAGGGCTTTAGCATTCCTATTGGAGATTGTTATGTGGGCTCTAAAACAGCGGTTGAAGAAGAGCAATCGGGAGAACACAAAAATCCGATTAACTGCAATTTTTAAACAGTGAGCAAAAAAAAAGCCACAGTCAACAACTGTGGCTTTTTTAAGCAACCGAAAAAAGGTTTATCCAGAGGATTACTTGATTTTGGCTTCTTTGTAGATAACGTGTTTACGAACGACGGGATCAAATTTTTTGATTTCCATTTTCTCAGGAGTCGTTTTTTTGTTTTTAGTGGTCGTGTAAAAGTGACCTGTGCCTTCAGTAGAGATCAATTTAATTTTATCGCGCATGATGTTAGCTCCTTAAACCTTTTCGCCGTTTTTACGCAAATCCGCTAATACTGCGTCTATGCCGTTTTTATCAATGATACGCATTGCTTTAGTTGAGATACGCAGACGTACCCAACGGTTTTCGCTTTCTACCCAAAAACGGTGGTGTTGCAGATTAGGAAGAAAACGTCTTTTGGTTCTGTTGTTCGCGTGTGATACGTTGTTACCTGTAACGGGACCTTTGCCTGTTACTTGACATACTCTGGACATGATTAACCTCTTTTTAGCTGTGCCTAGATTCAAAAATTAGCCAAACTTTATACCAAAAAACGGCATCAAAGTAAATGTTTCAATCGGCTATTAGGCACATTTATAAATTAGCAGCACTGTTAAATGCTTATTATCTATAGACAGCACTGTCAAATTTTGACAATTCCATTAAAATGGTCAGCATGACGCACCCTTTTTTGCCAAACACTTCGGAACGCTAATGCCTATTAAACTCGGTATGGTGATGGATTCCATCGCTAATATCAATATCAAAAAAGACACCAGTTTTGCTATGTTGCTGGAAGCTCAGTCCAGAGGCTGGGAACTGCATTACATGGAATTAAACGATTTATTTTTACGCAATGGCGTGGCTTACGCCCGCACGCGCACACTGACGGTTGAGCGTAATGCCCAGCAGTGGTATCAATTCACCGCTGAACAGGATATTCCGCTGAGTGAGTTGAATGTGATTATGATGCGTAAAGATCCGCCGTTTGACCAAGAATATATTTATGCGACCTATTTGTTAGAACGCGCGGAAAGTATGGGCGTTTATGTGGTTAATAAGCCGCAGTCATTGCGTGATGCCAATGAAAAGTTATTTACCGCGTGGTTTCCACACTGTTGTGCAGAAACCTTGGTGACCAGAGAGCCGAGCAGAATCCGCCAGTTTTTAGCGGAAGAGGGCGAAATTATTTTAAAGCCGCTGGATGGCATGGGCGGTACGTCTATTTTTCATATTCGTCAGGATGACCCGAATATCAGTGTGATTTTAGAAACCATGACGGAATATAAAAGCCGTTTTGTGATGGCGCAAAAATATTTGCCGCAAATTAAAGACGGCGATAAACGTATTTTAATGGTCAATGGTGAACCTGTGCCGTATTGTCTGGCGCGTATCCCCGCGCAAGGCGAAACGCGCGGTAATTTAGCCGCAGGCGGACGTGCTGAAGGTCGCCCCTTAACCGAACGTGACCGTTGGATTGCTAATCAGGTCGGTGCAACGTTGCGCGAAAAAGGGCTGATTTTTGTCGGTCTGGATGTGATAGGCGATACCTTGACGGAAATTAATGTCACCAGTCCGACTTGTGTCGTTGAATTGGATAAGCAGTTCGGGCTGAATATCAGCGGTCTGTTGATGGATCATATTGAACAAGTGATTCGCTAATATGAATTATGCTGTCCTGTCCACAACACCCGCTGTAGCAACAACGAATCGGACTTTCTTATTCGCGTTAGTGATAGCGGTTATTGTGCATATTATGTTGGTGCTGGGCGTGCAGATTGCTAAGCCTGACGCTGAAAAAATCAGCAGAAGTATTGATATTACCTTGGTCAATTCGCCCAGTGTTCAAGCCCCTGAAAAAACTGAGTTATTGGCGCAAGACAATCAAATCGGCTCAGGTGAGAAAATTGCCAAACCTGAACCTGTGAAGCAACAGCCAGCACCGACTAACACGCCCGTTAAGCCGATGCCGAAAAACTTGATGGAAAAAATTACGCCACCACCGCAAGTCAAGCCCGCGCTGAAACAGCCCGAAAAAATCAAGCCGTTGCCAGTACCCAAACCTGAGCCTGTTGCCAAGCCGATAGAAAAGCCAATAGACATACCGCCGCCTGCGCCTAAACCGATTGCCAAGCCTGTAGAAAAACTGATACCTGCACCGCCGCATGAGCAAGTATTTAAAGCAGATGCAATGCCCAGCAAGCCCGATGTAACACAAAAAGTGCTGACGCAAGAGAAAGCGGAGCAGAAAATTGCCACCAGAACCCATACTACGCTCAGTAAGGGACAGCCTGAAACACACCATCTTTCAGCCGCTTCTTTGCAACAGCAAATTTCTGAACAGGCAGTCGCAACTACTCAACAAGCGGTGGCAGCACCGCAAATTAAAACCAAATCCGTTAATCAGGTGAGTGCCAATAAATATGTCGCCGCCCAATATTTGCATGATTGGGAAGCTAAAGTCGCAGGTGTTGGTAATCACAATTACCCCGAAGCGGCAACCAAACCCGGTTTTTCTGCGACCTTAACGATGGATGTTGGTATTGATATTGATGGTAACATTGACAGCATCCGCATCACGCATTCGTCAGGTAATCCAGAACTGGATGAAGCGGCAAAAAAAATCGTGCGCATGAGTGCGCCGTTTCCACCGTTACCTATGGCATTGCGTAACGAGCTTGATATACTGAAAATTACCCGTGTCTGGAAATTCACAGACGAATCTGGCTTAGTTACCCAATAACAGCCGCCCCTAACTTTTGATACTGAGACGCATGACCGCAGTCACCTACTTAAACAATCACTTCATTATTGCCATGCCCAATCTGGCAGACCCCTATTTTTTTCATACCGTCATTTATCTTTGTCAGCACAATGACGAGGGTGCGCTAGGCATCGTGATTAATCGCCCTATTAATATGAAATTAGGTGATGTTTTTAAACAAATGAACAGCCCTGTCAGTTCTGAGACTGCGCCTGAATCCCCCGTATTTGCGGGTGGGCCGATGCAGCAGGAGCGCGGCTTTGTGCTGCATAATACAGGCGGTGAATGGGATATGACCCTGCCCATTTCGGAGTCTGTTTCCTTAACCACGTCGCGTGATGTGATTGAAGCGATTGCCGTGGATAAAGGCCCTGAGTCCTATATTGTCGCCTTAGGTTATGCTGGCTGGGGGCAAGGACAGTTAGAACAGGAAATGCTCGCCAATGCGTGGCTGACCTGCCCGTATAGCAAACAGATTTTATTTGATACGCCTGCGGATAGTCGCTGGCAAACCGCCGCCGAGCAAATCGGTATTAACATTAATCAACTCACTATTCCTGCTGGTCATGCTTAAACGCGATCCCTTAGCCGCTAAACTGACCAGCACTACTTATCTGGGTTTTGATTTCGGCACCAAAAAAATCGGCGTGGCAGTGGGGCAAACCAGCACCGCAAGTGCGAGTCCGTTACAAACCATACGCTCGATTAATCAAACGCCTAACTGGGAGATTATTCGCCAGTTAATTGCCGAATGGCAACCAGTGGGTTTAGTGGTCGGCATTTCCCGTCAGCAGGACGGCAGTGATAATCCCGTTACCCCGCGTATGTTAAAATTTTGTCGGCAATTAGAAGGACGTTATGCACTGCCTGTGTATCAACAGGATGAAACCTTATCGACTTTTGAAGCCAAACAACTGTTATTTGATGAAGTCAATTTAGGCGCGGCGAAAATGTGGGACGTACAAGACCAGCTCGCCGCCCAGCTCATCCTGCAAACATGGTTAAATCAGCACACCGCCAAGGAGCAACATTAAGTGTTAGCAATACCCGAATTATTAAATAATCTGGAAACAGAACTAAAACACACCATTGCCGCACGACAACTGGTTGACCCGTTGATGATTGGTATTCGTACAGGCGGCGTATGGATAGCCGAAGTCATGCACCAGCGATTAGCGATTAACGAACCCTTGGGTTTGCTGGATATTTCTTTTTATCGGGATGACTTTTCGCAAATCGGTATGCACCCCAATGTAAAGCCCAGCCACCTGCCCACCAACATGGAAGGGCGCGACATTATTTTGATTGATGACGTGTTTTATACAGGCAGAACTATCCGTGCTGCGCTGAATGAAATTTTTGATTACGGCAGACCGCATCAAGTCATATTCGCGGCATTGATTAAACGGGACGGCAAACAAATTCCCATTACGCCTGATTGTGTCGGTACGCACCTTACGCTGGATACAGGGCAGCGCATTAAATTGACAGGCCCTGAACCACTTTCTATTGTGATAGAACATAAACCCATATCCGCATAGGAGTGCAAGCTCCGCTTGCAAATCAAGCAGAGCATCATTGTCATTAAGATGCGATATGCGCATTTATTCAAATTTGCTAGACCAAGCCATTCGTTCAATTATTGACGTGAAAGAAGAAAAAGACATCGACAGCCTGTTTTCGTGCGGCAAAACCAGCGCATTACTCGATACCATTAGCGGGTTAGATGATTTTGAATTGATAACCTTTTTAGTGATTCAGGATTAAGGTGTTTTTGTTCCCACAACAAGCCTTGTTAGCCAGACCGTTACCCAAGTCTAAAATTTATCAATTCGCCAAACCCAGTGCGGCGGTTAAAGAATTATTCGTGCGTCAAATTGATAGCATTGTCTGGCAATACAAACTAGCCCCTGAAACCATTAACTTACCAGCAACAGCCAGCGTTGAAGAAATACAGATTTTTGATATAGCATTAAAAGGTGCAGAATGCGATTTAAACGTGTTGCGTTGCATTGATACCGCTATTCCCTTTAAACTCTTTTACCGTGTTTTTAAAAGCGATTCGGTACGATTTACAGCGGCTTATAAACAAGTCGCTAACGATAAAACGGTTATTGAGGGTTATTTTTCATCGGATTGGTTGCCTGCTGATACATCCTGCCAAGCTTTACCCATCGCGCTCAATTTGCAGAGTCTATACGAACAGATGATGCAGAGCTTGTTACCCAGTTCGCCACGGCAACATGAAGGTTTGCCTGAGCAAATCGCACGACTCAACCAACTTCAACAACAACAAACCGAATGCAAAAAACTTGAAGCGCGGTTAGCAAAAGAAAAGCAATTCAATCGCAAGGTTGAATTGAATAATCAATTGCGAGCGTTAAAACAGTCTATTGAACAAATACGCGGCTAAAGCCGCTCCCACATCCGCTCCCACAAACGGCTCTAATCTGCTTGTGGGAGAGGCTTTAGCCTCGATAAAGACCGATAAGTTTCATGTTAAAATAAGTCTAATGAATTCAATAAAAAACAAGCCCACGCCACATAGTAAAGACTTAAGAAAAGGCAGATACTCACAAGCTAACCAAACCTATTTACTCACGACAGTGACCTATGAACGGCAACCTGTATTTAGTGATTTTCATTTGGGCAGATTAGTGGTACACGCTATCCGCAAACAGCATCAACTTGGCAATATCGACAGTTTAGCGTTTGTCGTCATGCCAGATCACTTACACTGGTTATGCACCTTGCAAGGTGACAACACGCTGGCAAACGTTATGCAGCAGGTTAAAGGCAACTCGGCGTGTCAAATACAAAAAATTCGCCGTGAGCGCGGTCTGATACCTTTGCATCAACCGCTGTGGCAAGATGGCTATCATGACCATGCACTTAGAAAAGAAGAAGATTTACAACAGGTTGCCCGTTATATAGTCGCGAATCCATTAAGAGCAAAATTAGTGGCTAACATAGGAAACTATCCATTATGGGATGCCATTTGGTTATAAAAAAGAAATTTTATGCAGGAGAGACTCAACTTGTGGGAGAAGCTGTATGTGGGAGAGGCTTTAGCCTCGACATAACAATGACACATCTCGACACAACAATGACACATAATGTTAGAATCGAGGCTAAAGCCTCTCCCACAATCTTTTCCACAGCCTTTCCCACAACTCTATTTTATGGACAAACTAAAACTGCACACGCCTAATTTAACAGACGAAAACACCGCTAAAATTGCCGCGTTGTTTCCTCATTGCGTCACCGAAGGCAAGATTGATTTTGAGTTGCTCAAACAGGAATTATCCAGCTCCATTATTGAAGGTACGCAAGAACGTTATCAACTCAACTGGGTGGGTAAACGGGAAGCCTTACTTAACGCCAATGCACCGATTGCCAAAACCTTGCGCCCTTGCCGTGATGAAAGCGTTGATTTTGATACCACCGAAAATCTGTATATCGAAGGCGACAATCTCGACGCGCTCAAACTGTTGCAGGAAACCTATTTGAACAAAGTCAAAATGATTTATATCGACCCGCCTTATAACACGGGTAACGATTTTATTTATGAAGATGATTTTGCAGAAAATACCGCTAACTATTTGCAACGTTCCAACCAAAAAGACGACGCAGGCAATCGTTTAACGGCGAATCCTGAATCAAACGGGCGTTTTCATTCGGATTGGTTAAGCATGATGTATCCGCGTTTGAAACTGGCGCGGAATCTGTTGCGTGATGATGGGGTTATTTTTATTTCGATTGATGATAACGAACAGGCGAATTTGAAGCGGTTGTGTGATGAGGTTTTTGGTGAAACAAACTTTATTGCGAATATCGTTTGGCAAAAGAAACAATCACCTCAAAATGATGCAACGTATTTATCAGATATGCACGACCATATTTTGGTATTTGCCAAACTAGCAAAACAAACCAAAAATGATGCTGCTGGTTGGGACAGAATTCTTTTGCCTCGAAGCGATGAACATAATGCTCGATACAATAATTTAGATAATGACCCAAGGGGTGGTTGGGCATCGGTCGATTGTACTTGCAATAAAACTTCTGTTGAACGCCCAAATCTTTATTACCCGATTAAAAATCCGATAACTGGAGAAGACATATTACCGTCAACACAACGAGTGTGGCGTTATGAAAAAAGTAGTATGGATAAACTTCTTTTAGAAAACAGAATTTATTGGGGAGAAAAAGGCAGTAATTTTCCAAGACAAAAGAGATTTTTATCAGAAGTTCAAGATGGTGTTGTTCCGTCAACTTGGTGGACAAGAGAGTTTGCTTCTGACAATCAAGCGGCAAGAAAAGAATTAAGAAGTATTTTTAATGAAGACGAGGGAGATTTTAATACGCCTAAACCAACAGGTTTAATAAGACGTATGATTCAAATGTCTGCAATAAACGATGAAATAATCCTAGATTTCTTCTCAGGCTCAGCCACAACCGCCCACGCAGTAATGCAACTCAACGCCGAAGATGCTTCGACAGGCTCAGCACAGGCTGGCAAGCGTAAATTCATCATGGTGCAAATCCCCGAAGCCTGCGACGAAAAATCAGAGGCTTTCAAAGCGGGTTACAAAACCATTGCCGACATTGGCAAAGAACGCATACGCCGTGCAGGTCAAAAAATCAAACAGGCTTTGGTGGTGGAACAATCCTCAGTGGTGGGAGAGGCTTTAGCCTCGACAGGATCAACCTTTGCCATTCCATTTCAGACAGATATTGTCGCGGCTAAAGCCGCTCCTACAGTCGCTCCCACAACTGATTCCACAATCGTGGCTAAAGCCACTCCCACAAATGCCACTCCCACAAATGCTACTCCCACAAATGCCACTCCTACAGATGAAGCCACTCCTGCATCCATTGACATTGGTTTTCGGGTATTGAAAATCGACAGTTCCAACATGAATGATGTGTATTATTCACCCGATGCAATTAGCAAAGACGACTTGCATCAATTTATCGAAAACATCAAACCAGACCGTAACGACGAGGATTTATTGTTTCAGGTGTTACTGGATTGGGGCGTGGATTTAAGTTTGCCGATTGAACGCAAAACTATCGACGGTAAAACGGTTTTTATCGTAGCAGACGATGCGATTGTGGCGTGTTTTGATAGAAACGGCGGCGTGACTGAAACCTTCATCAAAGAGCTGGCAAAAATAAAACCATTACGCGCGGTATTCTGTGATGCAGGTTTTGCCAGCGATAGCGTCAAAATTAATGTTGAGCAGATTTTTAAAATGATGTCACCCAGCACTGATATTAAAACCATTTGAGGGGAAATAAAAATGAAAACACAACCAGAAAATTCAAATACCGCCCACAGCCTTTACGCACTTTATGAAACCTTACCCGATACCGTACAACGTGAATTTCTCAGTGAGTTAGTGCAAAAGAAACGTCAAGAACTCGAAGACCTTTCGTTTTATTTGGACTGCAAACAAGCCAAAGACGAAAACGAGTTTTTAGATGATAACGAAGCGCAAGCATTTATCGAAAGTTTGACGCAATGAAAATTAGACTCAGCAAACGCTTTGAAAAAGATGCTTTGGCGATTGATGACAAGCGGGTTAGAGAGAAAATCCAGCAGGTGTTAATTCAAGCGAAGACCGTTGAAAAACTAGCAAGCATGGACGATTTAGAAGAAATGACGGGCTATCCGAACTATTACCGCATTAAATTTGATTACCGTTATCGGATTGGGATTTTCTGCACAGGCGAAGTGATTGAATTTTTGCGTGTGGGTAGTCGTGAAGGTTTTTACAAACGTTTTCCATAAACTGTTTAGGTACTATTTTGAAACTCAAATTTAAACAACAAGCCTATCAAACCGCTGCGGTTGAAGCGGTGGTGAATTGCTTTGCCGGTCAGCCGAATCAAACAGGGATTAATTACCGAATCGACACGGGGTTAATTGCAGGACAAGCCGATCAAGCGTCTTTATTTGAGGAATCGGGTTTTAAAAATGGCGAGTTTAAAATCAATGATGCGCACATTTTAAAAAACATCCAAGACCTGCAACAGCAACAGAATCTACCGCGTTCAGTCAAACTTGAAAGCAACAAAATCTGCACGGTAAATTTAGATGTTGAAATGGAAACAGGCACTGGTAAAACCTATTGCTACATCAAGACGGCGTTTGAACTCAATAAACGTTACGGCTGGAGTAAATTTATTATCGTTGTACCCAGCATTGCGATTCGAGAAGGTGTTTATAAATCGCTGGCTATTACCGCTGAACATTTTCTGGAAACTTACGGTAAGAAAGCGCGGTTTTTTATTTATAACTCCAAGCAACTGCATAATTTAGAAAGTTTTTCATCGGATGCTGGTTTGAATATCATGGTGATTAACGTGCAGGCGTTTAATGCCACAGGCAAAGATAACCGCCGTATTTATGAAGCCTTGGATGATTTTCAGTCACGCAAGCCGATTGATGTGATTGCTGCTAATCGCCCGATTTTGATTCTTGATGAACCGCAAAAAATGGAAGGTGGGAAAACACTGGATTCCTTTGTGGCGTTTAAGCCGCTGGCAATATTGCGTTATTCTGCCACGCATAAAACCACTTACAACAAGATTCATCGCCTAGACGCGCTGGATGCGTACAATCAAAAGCTGGTGAAAAAGATTGCCGTCAATGGCATCAGTGTGAAAGGTTTAACAGGCACAACTGCGTATTTGTATCTGATCGACATTGAGAAATCCAATAAACCACCCGTGGCACGTTTGGAATTTGAAGTTAAGCAAAATAACGGTATCAAGCGTGTCGTGCGCAAACTTAACAAAAACGATAACTTATTTGAGTTGTCGGGTGAATTGGCACAATACAAGGGCTTTACGGTGAGCGATATTGATTGGAACGCGGGCGTGATTAGCTTCACCAACGGCGTGCAATTGGAAACGGAACAAGCCACAGGTGATGTGAATGAATCGACCCTGCGCCGCATTCAAATCAGGGAAGCGATAAAAGCGCATTTGCAAAAAGAGCGCGTGTTGTTTCATCAGGGAATCAAAGTGTTAACGCTATTTTTCATTGACCAAGTAGCGAAATACCGTTGCTACGATGACAACGGCGAAAGTGTGGGCGAATATGCACAAATGTTTGAAGAGGAATATAACGAGCAGGTCAATGAGCTGGGTACGTTGGATGATATGGCTTACACCGATTATTTGCATGGTATTACAGCCGCTAAAACCCACAACGGTTACTTTTCCATCGACAAGAAAACAAAGCGATTGGTTGACCCTGTAACGGGCAAACGTTCATCCGAAACCGATGATATTGATGCTTACGACTTAATCTTAAAGGATAAAGAACGCTTGTTGTCGTTTGAAGAACCCACGCGCTTTATCTTCTCGCATTCGGCATTGCGTGAAGGTTGGGATAATCCCAATGTGTTTGTTATCTGTACCTTGAAACACAGCGACAATACCATTTCACGGCGGCAGGAAGTAGGGCGTGGTTTGCGCTTGGCGGTCAATAAGCATGGCGACCGTATGGATGATCCTGCAACGGTACATGACATCAATGTTTTAACCGTTGTTGCCAGTGAAAGTTATCATGATTTTGTTGCCGCATTACAAAAAGACATTAGCGCAACACTGTCAGATCGTCCGCGTGTTGCCGATGAAAAATACTTTATTGGCAAGGTGTTAATTACAGAATCGGGTAATGTAGCAGTCACGCCGCAAATGGCGAAACAGATTTACAAATACCTGCTCAAAAACGATTACACCGACGATCAAGATAAAATCACTAAAAACTATCACGAAGCAAAACAAGAACAACGATTAACTGAATTACCTGTTGAACTCGCCCCCTACAAAGAACAGGTGTTTGCTTTGATTGATAGCGTGTTCAGTGAGGCATCAATACCTGTACCAGCAAACGCTAAAAATCCTAAAACCAATGACTTGAACGACAATTTCAAGAAGAAAGAATTTAAAGAACTTTGGCAAAAAATTAACCGCAAAGCCGCATATACTGTCCATTTTGACAGTGCCGAATTGATAAAAAAATGCGTTCATACTTTGGATGATAAATTACACGTTGCCAACTTGCAGTACACCGTTCAGCGTGGCGAACAGATTAATGAGGCGACGTTGGAAAACTTGGCACAGGGTGATGCGTTTAAAGTCAAAGAATCTGAAATCAAAGCCTTTAAACAGTCCGCACATTCATCGGTGAAATACGATTTACTGGGACAAGTTGCAACAGGTACGCACACCACGCGACAAACGATAGCGAAAATTTTGCAGGGTATTAACGCCAACACCTTTTATCAATTCCGCACGAATCCAGAAGACTTTATTGCCAAAACCACTCGCTTGATTAATGAGCAAAAAGCGACAATGGTGGTTGAGCATATTGCTTACGATCCGATTGAAGAAAGTTACGACATGGATATTTTCACTCAGTCGGTAACATTGAATCCAAATCATAAAGGTGAGCCATTAAAGCGACATATCTATAACTTTGTTGCCACCGATTCTGCTATCGAACAAAAATTCGCCAGTGAACTTGATGTCAGCTCAGAAGTGGTAGTTTATGCCAAATTGCCGAAAGCGTTTTACATTCCAACACCCGTAGGCAACTACAACCCAGACTGGGCGATTGCTTTTGAAGCCGATAAAGTGAAGCATATTTATTTTATTGCCGAAACAAAAGGTTCACTGTCGTCAATGGAATTGCGTGAGATTGAGCGATGTAAGACCGAGTGCGCTAAACGATTTTTTGCCAGAATATCAGAAGAACAGGTCAGGTACGATGTCGTTGATAGTTATGAACAATTGATGCAAATAGTGGAAGGTGGGGAATAATTTATTAACTGATGAGACTGTGAAAGATTATAAAAACAATCTATGAAACTATGTTTTAATTTCATAACCCATTGTTTTTATTATTATGTGGGAGGGGCTTTAGCCTCGTGCGTGCTTTTCGAGGCTAAGCCCCCCACCCACACACATTATATTTTCTCTAGCTCTCAGGCTTATGATCTTGGAACTCGCAGCTTTTTTGTGTTTTTCGTGGACTGATGCTTAATAAGTAATTGTAAAAAAATTTTTGGGTACTCAATGACTGCCAGTCCTTGAAGCCATAGCTATCTACACAAATTAACAATGAAAAATAGTATCATAATAGAATGAC